>JAEUJS010000383.1 GCA_016792935.1 Archangium sp. | reverse complement strand
GGTGGCTGCTGCAAGAACGGCGCGTGCGTGAATCCCGCCACGGCGACCGACTGCGGGCTGGGAGGCACCGCGTGCACCACCTGCAGCGCGACGCAGGCAGATCGCTGCCGCATGAACGGCACGTGTGGCTGTGGCTCCAATGCCCCGTGCCCGACGGGCCAGCGTTGTCAGGGCGGCACCTGCGTGTGCGACGCGACGAGCTGCACGTCGGGCTGCTGCGCGGCGGGCACGTGCACCGCGACGTCACCCACCGCGTGTGGTGCACCCGGAGCCGCGTGCGCGGCGTGCGGCTCGAACGCCGACACCTGCGCGTCGGGGCAGTGTCGGTGCGGCTCCAACCCGGCGTGCGGCGCGGGCCTCGTGTGTCAGGGCGGCAATTGCGTGTGCAACGCGACCTCGTGTCCGGGTGGGTGTTGCGTCGGTGGAGCCACTCCGGCGTGCCTCGGTCCGGCCTCGCAGACCAGCACGGCGTGTGGAGCAGCAGGCTCGAGCTGCGGCGCGTGCGACACCGTGCGGGCGGACCGCTGCGTCAACGGCGCGTGCAGCTGCGGCCCCGGCGGCGCGATGTGTGCGTCAGGCCAGCAGTGCGTCGGCGGAATCTGTCAGTGCAACGCGACGTCGTGTCCTTCGGGCTGCTGCGACGCGAGCAACCAGTGCCAGGCGGGAAACACCAACACCGTGTGCGGCACCGGCGGAGCGAGCTGCGCCTCGTGCATGGGCCAGACGTGCGTCGGTCAGGCGTGCCAGGGCTGCAACTCGACGACGTGCTCGAGCGGTTGCTGCAGCGGCCCGACGTGTACGACGCCGAGCGTCGGCCAGTGCGGCACCAACGGCGCGGCGTGTTTTGCGTGTGACGCGACGCGCTCCGACTCCTGCATGGGCGGCAACTGCCGGTGCGGTGGCGCAGCGCAGTGCGCAGCCGGCCAGCGGTGCGTCGGCAGCACCTGCGTGTGCGACCAGGTCTCGTGCCCGAGCGGGTGCTGCATGGGCGGGGCGTGTGTCGCTCCGCCGACCGCGGGCCGCTGCGGCGTCGACGGAGGCACGTGCATGAACTGCAACACGACGAGCAGCAACGTGTGTCGCGCCGACGGCTCATGTGGCTGTGGCTCGGGCGCGGCGTGCTCCACCGGTCAGCGGTGCAGCGGCACCATGTGCGTGTGCGACGCGATGTCGTGTCCGAGCGGGTGCTGCGAGGGCTCGGTCTGCCAGCCCGGCAACACGCTCGCTGCGTGCGGCGTCGGAGGCGGCGCGTGCACCAACTGCGATGGCAACTTCGCGTCACAGTGCGTGACGGGTCAGTGCCGTTGTGGCGCGTCTGCGGAATGCGGTCTGGGTCAGGGCTGCCGCGGAATGGTGCCGGCCACCGCGACGTGCGTGTGCGACGGCACCACCAACTGCGACGGCTGCTGCGCGAACGACTTCTGCAACGACGGCACGAGCGACTACGCGTGCGGTCGCAACGGCAACCCGTGCCAGGACTGCACGCCGAACGGGCAAGTCTGCTTGTCGAGCGTGTGCCGGAACTGAAGCTGAAGCTCAGACCGTCGCGAGCTTCTGCGACAGCTCACCGAGCTCGAGCTTCAACTGCTCGTCGGAGTCTTTGAGCGATTCGATTTTCCGAACGCTGGTCAGCACCGTCGAGTGGTCCTTGTTGAAGCGCTTGCCGATCTCCGGCAACGACGCGGCGGTCAACGTGCGGCACAGGTACATCGCCACCTGGCGCGCGTGCGCGACGTGCTTCACGCGACGCTCTCCGCGGAGCTCGTCGACGGGCAACTTGTAGAAGCGCGCGACCTCACGCTGAATCGTCTCGGCGTCGAGCGCCTTCTGCGCCGGAATCAAATCGGCGAGCACCTGCGCGCACAGCTCTTCAGTCAGCGGCTGACCGGTGAGCGCGTGCACGGCGGTGACCTTGATGAGCGCGCCCTCGAGTTCTCGCACGTTCTTCACGACGTGACGCGCGATGAAGTTGGTCACCTTGTCGGTGAGGTTGACGCCCTCGGCGGCGGCCTTCTTCTTCAAGATGGCCATGCGCGCTTCGAACGTCGGCTCGTGCACGTCGGTGATGAGGCCCATCGCGAAGCGCGAGCGCAGGCGATCTTCGAGGCCGGGAATTTCGGAAGGCACGGTGTCGGACGTCATGACGACGGCCTTGCTCATCTGGTGGAGCGCGTTGAACGTGTAGAAGAACTCGTTCTGCGTCTCCTGCTTCTTCCCGAGGAACTGGATGTCGTCGATGAGGAGCACGTCGCATTCCTCACGGAAGCGGCGACGGAACTCCGTCATCTTCTGATCGCGCACCGACTCGATGAACTGATTCGTGAACTCTTCGCTCGAGAGGTACAAAACGCGCGCGCCGGCTTGCCTGGAAATGATTCGGTTGCCGATGGCGTGCAGCAAGTGCGTCTTGCCGAGGCCGGTGCCGCCGTAGATGAAGAGCGGGTTGTACGCGCGGCCCGGAGACTCGCTCACCGCATACGCGGCGGCCGCGGGCAGCTGGTTGGAATCGGAGACGACGTAGGTCTCGAACGTGAAGCGCTCGTTGAGGCGCGCCGGGCGACGCAGCGAGGCGATGGGCGGCGGCGTGGTCTGCGTGAAGACCGGCGCGATGCTGCTCTTCTCGACCTTTTCCCAGAGGACGCGCACGGGAGCGCCGGTGACGCCGGCGAGCGCGGTGCCCATCAATTCGGAATAGTGGTCATCGACCCAGTCGCGGAAGAAGAGGTCTTCCACACCGAGGGTCAGCGCGTCGGCTTCGAGCTTGAGCGGGTGGAGCTGCAACAGCTGACTGACCACGTAGGTCTGTCCGTCATTGCGGAGGCGCTCGAGCGCGCTCTGCCACAGCTCTTTGGCTCCAGGGGTCAGGTCGGCCATTTCAGAACGTTCAGAAAGGTGATTCGGGTGCTGCGGTTTTGCAACGGACAGCCAACGAAGCGAAAACGGGGCGGGCCTCGTACACCCGGCAGATTTTCGGGATCAACACATTCCGAAAAAGCGTGGAGCCTCGCGCACTTCGAGAGCGTGTCCAGTCCTGTGGAAGCTTTGTGACCGGACCTTTGCCCGAAAGTGACGTCACCCTGTGGAAACATGACTGTGAGTGCGGCTAACGCAAAACGAAGAGAGACCGGTTTGTGGATCGGGTTTTCCACATTTCCCACAGGGAGGAGACCGGGGTTTTCCACAGTCTCCACAGCGTTCTCCACAGCACCTGTTGAGAGGCAATTCACAGCGACCCGAGGTGCAGAGACAATCGCGCTGATGCGACGTGTGTTCGCGGTGGCGTCGGTGTTGATGAGCGCGTGCTCCGACCCGAGCGCGATCGAGGCGCCGCGGGCTGACGTCGAATGCCCGACCGCGCACGCCGAAGAGTACGCCGACACCTCGGAGCCAGATGAGTGCATGGCCATCGCGTTCGTGGCGGCCGTCGACGCGACGCTGCAACGCACGATTCAGCCTGCGGGCGACATCGATTGGACGCGCTTCACGGTGACCCCGGGGCACGTCTACAACGTCCGCGTCTCGGGTCTGCGGCCAGTCGAGCTCCAGGTGTTCGATCACCTCGGCACGCTGCTGACGGGCGCGGACGGTCAGGTCGTGGTGTTCGCCGCAACGGACTCGCTCTACGCGTCGG
>JAEUJS010000360.1 GCA_016792935.1 Archangium sp. | reverse complement strand
CTTCCACCTCGACCGCTTCACGCAAGTCGGTGTTGATGCCGTCGATCGCCGCCTCGCTGGGCACCACTTCTTCGCCCACCTCACGCAGGTACATGACCGCCACGGCCGCATCGCCACCACCGCTCGACACGACTTCCTTCGCCTTGGCGACGGCTTGCATGTCGGGCACCGGACGACGGCCTTCGAGGCGCGTCTTCACGGCTTCACGGTAGAGGTGCTCGAGCGACGCTCCACCGGCCATGCGCACGGGAAGGGGCGGACGAAGGCCCGGCACGTCCAACACCCAGGGCGGCGGGTTGGCGATCTGCTTCAGACCGCGGAAGAGAATGGTGCCCGGCGCATCTCCAGGGCGGAACGGCGGCAGCTCGCTCTCGGGAGCCGACGTCGCCACGCCCATCACCGCCGCGCGCTGCTCACGCGTGAAGCTCGTCACGCCGACCGCAGGCGGCGGAGGCGGAGGCGGCGCATCTTCACCGTCGAGGCCCGTCACGCGATCCATGTCGCAGTCGTCGAACTCGAGTTCCTCGAGGCCGGTCGCGCCGGTGAAGTCGCAACGCAGCAACTTCAACTTCTCGAACGTCGCGCCATCGAGCTTCGCGCCGCGGAAGTCACAGTCCTGCAGACGGCCTCCGTGGAAGTACGCGTTCGAAAGATCGGCTTCCTTGAAGCTGACCTTCGAGAGATCGCACTTCTCCCATTCCGAACCGATCAGCGTGAGACCCGAGAGGTCTGCGTTCGCCGAGAACAACTGAGGAAACGTCGCTCCCGTGTGATCGACCGGAACCTTTCCGTCCTTGCGGAGCTGGTTCCACTGCTTGGAGCCCGACTTGAGCAACTCCTCGATGCTGACCTGCTTTCCCATGGGCGCGGCTCATACCGTCAGCGCAAGCCACCTTCCACAACTGGATCGCGCGAGATAGACGGCGGTGACCGTGCTCGAGTACCGCGTCACCGAGGACCACGTTGGCGTCCGCCTGGACAAGTTCCTCAAGAAGACGCTCGCCACCATTCCGTTCAGCCACCTCTTCAAGATGATTCGCGTGAAGAAGATTCGCGTGAACGGCAAGCGCGCCAGGCCCGAGCAGGAGCTCGCCAACGGTGACGTCATCACCGTGCGCGGAACGGATCAGCAGCTCCTCGGAGATCGCAGCGCTGAACGCAAAGCGCCGCCTCCGCCTCCGGTCGATCTCACGCAGCTGAAGATTCTCCACGAGGACGATTTCATTCTCGTGATCGACAAGCCCAGCGGCATGGCGGCGCACACCGGAAGTGGAATCACCGGCGGCACGGTGGTGGATGTAGTGCGCGCGTACCTGGGACCGAAAGCAGAACGGAACGGCTTCTCAGCGAGCCCCGCGCACCGCCTCGATCGCGAGACGTCAGGCGTGATCATCGTCGCCAAGCGGCGGCCTGCGATGGTGCACTTCACGGAAGTGTTCACCGCCCACCGCGCGAAGAAGAAGTACCTCGTGCTGGTGAAGGGCAAGCTGCAGAAGACCAGCGGGCTCATCGACCTGCCGCTCGCTGAGCACCAGCAGACGGCCGAATCGCGCGAGCGCCGCGGGGTGAACATGCAGGAGGCGCGCACCCGCTATTCCGTCGTGTGGCAGAACAGCCACGCGGCCTTCGTGGAATGCACGATCGAAACTGGCCGAACCCACCAGATTCGGCGACATTTCGCTGCGATAGGGCACCCGGTCGCGGGCGATTCGAAGCACGGGGATTTTGCATTCAACCGAGAGGTGAAGGCGAAGTGGGGCCTGAAGCGGCTATTTCTCCACGCCACGCGGCTGGAAGTGCCACACCCGGAAGACGGGCGAAAACTGGTCGTTGAATCGAAGCTGCCTGCCGAGCTCGAGGACGTTCTCAACCGAGCGGGCATGACGCAGAGCAAGCCGGACAAGGCAGTCACGCAGCAGGAGCAGCAATGACGGAAGCGACGAAGAACAAGACGGCGACCGAGGAAGGCAAGCTGCTCCTCGTCAACGTTCCGCGGAAGCGCTGGTGGAAGGCGCCGTTCAAGCTGTTCGGCTTCTTCGTGCTCTGCGCCGCGACGGCCGGAGTGATGGGCTACGGCTTCGTGTACTGGAAGTACGCCGACGGTCTGCCCGACATCCCCAGGGTCGATGAGTACCGGCCGCCGATCCTCACCGAGGTGTACACGGTCGACGGCGTGCTCGCGGGCGAGTTCTACAACGAGCGCCGCAAGGTCGTGCCCTACGAGCGAATCCCCAAGCGCCTGGTGCAGGCCTTCATCGCCGCCGAAGACGCGGACTTCTTCGATCACTTCGGAGTCGACGTCATCGGCACCACGCGCGCCGCCGTGAAGACCGCGCTCAAGAAGGTGAGCGGAAAAGGAAAGGTGCAGGGCGGCTCGACCATCACGCAGCAGACCGCGAAGGCCGTCCTCATCTCGGCCGAGGGCTACAAGGAATCCACCGCCAAGACGATCAAGCGCAAGCTTCGCGAAGCGTTGCTCGCGCGGCGCCTCGAGAGCGAGCTGACCAAAGAAGAAATCCTCTACCTGTACTTGAACAACGTCTACCTTGGCCACCACAGCTACGGCGTGCAGAGCGCGGCTGAGAACTACTACCGCAAGGACGTGAAGGACCTTTCGCTCGCCGAGATGGCGCTGCTCGCGGGTCTCCCGCAGGCGCCGTCGAACTACTCGCCGTTCACGGCTCCGGAGAAGGCGAAGAAGCGCCGCCAGTACGTGCTCGGGCAGATGAAGGAGAAGGGCATGATCACCCAGGCCGAGTTCGACGAAGCGTCGAAGGCCGAGGTGAGCGTGTACGCGGTGGAAGACGTGTTCCACCAGTTCGCTCCGTTCTTCACCGAGGAGACGCGGCGCGACATCGTCGAGCGCTATGGCAACAAGGTGCTGCTCAATGACGGTCTCAAGGTCTTCACCACCATGGACAGCGAGAAGCAGCGCGCCGCGCAGGAAGCGGTGCTGTGGGGTCTGCTCGCGGTCGACAAGCGGCAGGGCTACCGCGGGCCGGTGCAGCAGCTGAAGACCAAAGCCGAGCAGGACAAGTTCGTCGAGAAGTCGAAGAAGGTGATGGGCGACGCCGAGATCGAACCGGGCCGTTATTATGTCGGGCTGGTCACCGCGAAGAGCAAGGACGAGCTGGTCGCCGACGTCACCATCGGGAACAAGGTCGCCAGGCTGCCCGCGCTCGCGATGCGCTGGGCACGTGAAGTGAACGGCGAGCGGTACTACCCGAACGTGCTCATCAACACCGTCAAGCCGCTCAACATCGGCGACGTCGTCGTGGTGCGCGCGGTGAAGGACAAGAAGTCGCTCACCGACGACAAAGAAGCGTGGAGCGATTCGCTCGCCGAGAAGGTCCCCGAAGGCGTGCCGCTCGTTCGACTCGAGCAGGAACCCGAGCCGCAGGCGGCGATCGTCTCGATCGATCCGCACCGGCAGTATTTGTCGGCGATGGTGGGTGGCTACGACTTCGACGCCAACGAGTTCAACCGCGCGTTCCAGGCGTGCCGGCAGCCGGGCTCGAGCTTCAAGCCCATCGTCTACGCGGGCGCGCTCGAGCTGATGGGGTGGACGGAAGGCACCGTGATCCTCGACTCGCCCATCGTGTACGACGATCCGGAAAATCAGAATCGGTGGAAGCCGGCGAACTACGACGAGGGCTTCAAGGGCGAGGTGCTGCTCAAGGAAGCGCTCGTCAACTCGATGAACATCCCCGCGGTGAAGACCTTCATCGAGCTCGCGCGTTTCCTCGGCAAGAAGAACGAGGTCATCGGCATCAAGGCCATCAACGACTTCGCGAAGAAGCTCGGCTTCTCGACGCCGCTGAATCCCGACTACTCCGCAGCGCTCGGAAGCTCGTGCGTGTATCCGATCGAGTTGGTCGGTGTGTACGCGACCATCAATCGACTGGGCCTCAAGAAGCCGACGTACTTCGTGCGCAAGATCGAAGACCGCTTCGGCCGCATGGTGGAAGACCACACCTCGTTCGATGATCCCTGGGCGTCGCTGCAAGACCGGCTCGCGGGTGGCTACGCGCGCATGTTCGAGCCCGGTGAACAGGTCCTCTCTCCAGAGACGGCGTATCTCGTCACCGACTTGATGCGTGGCGTGGTGCAGGGCGGAACGGGAGCGGCTGCGCAGCGTCTCGGGAAGCCGGCGGCGGGCAAGACCGGCACCACCAACGATTCCTTCGACGCGTGGTTCACCGCGTTCACGCGCGACCTCGTGACCAGCGCGTGGGTTGGCTACGACCTGAACCCGCACCCACTCGGTCGCTACGAGACGGGTGGCCGCGCGGCGCTGCCGATCTGGCTCGCGTACATGATGAAGGCGCTCGATGGACGACAGCAGCCGGAGTTCGCTCCGCCGCCGCAGCTGCCGCTCATCCAGAAGCGCATCGACAAGAAGAGCGGGAAGATCGCCACCAGCTACAAGAACTCGATGCAGCTCTGGTTCAAGAAGGGCACTGAGCCCGAAGACTCCGAGCCCGAGCGGGGCGGAGTCGACTCGAGCAGCTTCCTGCAGGTGCCGTAGCTCGTCGCACGCGCCTACGGAGCAGGGGCAGGAGCGGTTTTCCCACCTGACTGCACCGTCGGTTTCGTTTCTCGCACTGGCGAGTGACGCGATTAGCCTCTGCTCTGCGATGCAGCCGGTGGTGGCCGAAGAGAGCTTCGAGGTGAAGGCGCCGCCCGAGAAGGTGTGGCCCTTCATCGCCGACACCGACCGCATGAATCGGCGGCTCGGCCTCGGCGGCGTTCGTTATGTGCCGATCGACGACGGCGCGAAGTCACGCACGCCGGCGCGCTTCGTGGCGGAAACGAGGCTCGGCGGCTTCTCGACCAGGTACGAGGAGCGCCCGTGGGAATGGACGTGGACACGCGGTCTTTCGGTGCGCCGCGACTTTCAGGGCTCGCCCATCGCCTCGCTCACCGTGAGCTGGAAGATGGAAGCGAAGGGCTCTGGCTCGTTGCTCCACATCAAGCTCGAGGCGGTGCCGCGCTCGCTCGTGATTCGGCCCGTCGTGTGGTGGAACCTGCGCGCGAACATCAGCGGCTTCCGAACGCTGACCAGTGAGATCGAAGCGCACCTCGCGAGTGGAGCGCCGAGTCCTTTTCTCGCTCCGAAGACTCCGGCCGTCGTCGAGCAGGTCGAGCGCTGCATGGGCGAGCTCGAGAAGCACGGCACGAAGAAGCAAGTCGTCGATCGCATTCGCCATTTGGTGAACGAAGCGAGCGACGCCGACTGCGTGAAGCTGCGGCCCTTCGAGCTCGCCGATTCGTGGATGGAAGATCGCCGCGAGGTGCTGGTCGCGTTCCTCCACGCGGTGCCGGCGGGTTTGTTCGAGATGCGGTGGGCTTTGGTGTGTCCGAGCTGTCGCACCGCGGCCGCCGAAGTGCCGACGCTGCAGGACATCTCGACGCAGGGTCACTGCAACC
>JAEUJS010000330.1 GCA_016792935.1 Archangium sp. | reverse complement strand
CGACCTGAATGCCCTGCGCGCGCTGGAAGGCCATCACCGCGGCCCTGGTGTTGTTGCCGAACGCTCCGTCGACGCCACGCGGGTTGAAGCCGCGATCGAGCAACGCCTGCTGCAGGCGCGAGACATCAGAGCCGTTCGAGTTGATCCTGAGAGCCATCGGAATTCTCCGTGTGTGCGGCGGGGACACAGAGTTCTCAGCGGCTGATTTTTCGAAGTTTCGTCGGGTATTTATCGTGTCACGCGGGGTTACAGCGCTCGATCCAGAGGCTGGCGCGCGCGCACTCCAGTTGATCGATCACGCGACACTTTTGGTGACTGCTCCGCGTTCAGAAACCGGTGATCCGCACCGCGAAGCCGAGATTTCCGTTCACGATGGGAGAGAACGTGATCTGCGGCTCGTTCACCGGCGGCTCATTCACGCCGCTCTCGAGGATGAGGCGCTTGAGCGCGATGGTGGTGCCGAGGAGCTGCATCGCGGCGGTGGTGATGAGGAGCGCGCGATCTTCTCCGAGGTCGGTGGTCTTGAGGAGCATGAGCGGGCCGACGATGGGCATCGCTCCGACGGCGGTGCTGACGCTCAAGTTCGCGTCGCCGAAGAACGAGTCCTTCGCGTTGTTCATCGCGAGGAGCATCGACTTGCGCGTCTGCGGGACGTACCAGGCCGAGCCGACGAGACCGCCGACGTCGAGGCGCATGCGGAACTCGGTGTGACCCGAGGTGGGAGCGGCGGCGAGCAACGTGGCGGCGAGTGCGAGAACCATGTGGCGGCGTAGAGCAGGCCACGTGCCTCTCGTTTTCGACGTGATGACGGGTGGTTACTGCGCTCCGCTGTGAAGGACCTTGCGCAGTGCTGTGAAGAGCGTGTCGGCATCGAGCAGGAACTCGTGACCGCGCTCGGGAATGATGGTGAGCGAGACGCGGCGGCCTTCGGCCTTCCACTTCGGAAGTTCGGTGCTCCACGGAGGCGTGGCGGCGTCTTCGGAGCCGTTGATGATGACGAGCGGCGAGCCGTTCGCGGGGAGAACCGCGCCGTGGAGATCGGGAGCGCAGCCCGTGCCGATCACTCCAGCGAAGCGATTGGGGTCTCGCGCCCAGGCGGCGAAGCCAGCGTGACAGCCGGCGGAGAAGCCGATGAGCAGTGGCTTCTCGACATCGACCAGATCGGCGAGCTGCGGCGTCGATGCGTCGAGGAGATCGTGGAGATCGGCTTCGGTCCAGCCCGGCTGCGTCATGCGGAGCGGGACCGCGAGGGCGAAGCCTTCACGCGCGAGGATCGGAGCGAGTTCTTCGGCGTCGCGATTCAGTCGGGCTCCGAAGGGGTGGAGCCAGATCGCGAGGCGAGGCCTCGTGGCTCCTTCTGGGAGTCTGAGGCGCAGTGGCGTCGGGAGTTCGTCGCGGATCACGGTGCGGATTCCGGCGATCGGTCGGCCGTTGCGTTCGAGCTGCGCGGCGCGATCGAAGAGCTGCGCGAATTCCGGGTTCGTTCTCAGCGAGGCGAGATCTTCGTCCTTCGCCATGAACGCGGGCGCGTCGAAACCGGCGTCGATCGCTTTCCCGAGTTCCTCGAGCGCTTCGTTGGAGTCGGCCGCGCGATTGAGCGCACACGCGAGGTCGTAATGCGTAAGCGGGTTGTTGGGCTCGAGCGCGACGCGGGCCTTGCCGAGCTTGATGGCCTCGAAGAAGTCGCCGCTCTTGAGCGCTTTGTATTGGCGGTCGCGCAGCTGTCCCGGCGTGGACGTCACGCATCCCGAGACGAGGACGGCGAGGAAGAGGCGACTCACGGTGCGCATGGAACGACTCGACGGCGCCGACGGTATCGCCAAATGAAAAAGCCGCCCCGACTTCGGGCGGCCTTCAGTGCGTCCTGATGGTCTCGAACCATCGACCCCCACCGTGTCAAGGTGGTGCTCTACCGCTGAGCTAAGGACGCGAATCGGTGCTGCGAACAAGATCAGCAGCCGAAGCTGCTGGGGCGACGCGGCGGCATGTATCTATCGCGCTCCCGGACTGTCAAGAACGCAGTACACGCGACGGGCGATGACGCTGCTCCCTGACACCGCGAGCTTTCACGAAAAGGTTCAGGCCTGCTTCGTGGCGTTCCGCCGGAGAGGCCTCGCGCTCTCGGCCCTCGACACGATGTTGCTGGAGCAGTGGGCTGAGCTCGACGTGCCGTTCGAGGTGATCGCGCGGGGAATCCGACGCGCTTCCGAGCAGCTGGTGTGGGATCGCGTGGTCGGGGAGGACGCTCCGGAGTCGCTGCGGGTGTGTCAGCGCGACGTCGAGACCGAGATCAAGAAGTGGGTGCGGAACTCCGCTGGAAAAACTGAGTCGGCGGCTGAAGCGCCTCAGGCCGACGACTTTCTCGTCACCCGACGAAAGAAGCTGATCGCGGCGATCAAGAAGGCCACCAGGCCGGAGGTGCCCGCGTGGCTGAAGAAGTTGCCTCAGCCTGAGACGTACGCTGATGCCGATCGCCAGGAGTCGATGGCGCTCTTGCTGCTCGCTCGTCGGCTGCCTGCAGAAAAGAAGAAGGCGCTGCTGAGCGAGGCGAAGGCGTTGGTCGCGAAGGCGCCTCCGATGAGCAAGGGTGCCGCGGCCGAGTCACTGCGTTTTCACCGCGTGGCGTTGGCGCGTGAGGCGTGGGTCATGCCCGTGTCCTGGTGAACTGCCTTGATGGTGGTGGTGATGGCGGATCTTCGCTGTGCCGAACGACCGGCTTGCCCCTCTGCTTCGGGCAAATTGGGCTCAGTTCACGCGATTGGGTCGACCAGTGAGTGAAATTGGTCGTCAGGACAGCCAAATTCACGCAGTGGTCAACTGAACAAAATTCGCTCGTGGCTGAGGGGCTCTTCCGCCGTTTGCCGCGGCCCAAATCCAACACCACTTCGACCTCCAGGGCAGTTCCAACGCGTCGTCGCGCTCGAAAGCCACAGCCATTTTCACTCGTTCGTTCACTCTTGGCAGCGAGTCCCGATCGCTGGTGTAGACGCAAACCCGATGGCCGCCCTCGTCTTCGATCGTGCAGGTGATTTCGCAGCAGCTCGTCTCTCCGAGCCGCTCTCGACCTGTCCCGACTGCGGAGGCACGGGCCTCGTCCGCACCACGACGAAGCAGAACAACCGCACGTACGAGGTCGTCACGCCCTGCCCTCGCGCGCTGCTTCAGCGCCGCGCGTCGCTGTTCAACGACGTCCACCTCCCGGCGGTCCACGCGCAGGCATCGTTCGACTCGTACAAGCCCTCGAACGCCGAGCAGGCCAAAGCGCTCGAGACCGCGAAGGCCTTCGCGATCAACTTCCAGAACACCTCGCGCGGGTACGTGCTCTCCGGCCCCGTCGGCACCGGCAAGACGCACCTGCTCTGCGCGACGCTCAAGCACCTCACGGTCGAGCGCGGCGTGAAGAGCGCGTACGTCGAGATCTCGCTCCTCTACTCACAGATCCGCCGCGGCTTTCAGGACGGCAAGTCAGGCGGAGAGATCATCGGCCCGCTGTCCCAGGTCGACGTGCTCGCGATCGACGAGCTCGGCAAGGGCCGCGGCTCGCAGTTCGAGCTCGAGACGCTCGATGAGCTGATCGCGCGCCGCTACAACGCCGGCAAGATCACCCTCTTCGCAACGAACTACTCGCTGAAGGCGCCCGAAGACTCGAAGGTGCGCGGCTACCTCGGCACCGAGGGGATTCTCGAAGCGTCGAAGGACTCGAAGCTGCTGTGCGATCGCGTCGGAGATCGCATCTACAGTCGGCTCTGCGAGATGTGCGAGTTCGTCGAGTTCCCGATGAACACCGCCGACATGCGTCGGAGCGGCCCGCAGCTCGTCGCTAAGAAGAAGAAGCCGGCGTGAGTCGGTAGAGCTGCAGCTCAGCGCTGGGAGCCGCGGCCTCTTCAATCCAGTCACGCCTCGGCAAGGGAAAGTCGACGCAGCCGATCCACGCGGGTCGCTTTCTGGGGAGCGCGTTGAGCCAGCGCTCGACCGACTGCGCGTCGAACGGGCAATAGAGAAAGTAGTGCGTGGCGTCGGGCGTTGATCGCACGGCATCGCCATGCACGTACGCCACGCCTTCCACCTTCAGAGCGCGGGCGATCAGCTCAGCCTGGCTCTCGACGCCGATGCACTTCGCACCGGTGAGCAGATGGATCAGCGCGCAGACTCG
>JAEUJS010000262.1 GCA_016792935.1 Archangium sp. | reverse complement strand
CAGCCGGGCGAGGCGCACGTCACTCCGGCGGGGCTGGCGATCATCGAGCCTCCGCCGTTGCCAGCCGTGGTGAGCGAGACATTCACGAGCGTTCCAGAAATGGTGTCGTCGTCACCCGAGCCGTTGTCGAGCGAGTACTGCTCCACGGTGCCTGACGGAGCGCTCGCGAGCGCGGTGACGCTGAGCACGCCGGTGCCCGAGCCCGAGCTGACGTCGCCCGAGAACGTGAAGCTCACGCTCTTGCCCGCGGGCAGCGTGACGGTGGAGTTGATGTTGCCGCTGCCGCTCGCCGAACCGCACGACGCGCCGCTCTGCGCAGAGCACGTCCACGCGACGTTGGTGAGCTGCGCCGACGCGTTCACCGCGATGGGAGCCGCAGTCGCCGTCGAAGGCCCGCGGTTGGTGACGGTGATGGTCCACTGACCGGGCTGGCCCCACATGATGGACGCCGCGGCGTCATCGACCGACGTGAAGAGATCGACGTACTGCGTGGTGCCGCCGGTGGTGACGTTGGTGGAGATGAGCGGACCGGTGAGCGGCTGCTCCTGGTTCGACTGGCTGTAGTACCAGCCGTGACGAATCGTGCCGCTCGCGGTGCTGTCGGCGCGCACCGTCGCCTTGACGACGCGCGAGCCGCCGACGGGCACCGCGCCGAGATCGCACACCACGGTGCCGCGCGTGCCGACCGTGGGTGTCGTGCAGCTGACTCCGGGCGTGTCGATGGAACGGAAGGTGACACCGGCCGGGAGATACGCAGTCAGGCGCGTGCCGGTGGAGGTCGCGTTGCCTCCGTTGAGAATTCGGTAGGTGTATTGGAAGTCGCTGCCCGCCTCGACGCTGTCGGGACCGCTGCCGTAGACGACGAGTCCAGGAATCGAGCTCCCGAAGCTGTCGATGACCGCTTCACCCCAGTGACCCGATTGCGCGCAGCCGCCGGCGATGACGGTGGCGACGAGCGTGTCTCCGATGCTCACGGCGCTGCGCGCGAGCGGGAGATCGAACAACAACCAATCGGTGTACACGACGGTGCCGCCCGAGTTGCTCTGCCACGGCACGCCGGCTTCGTTCGAGAAGTTGAAGCGGCTCGCGAGCACCGTGCTCTTGGTCTGATTGGTGATGCTCACGTAGTAGTAGGGCTGCTCGCGCAGCGAGTGACCGGGGTTCTGCAGAATCGGCAGCACCACGAAGCGCACGTGCACGAGACCGTCGGCGGGATCGATGTCGGCCGTGGTGACCACCGAGCTCTGCGTGATGCGGTTGGCGTTGTATTGCGCGCCCTGCTCGTTCACGACCGCGGCCCAGTTGCCGAAGCGCGGGAAGCGCACGGTGTCGGCGGCGGCGAGGCCCGGAGGAATCAGCGAGTACGGCGTGCCCGCGTCGTAGACGTTGGTGCGCAGAATTCCGCCGTCGGTGCGCAGCCCGAGATCGCTCTCGGAGTTCACCGGGTAGTTGGTCACGCCAGGCGAAGTCGCGACGAGGCGAGCGCTCACCGACCACGAGCTCAGGTTGCCCGTCTCGAAGCCGGAGTTGGTGAAGAGCGGCGCTTCACTCGAGATGGGCGAGGAGCCGAACATCGATTGCTCGTCCGTCGGCTCGACACAGCCGGTGGCGGCGATCACAGCTACGGCGAAAATCGTGAGTCGCAGAAGGCGCATGGCGCCGGTGCACAGTGCCGATCTCGTGCCGCGCTCCGCGTGTGCGGAACTGCGTACGGAGACGTGGGTCGAGCGCACCCGAAGCGATGCCGATGACCCGTCACGGCGTTGACGCTCTCAGCCCGCGAGTGCGCTACATCGCGCTTCGTGCTCCGCGCTCCGCTCTTGCTCGTGCTGCTGCTGGTTTCGTCCGCACCAGCCTTCGCTCAGCAACCCGAAGTGAAGCCGCCGACGTTGCTCAAGCAGGTCGATCCGATCTTCCCGGCGTCGATGCAGGACGCAGGCGTCGGCGCGACCGTCGTGATGGAGATCGACATCGGCACTGACGGCAAGGTGATGGAAGTCAAGGTCGTGCAGAGCGCGGGCGCCGACTTCGACGCGGCCGCAGTCGACGCGGCGAAACAGCTCGAGTTCACGGCCGCGGAGATGGGCGGCAAAGCGATTCCGGTGCGCATTCAGTACTCGAGCAACTTCGTGGTGCAGCAGCAGGTCGTCGAGGTGCCGCAAGAAATCGATGCCGGAGTTCCCGTCGTGAACTTCAGCGGCACGTTGCTCACCGCGGGCACGCGCGAGCCGATCGTCGCGGCCACCGTCCTCGCGGCAGGACAGCAGGCGGAATCGAACAACGACGGAAAGTTCGAGTTCTTCGATCTCCCGGTCGGCCCGCTCGAGGTGAAGATCACCGCTCCCGGTCACGAGGCGTTCACCGAGAGCGAAGAGATCAAACCCGGTGAACGCACCGAAGTTCGCTACGTGTTGCGGTCGAGTGGAGATCCCAACGTCACCGTCGTGCGCGGCAGCAAAGATCGCCGCGAGGTCGCGCAGGTGAAGTTGACGCAGCAGGAATTCCGCATGGTGGCCGGAGCCCGCAACGACGCGTTCAAGGTCGTGCAGAACCTCCCCGGCGTGGCGCGTTCTCCGTTCGGTGGAGCGGCGCTCGTGGTGCGCGGCAGCAAGGCGTGGGACTCGCGCATCTACGTCGATGAAGTGCAGATTCCGCAGCTGTTCCACTTCGCGGGTCTCAACGCGACGTTCAACTCCGCGACCATCGAGAGCATCAGCTTTCAGCCCGGCAACTTCGGCGTCGACTACGGCCGCAGCATCGGCGGTCTGATTCAGGCCGAGGTGAAGACGCCGTCGAAGAAGAACGTGCACGGCGCGGTCGACGTGAACTTCTTCGACGTCAGCGCGAACATCGAAGCGCCGCTGACCGACACGTGGAGCGTCAGCGCTGCGGGCCGGTTCGGTCTCGCGCAGCTCACCGTGCCCCTCGCCATCAAGTCGTTCGTGCCGGCGGAATTCCAGTCGCGCCTGGGCTTCGCGCGCGCTCCGCAGTTCTGGGACTACCAGGTGCGTGCGGAACGTCGCGTCGCCAACTCGCGCAATCGCGTCTTCGTGCAGGTGTTCGGCTCGTCGGACTCGTGGGCCTTCGTCACGCCCAACCGCTTCCTCGACGGCGACGTCGAAGGCAACCGCGGCGCGGCGGCGAACTCACAGCTCTACAACCGCCTCGTGCTCGGCATCGATCAGAAGCTGACCGATCGCGTGACGCTCATCTCGCGTAACTCGGTGGGCTTCGACATCAGCGAGCAGCAAGGCACCACGACCGAGGTGTTCTTCCGCACCACGATGTTCCCCATTCAGCTGCGCGAGCGGTTCCGCATCGACGTGCCCGAAGCGAAGCTGGTCCTGGGAGCCGGTCTCGACGCGCTCATCACTCCGGCGCTCCTCGACGCACAGCAGCCGCCGCCGTTCAGCGCGAACCAATTGCCGGATCCGTACGTGACGCGGCGACTCACCGCGACGACTGAGCTGCGCGCGTACATCGAGCCGGGCCTCTTCGTGGACGCGACGTGGACTCCGCTCGAGACGCTGCAGATTCGCGGCGGCGTTCGCTTCGACGGCGAGCTCGGCGTGATGAAGAAGGTGTGGGTCAACCCGCGCATCTCGGCGCGCTGGCAGTTCTTGCCGTTCCTCGCGGCGAAGGGCGGCGCGGCGATGTACCAGCAGCCTCCGGATTACCGGACCGGGCAGCTGTCTCCGACGTTCGGAAATCCGGCGTTGAAGCCCGAAGGCGCGTGGCACTTCATGGGCGGGCTCGAGGCGCGCATCGCCGACCTCTTCGATGTCGATGTGCAGGGCTACTACAAGCCGCTCTTCGATCAGGCGCGGCAGACGTTGGCCGGCGGTCAGGGCAGCGACATCTCCATCGCCGGCAACGAGCTCAAGTACACCAGCGACGGCTACGGCCGCGCGTACGGTGCGGAGTTCCTGCTTCGTCTTCGTCCCACGCGCTACTTCACGGGGTGGATCGCGTATTCGTTGAGCCGCTTCGAGCGCGACTACTTCGGTGGCGTGGCGTTCGCTCCGGGGCCGTTGGATCAGCCGCACAACTTGATCATCGTGGGCAGCGTGAAGCTGCCGTGGGATCTCAACTTCGGTCTTCGCTTCCGATACGCGAGTGGCCCGCTGGTGACTCCGGTGATCGGCTCGTTGTTCGACGCGAGCGCCAACGTGTACGTGCCCCTGCCCGGTCTGCCGTGGAGTCAGCGGCTGCGCGACTTCATTCAGCTCGACGCGCGGCTCGACAAGCGCTTCGTCTTCGATGCGTGGACGCTCATCGTCTACCTCGACGTGCAGAACGTGACCAACACGCCGAACCAGGAAGCGCTCTTCTACAATCACAACTATTCGCAGTCGGCCTTCGTGACCGGCATTCCGATTCTTCCGACGGTCGGCCTGAGAGGAGAGTGGTGATGAAGCGCGCCCTCACGTTGTTGCTGGTGCTCTCGGGCTGCGGAGCGGAGTTCACGCCCGAGACGCTCGTCGATTCGCTGCGCATCATGGGCGTGTCGTCGGACCCACCCGAGGTGCGACCGGGCGAGTCGTCGACCTTGTCGGTGCTCTATGGAGATCCCACGCGCGTCGGTCAGCCGACCACGGTCATCTGGGTCGGCTGTGAGCCTGATCCGCTCGACCAGAACCGCAACGCCTGCAACGACGCATCGCTGCTGATCAAGCCGTCGACCATCACGCAGTACCCCGAAGGCTTGAAGCTGCTCGGCTTCAGTCAGAAGGCGACGTACTCGGCGAGCAGCGGCGTGTTCAACGTGCTGCCTCCGGACGATCTGATTCGACAGAACGGATCGATCGGTCAGGTGATCGTGATCGTGATCGCCGAAGAGGTGAGCGTGAACTTGATGGATGAGGAGCTCAAGAAGGTGTTCGAGCGCATCGAGAACAAGGAACTGCCGACCGCCATCGCGCTGACCCGCATCGTGGTGAGCGAGAAGACGGTGGAGAGCGCGCGCAACCACAACCCGGAGATCCGCACCCTCACCTTCGATGGCGCGGCGTTGCCGATCGGCGCGCGTCTTCAGGTGAAGGCCGGCCAGAAGGTCTCGCTCGGAGTCGAGGTCACCGAGGCCTCGCGCGAGCACTACGTCGAGCAGCAGCCGAGCGGCCCGGTGGAGAAGGACGAGGTGGTGGTGGGCGCCTGGTATTCGTCGGGCGGGCGGTTCAGCAAGGAGCGCTTCGACGTGACCGACACGTCTCCGACGATCTTCACCGCGCCGGGCTCGATGGAGTTCCCCGAAGATCCCGTGCCCGAGCGGCGCAGTGGGCAGCTGTGGCTGGTGATTCGCGACAACCGCGGCGCGCAGGCGTACCAGCAGTTCCGGTACTACGTGTGCGACGAGTCGCAGCCGACGCCGACGGTGCGCATGGTGACTCCGCCGGCGTCGATGACTGATCCCGTCGTGGTGACCGGCGACAACCTCGCGCGTGCGCTCGACGTGACGATTGGCGACTACGCGCTGGTAAACGGAGCGTTCTCTTCGGCGCAAGGCGGCTTCGTGGGCTTCCTGCCTCCTGAGCTCGCGCCCGGCACGTACCCAGTGCGAGTGCGCGGCCAGAACTGCAGCGCGACTGACACGGGTCTCACGTACACGGTGAATTGAGGCTCAGTCGTCCGAGCCCGCGGCCTTGAAGATCCACGGGAACGTCACGTTCACGACGCCCCCGCCTTCGGGCTTCGGGAATTGCATCGCGTTGACGACCCCGATGACGCAGCGGCCGATCTCTGGCTGCTCCGTCGTGTCCTCGGTGATTTCGCTCTGCACGACGTTGCCTTCCGGCCCAATGGTCCACGCGACGGCCAGCTTCCCGCCCGCATGCGGAACACGTTGCAGCACGAACTCGTAGCAAACGCGGACGCGGCGGTTGTTGCGGGTGATCTCCTTCATGATCACCGACTTGAAGAGCCCGCCACCGCTGCGCAGGCTCGCGCGCGCATTCTCGAGAACGACCTCCACCGCAGGGCTGGTTGGGTCGAAGAACCTCTTCGCCTCGCGTTCCGTCGGCGCGACGATCCACCCAGCGACCACGCGTGCTCGCTTTCCCGTCGCCAGTCGCCACGACCGCGTCGCGGTGAGCAGGCACTTCTCGAGTGCCTCACGCGCTGGATGTTCAGGACTCGTCACCTGCGCTGCGAACGCAAAGCCGTGCGCGCTCATCTCGACCGAAGCAGTGATTCGCCCGGCCTTCACGTGCGCCAGAGACGCCACGCAGTTCGTCACGTCCTCGGTCCACTCCGTCGGAACATCGACGACGTCGAGGATTCGCTCTTCGGGCACGCCCGCGTCTCGCGTCGGCTGAGCTGCGAAGTTCCACGTCACCGACGTGCCTGCATCGGTGACTGGAAAGGCGAGCGACTCGACGACCGTGCCCACACAGGTCACGCGTTCCCACTCGCCTTTGACCTCGCCGAGGCTCATGCGCTCGACACGCCCCGAGGGAGCAACGCCAAACGAATACTGAATCGTCGTGCGCTTCGACTTCGGCGGGAAACACGCGGAGAGTTCGTTGGCCCGCCACGCGATCACGTCGTCGACCCACGCCAGCGGCAGCCCGCCATCCACACCCTGCTTCGGCGCGCTCGACAACAGCGCGACGGCGACCAACTCGAGCATGGGCGAATCCAACCACAGCTGCGGCTCAGC
>JAEUJS010000258.1 GCA_016792935.1 Archangium sp. | reverse complement strand
GCCCCACTGATTCATCTTCTCGTAGAGGTCGAGGATCGACTTCTCGACGGCCTCGGCGTCTTTCGAGGTGGGCCACAGCTCGAGGTACTTCTCGCGGTTCTTCAGCGCCTGTTTGTACGTGCCCAGACCCTCGCGGAAGATGCCGGCGTTGAAGAGCGCGTCCTGCGCCTTCTGCTCTTCCCAGATCTGCTCGACCTCAGGCTTCGCGGGCGCCGCGCCCTTCTTCGGAGCAGCCTTCGCGCCCTTCTTCGGAGCGCCTTTGCTCTTCTCGTACGCCGTCGCGTACATCTCGTAATAGTCAGCCGCGGGATCGAAGTCGGCGATCGCCTCGTAGCCTTCGGCGAGCGCGTAGATGTCCTGCGGCACGTACGACGAGTTCTTGTGCTTCTGGATGAGCTGCTTGCGCACCTCGATCGCGCGGTTGAGCATCTTCGCGTTGAAGAAGTCGATCGCCGCGTTGTGCAAAGCCTTGTCGGCGAGGTCTGACTTCGGCCACTCGTTCACGAACGTGATGTAGGCCTCGGCCGCCTTCGCGTAGTCCTTCTTCGCCTCGAGCTGGTTGATGAGCTTGAAGCTCGACTGCTCGATCAGCTTCGCGAGCTCGACGCGGAAGGTGCCGGTGGCGAGCTTCTCTTCGGCGTAGAACTTCTTCGCCCACTCGTTCACCTTCGACCAGTCACCGATCAGGTTGTACGAGTCGAGCACGAGGTTGGCGGCGACTTCGCCGGCCTTGCTGCCGTCTTCGAACTTGTAGTCGGGGTACTTGAGCGCGATGTCCGACAGGCGCTGCACCGCCTCATCGAGGTGGTTGTAGTCGTAATAGATGCGCGCGGCCTTGTAGGCGATCTCGACCTTCTTCTCGCCCTTCTCGATGTACTTCAGGTAGTTCTCACACGCCTCGAGCAGGCTCTGCTTCGCGGGCGGAATGGTGAGCTTCTTGGTCGGCTCGTTCGCGGGAACGACCTCGGCCTTGTAGCCCGGCTCCGCTTCGACCTTCTTCACCACTTCCGTCCACGCGAGGATCGCGTTGTACGAGGCGTTCGCGAAGTACTTGCCGGTCTTCTCGTTCTTGCCGAGGCGCTCGATGTCGACCTTGGCGACGGTCGAGTACTCGACGGCCGACTTGTCGTACTTGTTGAGGTTGTCGTTGAGGAGCTCGGCCCAGAAGAACCGCAGGTCGTACGCCTTGGGGCTCTGCGGGAAGAGCACGAGGTAGTCGGCGTAGACGGCGTTGGCGAACTCGAAGGTCTGCTCGTCGCGCGTCTTGCGGCCTTCGTTGTGCCAGTCGACCGCGAGCTTGCTGATGGTGCGCTCGGACAGTTCACGCGCTTCGTCGAGGGCCTTCTTGTCCTTGTCCTCGAGCTTGGGGTTGCCCTTGACCACGTCGTCCATGATCTTCACGAGCTTGCGCACCTGCTGCACCGTCTGCTGCTTGTTGCCGGCGCGCATGACGCAATCGACGATCTTCGACTGGAAGCCCGGCGCCTCGGGAGACGTGGGGCGTTCCTTGATCAACATGTCGAAGGTGACGGCCGCTTCGCGATCTTTGCCGTCTTCGTAATAGAGGCCGGCGACCTGCTTGATCATCGTGCGCAGCTCTTCAGGCGTGTCGCAGAGCTTGTTGAACTTGTCCTTCACCTCGTTCGGCTGGCCGTTGCCGCGCGCGAAGCTGCGCACGTAGTCGGTGCGTGCTTCCTTCGCGAGACCAGCGCGCGAGCCCTTCGCGCCTTTCTTGCCCTCGACCTCTTCGGTGCCCGCGAACTTCGCGTAGAGGACGACGGACTTGAACTGGTCCATCGCCTTCTCGTAATCGCTCATGTTGAAGTAGCACCAACCCTGCTTGTACAGCGCGTAGCCGTACACCTGGTTGTCGGGGAACTTCGCGGCGTTCTTGTAGTTCTCGAGCGCCTTATCGAGTGACTCGCGCTTTCCCTTGCTGCCGTTGAACCAGTACTCGCCGACCGCCAGATACGCGTCAGGCAGGTACTTGCTCTTCTGGTACTTGCTGATGAGTCGGTTGTACGCAACGAGGCCGCGCTTCTCGTCGCCCATTTCCATCAGGTTCAGACCGAGGAAGTAGAGGACCTCGTCGGTGCGCTCGAAGTCTTTGAACTCCTGCACGATGCGCGAGTACGCCTCGACGGCCTTCTGCGCGTACGCCTTGCTCTGCTCGTTGATCTTCGCCTTCTCGGCCTCGGCCGCTTCGACGCCCGCCTTGTTGTCGGCGTTCATCGCGGCGATCTTGTCGTCGTCTTTGCGGTTCGCCTCGTAGAAGAAGTACTTGCTCTCTTCCCAGTAGAGCTCACCGAGACGGAAGAGGAGCGACGGCTTCTCCTTCTTGTCCTGGGAGAGCTCGATGATCTTCTGCAGATCGATGATCTGCTCGCGCCGCTTGGCCGCGACCTGGAGCTCGACGCCGAGCCGGAACTGGTCGTACTTCAGCGTCGGAGCGTCATCGCGCTTCTCCTTCTTGCGCGTGATGTCGCCGGCGAGCGACTTGTCCGGGCCGATGCTCGATTCCTTCTTCTTCAGCTCGACTTCTTTGGCTGCTTTTTTCTCTTTCTTGTCGTCGGCCTGAGCGAGCGCGACGGAGGAAGAGATCGCAAGGACGATGAGAACTGATCGGCGCATGTGCGTTGTCCTGATGAGGAGCGGCAAGTGGTCGCGACTCCTCGGAAAATCCCCTTGATGCGGAGCGAAATCATCCCCCTCGGTGAGCGGGGAGGTCAAGCAGCGAGCGCGCCCCTTCTAGCACTCGATCGAACATCGCCTCCGTCAATCTTCCGGTCTGCGTGTTCTGTTGGCTCACGTGGAAACTGCCGAGCAGGTACAGCCCGGTCTCAGCCTGTTTCACTCTCGCTCCGTGAGAGAAAGCGGGAAGCGGCTTTGGCCATTCGAGAAAATCGAGGCACGCCTTCCACGCGAGGTGACCCAAAGCGAGGAACACACGCGGCTGAAGGAGCTTCAGTTCCGCTGCGAGGAAAGGCCGACACGCGCGTACCTCGTCGGGCGTCGGCTGGTTCTGCGGAGGCACACACCTCACCGGACAGGTGATGAACGCGCCAGTGAGCTTCAAACCGTCGTCTCGTGACCGGCTGGTCGGCTGATTCGCGAAGCCCTGGCGATGGAGCGCGGCGTACAGAAAGTCGCCGCTGCGATCGCCGGTGAAGATGCGGCCGGTGCGGTTGGCTCCATGCGCGCCGGGAGCGAGCCCGACGATCACCAGCTTCGCTTTGGGATCTCCGAAGCCCGTCACCGGTCGGCCCCAGTAGGTCTCGTCGCGGTAGGCGCGGCGCTTCACCTCGGCGACTTCTTCGCGCCACTCCACGAGGCGATCGCACTTGCGGCACTTGATGATCTTGTCGTGCAACGACTTCAGGCCGGTCACCGCGACGCTCCGAGCTGCAGCTTTTCCATCAGGCCACGCGCGGCGAGCGCTTTGGCGGAATCAGCGCCGACTTCGATCACGAGTTCCACGGACGGATCTCGCACGAGCAACGACTGCAACAGCCACAGTTCGACCTCGGGCTGCACCACGACCCGCGTGCCGACACCGCAGGGAAACACGTCGCTCGAAACCGCGAGCAGATTGGCGACGTGCACTTCAATCGATGGATCACCAGACTTCCGCTCGGCACACTTCACGGGCAGCAGCGTCTGCGTTCCCCCCGCGATCACGCGGCGGCCGGGGAGCTGACGAAACTGACTCCAGGCGAGCAGATCGATCGTCGGAGGATCTTTCCACCGCACTTCGGCCGGCCTCTCAGCGGAGATCTTCGCAGCCAGCCCTTCATCGAGCGGGCCCGTGAGTTCCACCGCCAATCTGCGCGCACCGGGAAGGCGAGTGGCGAGATCGAGCGAAGCGGGATCGACCCACGCTCCCGCTTTCGGCACGCGCTTGAAGATCGCGGCATCCACCGGCTTCAACGGAGCGCGCAGCTGCACCCACGCGGTGTCGAAGCGCTCCACGTTCTCGAGCGTCGACGCCTTGAGCGTGTTGGTGCGCGTCGAGAGCCACAGGGTCACGCCCGGCCGCGCCAGATCGCGCAGGCGATCGATGTCGAGATCTTCGTGCGCGCGCAGATGCACCCGCGGCGCGGTGGGAATGAAGACGTCGGGCGAGCCCCGAGGCAGCGGCCGCTGATCCTGCGCGAAGGCTGAAGAAGCGAGAAGAACGGCGAAAACAAAACTCCCCCTCCCTGCGACCAACTCAGCAGCAAGGCCGCTGGGCGAACACGCGGGGAGAGGGTCGTGAGGGGCCAGAGCCGCCTCGCTGCTTACTGGTTCTTCTCGATCCACTTCGAGAAGGCGTCCTTCTTCACCGCTTCTTCGATCTCCGCCTGCTCCCAGAGATCGACGCCGACGGCGATCTGCTGATTGGCGGCGAGCGTGGTGAAGATCTTCTCCCACTCGTTGACCGAGACTTCCTTCGGGCCAGGCACCTCGACGCGCGGGCCGGTCTTCTTCTTCTTGAGCGCCTCGGCGAGCTGCGCGGCGATGAGCTTGCTCGGGTTCACCGCGACCGAGCCTTCGATCACGCGCACGATCGACGCCTTGCGACCCTTGCCCTTGGCGGCCTTCACCAGCGCGTCGGCGTCGATGCGGAAGATGGTGCCGCGCACACCGGCGACCGCGCGTTCGGTCGAGACCTCGAACTCACCTGCCCCGAGTGCCTTCTTCACCTTGGTCCACAGCGAGCCGCCCTTGAGCAGTCCCTGGAAGCCCTTGCGCTCCTGGCCTTCGAAGTCGGCCCTGGTGATTTCCAGCACGCTCGCCGGGGCGAGCATGATCACCGAGCCGTCATTGAGCTCGAACTTCAGGTTGCCGGACTTCACCGTCAGCGTGTCGCCCAGCTCGATGTTCGAGCCGACCTTCAACGCCTCGGTCGCACCGCCGTCTTTCGCCGTGCGTGTGGCCTCTCCTTCGAGAGCCGCGACCTTTCCCACTTCGGCGAACGCCGCCGTGGACAGCACCGCGAGAGCCACCACGAGAATGCGCTTCATCGACTGCCTCCGCTCGAGATCAGCGTGACGTTCATCACCACGCGTGTTCCATCTGTTTCGACCACCGTGTCCCACGGCAGAAACCCCCGCTTCTTCACCTGCACCCGCTGGGCGCTCTTCTTCAGCGACAAACCCTTCGGCTCACCGTTGAAGTCCTCACACGTCCCCTGCGGAACCCCGTCGAGCTCGACCTCGGCGTCGGCGGGGTCACACGTCAACACCAGCTCGCTCTTCGTCGTGATGCGAATCGGCGGGAGTTCCCTGTTGCTCAACACCGCGGCGGGCCCTTTGGGGGCACACGCCGCTGCCGCCATCACCAGCGCAAGTCGTGACCGCTTCACTTCCCGAGCTGCAGCTCGAGTTCGTTGTGGGTCTGCGAGACCACCAGCAGCTTCTTCTTCTTGAACGTCGCCGTCTCGATGGCCGAGGCGAAGTCGTTCGCGCTGCCGAGGAAGACGATCTTGTAGGTGGCGCTGCCGTTCTTGAACTCTTCCTGGGTGGCTTCCTTGATGCCCTGGAGCGTCTCGATCGCCTTCTTGAAGTCCTTGGCGCTGGTGAAGCTGTCGAGACCCTTCATGGTCACGCGGAACTCCTTGCCGTTGGTCTGCTGATCGCGGAACGCCTCGAGGATCGCCTTGCGAACCGGCGCGATGATCTCGGCCTTCTTCTCCTGAATGACCTGGAACGCGGTGCGCTCGTACGAGACGGCCGTCTCCTTGGTCTTGGGGCTCATGCGGAGCGCGCCGGCGACCTTGGCGATCTGCGCCTCGCTGTCGGTGGCGGCCAGCGCGAGGTCGTACTCACCGCTGATCGGGTAGAAGTCGGCGTTCTTGAACATCTCGCCTTTGGCCTCATTTCGAATCGAGGCCTTGCCGTAGAGGATGTACGAGACCTTGGTGAGGTCGGCGATCTTCTTGAGCTCGGTCGGGCCGAGCGTCACCGCGCCTTCGAGCGAGAGCGACTTGTTGAGGGCCTTCTCGTCTTTGATGTTCCAGCCGTCGGCGCGGAACGTCTCGGTGAGCGCAGAAGCGAGCGTCTCGGAGTTGGCGACCGCCTTGCCGTCGGCGGCGAGCGTCTGTTCCTGAATGACGACCACCAGGCTCGGGCGACCGATCTTCTTCACGAGATCGCGCGCGGCAGCGATGTCCTTGTCGAGGTTCTCGGTGATGACGTCGACCTTCACCTTCACGGTGGCGAGGAGACCTTCGACCTTCTTGTCGACGATGGTCACGTTCTTCACGTAGCCGCTGGTGTTCATCGTCACCTGATCGCGGACGAGCTGGTTGTTGACGACCAGCGTGTCGGCCTCGAGGCGCGTACCGGCAGCGCGCTCGACGGCGTCACGCACCGCGCGGCTCTTCGCTTCTTCGTAGCCCTTCGTGGGGTCCTTCGGATCGGCCGAGGCCTGACCGACACCTTCCGTGGTGACGATCGTCGCGCCCTGGGCAAGCGCGACCAGAGACAGCGTGGCGATGGCGAGAGTCAGCTTGAGCGTTTTCATTTTCGAGTGGACCCTTAGTTGAAGACGATGACGACCTTGCCATCGGCCAGGAAGCTGGTGTTCAGCGCCGCGAGCTTCTTCGCGTCTTCCGGAGCCAGCTGGAGATCAGAACCGGTCGCCTTCGCCGCCTTGATGACCAGCGGCTTCTCGCCGGCCTTGAGCGACTTCTGCGCGTCGTCGAGGTTCTGCACGTAGGCCGCAACCCCTGAGCTCTTGCGCGCGTCGGCCGAGAGCGAGTCGATCGAGTAGACGGCCTTGCCGCCTTCGTCGAGCACGCGCGGCATCAGCGAGGGGACGAGCTTCAAGCCACGCGCGTCGATCACGAGGCCGGTGGTGGTCTTCTCACCCTCGGGCTTGCCGACCGCGAGCATCTGCGTGGTGTCGGGGTCGATGACGTCGGAGAGCATCGCGAGCGGAACTTCGACTTCCACCTCGACGCCGCTGTCCGAGAAGTAGCGCTTGTTGACGACCTTGAAGCCCTTCACGATCCCTTCGACGCGGGTCTTGATCTCGTCCTTCTCCATGAGATCCCCCATCTTCCTGGAACCGTCGACCGAGATGCCCTTCACCTGCGCGAGCAGGTTGCGAAGTGCATCTGCCAGCGCCGCACGCTCGGCACCGAGTCGCGCCTGCGCCGGGTTCTGCGCCTTCAGATCGGGAGCGCCCTGTCCCGTCGCGCGAACCACCTGCCCCGACCAGTTCACACCGGGCTGGGCTTTGGGTTCAGCGGCCTTCGCATCTTTGGGCTGCGCGAAGACACCGAGTGGTACGGCCAGGCAAAAGGCCAGGAGAAGCTTCTTCATGTTCGACGCCCCCGATTGGGATGAGTGACTCAAGCGTCGAATCTACGGTCGGCGCTCCCCGAGCTTCAACAGCCAAGGCGCCCCGAGGTTTCGTCACGTGACGTCACGGGACATCATTGCGCGTGCAGAACTGGTCGATCAGGCGGCGGTGGCGCTCGGTGAGGAGCGTGAAACGCACACCGGAGCCTTCCTCGCGGTTCTCGAGATCGGCCCACTCCCGAACGACCTCTCCTTCCGCATAGATGACCTCTTCGGAGCCAGGGAGCTGGAACTGCAACCCAACGCGCTTGCCGGCCTGATCCGGCTCGATGAGGTGCGCCAGACCCACACCTTCGCGCGAAATGTCGGACGCGCGCGTCATGTAGGGAACGCCGGCCACGTACTTGTTCAGGTAGATGTCGAGGGCCACGCGGCTCTGCTTGCGGTTGTTGGTCGTCATTTGTTTTTCGCTCCGTCACGGTCGCCGCAGGGCTGCAGCGAGCTGTTGCGAAGCGTACGGACGTGTGGCGACCCGTCAAAAAATCGGGCGCGCGTGACCGATTACTTGAATTGCTCGACGTCGTTGATGGTGACGACCGAGCCGAAGCGCGAGAGATCTCCGAGCTTGTCTGGCGGTCCGACGATCACGATCTGGAGGCCGGTGAGCGCCGCGGCGGCGGTCTTCGCGTCGCTCTCCTTCACCTCGCCGATCTTCGCTCGCCACTGCGGCAGATAGTCGGCCGGGTAGCCGAGGAGGTCGAAGGTGGCGCGCTCGAGCGCGATCTTCGCCGCGCCCTCGAAGCGGAAGGCGAACGCGTTGGTCGCCATGTCTTGCGCGGTGCGGAGCTCTTGAGCCGTGAGCGGAGCGGTCGTCGCTGAGTCCTTCAAGATGCGGAGCGCGACCTCGAGCGCTTCGCCGACTTGATCCGGCTTCGTGTCGAAGCTTGCGACGAACATGCCGCTGGTCGGGCCCGGCGAAACACTCGCGTTTGCCGAATACGCGAGGCCGCGCTCGTCGCGGATCTCCTTGTAGAGGCGGCCCACGCCGAACGCGCCGAGGCTCGTGGCGAGCAGACGCAGCGGGTATTCCTTCTCAGAGCGACGCTGGTAGCCGTAGGTGCCGATGCGCACCTTCGCCTGCGCGATCTTCCGCGGCACGACGATCAGGCGCGGCGTGAGCGGGGTCGGTGCGTCCCACTTGCGAATGGGAGCCACCCCGCCCTTCCACGCGCCGAATTCCTTCTCGAGCAACGGAATCAGCGTGGCGCGATCGAAGTCGCCGCTCACGATCAGCCGCGCGTCTTTGCTGCCCCAGGTCTTCTCGTGGAGCTTCTTCAGATCGCCGACGGTGATCGCCTTGACCGTCGCTTCAGTGCTCTCGCGCCCGAGGACCGATTGGGGGCCAAACACCGCTTTGGTCACCGCCCGGCTCGCGACGTCGGCCGGAGTGTCTTCACGACGACGAATGGCTTCGAACACCCGGCCCGTCACCACCGTGAATCGCTTCTCGTCGAAGCGTGGGCGCTGCACGACATCGGCGAAGGCCGGGAGAAGGAGTGCGAGATCTTCACTGCGCAGCGAGAGCGTGACGACGGCGTTCTCATCTCCGGCGCCAGCGGAAAGATCGGCCGCTCGCGATTCGATGAGCTCGTCGAGCTGTTCGGGCGTTCGCGTTCCAGCTCCGCCTTCGGCGAGGAGCACGGTCATGATCGCGTTCAGCCCCACCTTGTCTACGGGATCGTCGGCGCTTCCGTTCGGCAGCAGCGCGCGGATCAAGAGGAGCGGCGTGGTGCGATCGGGCAGCAGGTAGACCTGAATGCCGTTCTTCAGTTTCACGATCTCCGGCTGGCGGATCGCGAACTCCAGCGGAGCGGTCGGGACTTTCGTTGCGGGATCGATGTCGAGCGCCGGCGGGAGCTGGCGAATCGTCGTGGAGCGATTGGGCATCGACTCGAGTCCGGGCTCCCGCTTCGTCGCGACGGTCTGCGTCGCTTGTGGCGTCGCACAGGCGGCGAAGAGCACGAGCACCGCAAGGCGCGGGAGAGGGAGTCCGTGCGCGCGATCGGTGTCGATCATGGCTTCACCAGCGTGACGATCACCGAGTTCTCCTTGACGAACGCCTTCTTCGCGGTCGCCTGCACCTCGGCGGCTTCGATCGAGTCGATCACCTTCGGCAGTTCGATCACGTAGCGCCAATCTCCAAACAGCGTCTGCGCGCGAGAGAAGGCGCTGGCGGCTCCAGCGTTCGCGAGCACCGCGCGGTAGAGGTTGGTCGAGATTCTGCGGCGCACGCGATCGAGCTCCGACTGCTGCACCGGCTCGCTCGCCAACTTGCCGAGCTCATCGAAGATCGCCGCTTCGATCGTCTCGGTCTTCACTCCTGCCATCGGCGTGACCGAGATGATGAACAGGTTATCGAGCCGGCCGCCGGGACCCGTGAAGACCCCGACGCCCTGCACGAGGCGATCTTTGAGCACCAGGCGCTGCTGCAGCCGCGAGGTGTTTCCGTCGGCGAGCACCACGCGCAGCACGTCGAACACCGCGTCCTCCCGCGATGGCGGAGCCGGTTTGCGGAACGCGATCATCAACCGCGGCTGCGCGTCGAAGGTCACTGTGCCCCTGCGCTGCGCGCGCACGGGAGGCTCACTGAAGATCGGCGCTTCGGGCCGCGGCTTCGTCGGCAAGGCGCCGAACGTCTTCTCGAGGAGCGGCTTCACTTCGTTGACGTCGAGATCTCCGACCAGACACCCCACCGCGTTCGACGCGACGTAGTGCTGATCGAAGAACGCGTGCGCATCGGCGAGCGTCATCGCGGCGAGATCGCCCTGGTAGCCCACCGTCGGCCAACGGTATGGGCTGGTGACGAACGCGAGCTGCATCAGTTCCTCGTACATCGCGCCACCCGGGTTGGTCTCGATGGAACGAAGCCGCTCTTCCTGCACCACCGAACGCTCCGTGTAGAAGTCGCGCAGCACCGGCGCGGCGAAGCGCTGCGCTTCGATCTGAAGCCACAGCTCGAGCCGATTCTTCGGAAGGCTCACGAAGTACGAGGTGACGTCTTTGTCGGTCGTCGCGTTGAGCCCGACGCCGCCGTTCACCTGGTAGAGCCGCGCGAGCGCGTTCTCGTCGAACAGCGCGCCGTGCTTCTTCTGCAGCTCAGCCAACTGCGAGGCGAGCTGTTTCCCCTCGAGCGTTTCGTGTTTGCCCGCGCGTCGCAGCTTCGCGAGCGCATCGCCGACGCGTTCGATCTCGGGAAGCAGCGCCTGCTCTGCGCTCCAGTCCTTCGCTCCGAGGCGCGGCGTGCCCTTGAACGCCATGTGCTCGAAGAGATGTGCGAGGCCGGTGATGCCGGGGTGTTCATCGGCGCCACCGACGCGCACGCGCACGTAGCCCGTGAAGACCGGAGCGTCGTGACGCTCGACCACCAGCCACACCATTCCGTTCGCGAGCCGGATCTCCTTGACTGCATCAGACAGGCTTTCGGCGTTGGCGGTCATCGCGAGAGCGACGACGGCTCCCAGCCACTTCAAGGACACGGGACCTCGACGATCATCAGCCGCTCGGAATCCGGAATCGTGGCGCGCAGGGTCATGGTCGGTTTGTTCTTCTTCTTCGAAGGGCAGATGAACTTGAGCACCAGCTCGCCGGGCTTGCGGTTGAGCGTCGCGTCGGGAGCGATGGACTTTCCATCGAGCGTGATGAACGTGCCCTTGAGCGCGCGAATCTGCACCTGCACCTCACCGGGAGCGGGCGGCGGCACTTCCTTCTGCTGCGGGTTGTTGTCCGGATTCGCAGGTGGATCTTCCTTCTTCGTCACCGGGCTCTTCGGCGGCTTCTCGATCGACTTCGGGTCGGGCGTGCTGCTCGGCCACAGCAAGACGATGAGCAGAATCACGAGCACGATCGCCGCGCCGCCGAAGATCGCGATCATCACCTTCTGACTGCTGGTGCGGCGAGTGACCGAGAACTCGTTCTGCTGATCGACGGTCTCCACTTCGTCGTCGGGATCTCCGGTCGCAGCGCCAGGCACCGGCCGCTTGGCCACCAGCGCCGTGGGAGATCGTTTCGGGTTCGTCGCGAGTCCCCGAGGCGGAGCGCGCGTCGAAGGCGCCGGCGGTGACGGCTCGCTCGACTCGTTGTCGTCGAACTCCGAGACACGGCGCTCGACGTCCGAAGTGCTGGCCAGCACGCCGATGGTGTTCTCGCCCGCGCTCACCACATCCGACGAGACCGAGAGCTCAGGAATCGAATCAGCAGGGCTCGCGATCGGCGGAGGCGGCTTGGGCTGCGGGCGTGACGATCTCGCAGGCGGCTGTGGCGGCGTCTTCGGCGCGGCGCGCGTCAGCTCGGGCGCGGACTCGCCCATCATCGTGGGGAGCAGCGGCGCGAAGACCTCTCCGACCTGCACATCGCGCGCGCCCGACGTCGAAACGGCGGTCAACCCGATCTCGCTGTCGCCGACCAGGCGCGGACCGTTGTCGATCTCCGCGGTCATCACCATGTCGCGCTTGGGAACCGGCCGATCGACGAGCGACGCAGTGCGCACCGGCGGCGGTGGTCGCGTCGCGAGTGGAGCGGTGACCTCGGGCTCCCACGGGTTCTTCTTCTCGGCTTCCGCCGCCGCGAACGCTGCGCGGATCTTCGGGCGATCGTTGCGAGTCGGCCCCGTCGGCGGGTCGTCGATCTCGAGCTGGTCCTTGTCGGTCGGCTCCGCCTTGATCTCGCGCTCACCGGTCTCGCGACGCCCCTCGGGAATCTTCTTCCGATCGGGCACCAACGGGAGGTTGGTGGACGAGAGCGGCATGGTGCGCTCCTCGTCGATGTTGTCGAAGGGGCCTTTCACGGCTCCGGAGTCGGTCTTCGTCTCGTCCGACTTGGCCGCCTTCCGTGCGGGAGCGGTGGCCGGATCGGTGCGCGGCTGTTCGGTGCGTGCCAGCTCAGCGCGCTGCTCGTTCTTCACGTCGTTCGCCGACTTCGCGTTCGGCGGGATGTAGATGCTGGTGCGCTCGTTGTCGTCGCCGAAGAGCGTCGAGACGTACTGCTGCACGTCGGACTTCGTGGTGGGCGCGTCGAGCCGAATGAAGTCTTCGAGCGCCACGCGGATCTCGTCGGCCGTCTGGTACCGCACCTCGCGATCCTTGGTGAGGCACTTCAAGATGATCCGCGAGAGCGCGTCGGGGAAGCCCTTGCGCACGGTGGCCGGCGGTTCCGGCTCTTCCATGCGAATGGCGTAGATCACCGCCTCGGTGCTCGTTCGGTAGAACGGGCTCTGACCCGTCGTCAGCTCGTACAGCATCGTCCCCAGCGCGAAGAGATCGGTGCGGTGATCGAGCGGCTCGGTCGTGAGCTGTTCGGGAGCGAGATAGAGAAACTTGCCCTTGATGACGCCCGGCTTGCTGCGGCCCATCCACGCGGTGGCCTTGGCGATGCCGAAGTCGACGAGCTTCACCTCGCCGCGGAAGCTGAGCATCACGTTCTGCGGGCTGACGTCGCGGTGAATGATGCCGAGCTGTTTGCCCGACGCGTCGCGTGCGCTGTGGGCGTGGAACAGGCCTTCGCAGAGCCGCGCGGTGATCCACGCCGCGATGCCCGGCGGCATGAAGCCACCCTTTTCCTGCTCACGTTGCGCGATGCGACGGAGATCGATGCCGTCCACCCACTCCATCGCGATGAAGGTCGAGCCCTCGAGGTGACCCAGCTCGAACAGCTCGACGATGCTCGGGTGGTGGAGCGCGGCGGCGATGCGCGCCTCGTCGAGGAACATGCGCACGAACTCCGCCTCTTCCGCGAGGTACGGGAGGATGCGCTTCAACACCACCATGCGATCGACGCGCGTGTCCTTCGCGAGAAACAACTCGGCCATCCCGCCCACCGCCAGGCGCTTGAGCAGCAGGTACGAGCCGAATGGCACCGCGCTCTGGGGACCGGACGTCGAGATGGGAACTCCGAACGAGATCAGTAGGAATAGAAGCCCTGACCGGACTTCTTGCCGAGCTTACCCGCTCGCACCATTTTCTTGAGGAGTTGTGGAGGGCGGAAGGTCGCGCTCCCCGTCTCTGCGTAGAGGTACTCGGCGATGGCCAATCGAACGTCGAGGCCCACCAGATCGCCCAGCTTCAGCGGTCCCATCGGGTAGCCGTAGCCGAGCTCCATGGCGCGATCGATGTCAGGGGCGCTCGCCACGCCTTCTTCGAGCATGCGGATGGCTTCCAGACCGACCGCGAGACCCAACCGTGACGAAGCGAAGCCCGGAGAGTCCTTCACCACGATCAGCTCCTTCTTGATCGCAGCGCCAAAGGCCTTCACCGCATCGAGCGTGGCGTCGCTGGTCTGCTCGGCGCGCACCACCTCGAGCAGCTTCATCAAGTGCACGGGGTTGAAGAAGTGCAGCCCCACCACGCGGGAGGGGTTCGTCGCGGCGGCCGCGATCTCGGTGAGCGAGAGCGAGCTGGTGTTGCTGGCGAGGATCGCGTCATTCGCGCACAGCTTGCTCAGCGTGCGGAAGATCTCCTGCTTGAGGGCGATCTTCTCGGGCGCGGCTTCGACCACCAGCTGACACGGCGCGAGTCCATCGAGGCCCGCGACGCACGAGATGCGACCGAGCGCGGCGTCACGATCGGCGGGCGTCACCTTGCCCTTGTCGACTCCGATCTGGAGGTTCTTCGCGACGCTCGCTTTGCCCGCTTCCGCCTGCGCGAGGGTCACGTCGGACAAGATCACCGTGTAGCCGGCCTGAGCCGAGACCTGCGCGATGCCGTGCCCCATGGTGCCGGCGCCGATCACTCCTACGTGCGTGAGAGCCATGCGCCGACTCAACACCCATTCCCAATCCGCTCCAAAACGAATCGAGCGGTGTTATGCGAGCGGCCCATGACGTTGGCGCTCCTGCTCACGCTCGCTCTGGCAGCCGAAGACGGCGGCGGTATCCCGGCCTCGCAGAACCTGTTGCGCGAGGCGCGCGTGATGAAGGCTGACGGAGCACCCAACGCCGCGCTGTTGGCCGACGGCATCGCCTCGGTCGATGGAGATGTGTGGGACAACCCACGCTCCGCGCTCTTCGCCAAGGGCGGCGTGATCGAGTGGGAGCTGGTGCAGATCTCGCCGGTGCGAAACCTGCGCATCCAGGCCGACAACAACGACTTCTACACGGTGAGCGGCAGCGTCGACGGCACCAACTGGTTCGTGTTGTGGACCGCCGGACCCGTCGATCTCCCCGGCGTGCAGACGCGCACTGCACCTGAGCTGCAGGGCTTGCCGGTGCGTTTCCTTCGCCTCACCGCCGATCGCGGCGACAACATGTATTCGATCACCGAGCTCGAGGTGTACGACTCGCCCGCTGCGTTGCGCGCGTCGACCTTGAAGCGCATCGATCCCGCGCCGCCTCCGCCTCCCCCGACGCCACCACCGTTCGACACCGGCTTCGTGGTGGTGTTCGTCGTGCTCGCCGCGTTCGTCTACTACGTGAGCTGGGCGCGGCGCCGGAACCGCGTGCTCGGCGCACCCGCGACTCTGGTGCAGAAGACCGCGGCGCCGCCTCCGAGCGACGCTCCGGCCGCCGACGCGCCGAAGACCTGAGCCGTTACTTCTTCTTCGACAGGAACGCCGTCATGCGCGCGTTCTTCTCGGGCGAATCGAACAACAGCCCCTGCCCGACCCATTCCATCGGAGCGGCGTTCACTTTCGCCTGTGCGTTGAGCGACACCTTCGCGACCTGCACTGCGAGCGGCGCGTTGGCGGCGATCAACTTCGCGATCCGCAGCGCCTCGGCCTTCGCGTCGGCGTCCACCAGCGACTCGAACAAGCCCCAGCCGTTGGCTTCGACGGCGTCCACGATCCGTCCCGTGAAGATCAGCTCGCGCGCGCGGCCAAGGCCGACGATGCGCGGCAGCCGCCAGGTGCCACCCGCCGAGGGGAAGATGCCGAGCGTGACTTCGGGCAACCCGACCTTCGCGGTCTTCGAAGCGACGCGCAGATCACACGCCAGCGCGAGCTCGAGCCCGCCACCGAGCGCGTAGCCGTCGATTGCGGCGATGGTCGGCCGCGGAAAATCTTCGAGGTGCTGGAGCATCTTCTGCGTCCACCCGAGGAACGCCTGCGCGTGGGTGCGCTCCTTGAGCTCGGCGATGTCGGCGCCCGCTGCGAAGGCCTTGCCGCCTGCTCCGGAGACGATCACCGCGCGCACGTCGTCACGCGCCGCCCACTCGTCGAGCTGCCTGGTGATCAGCTCGCACACCTCGCGGTTGATCGCGTTGCGCACCTCGGGGCGATTCAGCTCGAGCGACGCGATGCCTTCATTCACCGTGGCGTTGATCATGGGAAAGCTCCTTCAAAAGAAAACGCGACGCGGCACCCGAAGGCACGCGCGTCGCGTTGTCGTTGACATGAACTGACAGCCTTACGGCATCAGGTCAGCGCAGTCGGTCGGGTACAGCACGTTGGTGTACGCGAGGCCGGCGTCGATCATGCCCGGCACGAGCGCGCGGTTCTTGAAGCACTGCGAGTCGGTGCCGCCGTCCTGGCAGGACGCGTGCGCGTAGCTGTCCCACACGCCGACGATGCCGTTGGGGAAGCTCAGCATGCCGCCGTCGAGGATCACGAAGCGCACGTCGCAGCGCGACTGGCCGCCGTCTTCGAGGCGCGCGTTGTTGAAGGTGCGGAAGTCGTTCACGAGCACGCCCGTGTCCGTCTGCCAGCCGTAGTAGCGGTCGTCGTTGGGCACCGCGGAGATGCGCTTGAGCGCCATCGGGTAGATGTCGCCCGCCGCGACCGTGCCCATGATCTTGATGCGCGCACCGGCGTACGCAGGCTCGGCCTTGAGCGCGCCCGCCATGCCGAAGTTCTGCGGCACGTTGATCGGAGGCGGAGGAACCATGTTGCCCGTGCGCGTGATGAGGAGCGGACGGCACGCGGGGCTCGAGCCCGTCTCACACATCGCGGGGCGCATCGAGCTGGGGAGGTAGTTGAATTCCGACTGCACGACGACGCGGAAGGCGGTGCGATCGTTGAACTGCGAGTCGAAGCCGACGATGCCGCGGATGTCGACGACATCGCCCGGCACCGGGAAGTACATCGGGTCGGCGTCGATCGCGCCGTCGCAGCGGAACTTCGAGACCCAGATGCCCTGCTGCGGGTTCGCGGGATCAGCGACCCAGAAGCTGGCGTTGACGCCCTTCACCGTGGTGCCGGTGCAGTCAGCGCCCGTGGACATCGAGACGCCCGCGAACGAGATCGCCGTGACGACGAGGCCCGTGAGGTTCACTTCCGCGGGGAACGTCGCCGCGCGCGCCGCCGCGATGGTGCTGGGCATTCCGCCGCCGCCGGTCCCGCCGCCCGTCGTGCCACCGCCGGTGCCGCCACCCGTGGTGCCGCCGCCGGTCGTACCGCCACCCGTCGTGCCGCCACCGGTCGTACCGCCGCCCGTCGTACCGCCGCCCGTCGTGCCGCCGCCGCCGCCGCCCGTCGTGCCACCACCGGTCGTGCCGCCGCCGGTCGTGCCTCCGCCTGCTCCAATGCCGCCACCACCGATGGGACAGGTGATGCCGACGCAGCCCGCGTCCGGCTTGGTGGGCATGCGGCCACAGCTCACTGCCATGGCGCTCACGACGGCACCGATCAGAATCGTTTGAAGCTTCATCGCTGGAGGACTCCCGTTGGAATTTTTTCCGGCCGACTCGACGCGCCTGCGTGTACACGACGCCCACCAGCGCAGCAAGCCACGGAGACGTGACTGTGAAAGCAATCGCCTTCCGCAAACATGGTGGTCCTGAAGTACTCGAAATGATGGATCTGCCGGTGCCTGAGCCGAAGCCCCACGAGGTGCGGGTGAAGGTGATGGCGGTGGCGCTCAATCACCTCGATCTCTGGGTCCGCAAAGGGTGGCCGTCGCTGAAGTTGCCTCTTCCACATGTCCTCGGGAGCGACGTGGCGGGCATCGTCGAGAAGCTCGGCTCCGAAGTGCCGCCGCGGCACCTGAACACCCACGTGGTGATCAACCCGGGGCTCTCGTGCGGCGGTTGTGAGCGCTGCCTCTCGGGCGAGGACGTGTTGTGCGAGCAGTACAAGATCCTCGGAGAAGACGTCGCCGGTGGATACGCGCAGTTCGTGTGCGTGCCGTACACCAACCTGTTGCCCAAGCCGCAGCGGCTCAACTTCACGGACGCAGCGTGTCTGCCGCTCACGTTCCTGACCGCGTCGCACATGTTGTTCTCGCGCGCGCAGCTGAAGGCTGGCGAGACGATCTTGATCCACGCCGCGGGCTCGGGCGTCGGGAGCGCGGCCGTGCAGCTCGCGAAGCTGGTGGGCGCGAAGGTGATCGCCACGGCCTCGACGGCGGCGAAGTTGG
>JAEUJS010000225.1 GCA_016792935.1 Archangium sp. | reverse complement strand
ACCCCAGACATCGGGCGTTTGGCGTTTGTAAGCACGCGGATCGACGAATGCTGGATCCCGGCACGCGATGTGCGATCAATCTCAATCATGGACACCACCGCGTGGTTCATCGGCCTCAGCACCCTCGGCGTCGCCGGGTTGATCGCCTTCGTGGCGCTCTTCGTCCCGCGCCGCCGCGAAGACTGATCGCGACACGATTCCGTTCGTGTCGGCGCGGTGTTTGATTCGCGCCCATGAGCAAGACGTTCCAGTGGAAGGGTGATGGCTTCAGGGCAGTGCAGTCCACGCTCGCCGCGCGCGGATGGCAGGAAGGCAAGAGCGGCGTTCTGCTCATCAAGTCGTCGCGCCTTCCAGAACACGTGAAGGCACCGTGGGTGTGGTTGGTGCCCGAACACGTCGGCGCAGCGCTGCTGCAGCAAGCGGTCGACCGCGGAGCCCTCGACGTCATCACCCTCGACACGCCGAAATGGGACGCACGCCTCGTCGCTCGACTCGAGGAGAGCGCCGTCGCCGAGCCGACGCTCCCCGCCGTGAAGGATTTCGTCGCCGAGTCGGCGGCCGCGAAGGACCTGCTGCGGCGGCTCCACCAGGCCGCACAGAGCTCGATGCCCGTGCTGCTGACCGGGGAGACCGGCACCGGCAAGGAAGTCGCCTCGCGTCTTGTGCACCAGTGGTCGGCGCGAAAGTCGCGTGCGTTCGTCGCCATCAACTGCTCGGCGATTCCCAACGAGCTGATGGAAGGCGAGCTCTTCGGCTACGTGCGCGGCGCCTTCTCAGGAGCGACGCGCGACTACGACGGGCAAATCTCCGCCGCCGAGGGTGGGACGGTGCTGCTCGACGAGATTGATGACACGCCCATCGTGCTGCAGAACAAGTTGCTCCGCGTGCTGGAGGACCGCGTCATCTCGCGCCTCGGAGAGAACGTGTGGAACAAGATCGACTTCCGCCTCATCGCGGCGACCAACCGCGACTTGAAGGGCCTCATCGCGCGCGGGCAGTTCGGCGCTGACTTGTTCGAGCGCCTGGCGACGGTGCAGGTGGTGCTGCCTCCGCTGCGCGAGCGGCTCGAAGACATCCCCGCGCTGGTGAACGTGTTCGTCGAGCGCTTCTACGTCGAGGACCCGCTGGCGGCGAAGCGCGCGCGCGTGCGGGAAGTCACGAGCGAGGCCATCGAGCTGCTCCGCGCCTACGCGTGGCCCGGTAACATTCGCGAGCTGCGCAACGTCATCTTCGGAGCGCTGGTCGCCAAGCGCGCCGGCGAGTCGCTGCTGGTGAGCGATTTGCCGCGACGCCTGTGGACCGAAAAGTCGGGCGCGATGGCGGCGAGCGACGACTCCGAGCTCGAGACCCGCATCGCTTCGGGCCGCTTCAACTTGAAGCGCGAGCTCGAGGCGGTGGAACGCAAGGCGCTCGACATCGCGCTGCGACGCGCCGACGGAAATGCGGCGGAAGCGGCACGCCTGCTCGGAGAAGTGGGACGAGGCTCCGCGAAGGACCCCGGCGGCACGGTGCGCACGATGATCAAGCGACTCGGTCTCCGCAGCTGAACGCGGCTGAATCACCTCGAAGATCCCCTCTCCCGCCCCCGCGCTCGGAAAGCGAGGCTCCGAACGCCGCGCGAGCCGGCTGCTGCGAAGAGTTCAACTCCTGCGAGTCAGCACTTCACTCCCACGACGCGTCACCAACACCGTGTGCTCGAACTGCGCCGACCATCTTCCGTCGCGAGTCACCACCGTCCACTCGTCCTCGAGCGTGCGCGTCTGGGGAGACCCCAGCGTCAACATCGGCTCGATGGTGAACGTCATCCCCTCGCGCAACACGAGCCCCGTCCCGCGCGTGCCGACGTGCGACACGTGCGGAGGCAGATGCATCTGGCGCCCGATGAAGTGGCCTCCGAAGTCGGTCACCACGCTGCACCCTTCCCGCACCGCGAGCTCAGAAATCGCAGCGCCGATGTCGCCGAGGTGCGCTCCGTTGCGAACGGCCGCGATGCCCGCTTCCATCGAGCGCTCCGTCGTCTCGACCAGGTGCTTCACTTCCGCGCTCACCGTGCCGATGCAGAACGTCATCGACGTGTCTCCGTGCCAGCCGTTGAGCTCACTGGTCACGTCGACGTTGATGATGTCCCCGTCGCACAGCACTTCGTCGTCGCGCGGAATGCCGTGGCACACCACTTCATTGCGCGAGGTGCACACGCCGGCGGGGAAGCCCTGGTAGCCGAGCTGGCTGCACTTCGCTCCACGCGCAGCGGTGTAGGTGCGAACCCAACGGTCGATGTCGCCGGTGCTCACGCCCGCACGCAATCGCTCACCGACGTGCAGCAAGGTGGCCGCTGCCAGCCTCCCCACACGTCTCATCGCCAGCAGGTTCAGACTCACGTGTGTGTGGAGACCACATGTCGCCGCTGCGGGACCAATACCGATTTGATCTACGAGCGCGTGCTAAGCGGGACACGCATGAGTCTCACGCAACTCCGCTATTTCGTGGCCGTTGCCGAAGAAGGCTCGGTCTCACGCGCAGCCCAGAAGTGCTTCGTCAGCCAGCCGCCGATGAGCCGGCAGCTGCGTGCGCTCGAAGACGAGCTCGAAGTGACGCTCTTTCACCGCGAGCCGCGCGGCATGCGGCTGTCGCTCGAGGGCACGCGCTTCCTCGAGAAGGCGCGCACCATCTTGAAGCTGGTGGACGACCTCACGCCGGCCTGAAGCTTTTCGCCTCGACCGGCACAGCGTTCACGATGCGCTCTCATCTGCTTGGGGTGGTGCTGCTGATCAGCGGTTGCGGCGAAATGATGATGACCGACGGTGGCATCGACGCCGGTCGCCGCGACGCTGGCGTGGTGGTGGTCGACGCGGGTTCCGACGCGGGAATGATGCCCGTCGACGCTGGCCCTCCGCCGCCGCGCTACGTGTTCGGCAACTTCACGCTCAACGGCGTGCAGCACGAGTTCGAGAGCGGCTTCGTGGCCGTCGCGCCCAACTCGATTCAGTTCCGCATCGGCACCAACGACATGGTCACGCCGCGCCTGCTCATCTTGTTGGTGCTCCCTGGAGATGCAGGCGCCGGCTTCAGCGCGCCGTGTGGCCCGGGCGTGTTGTTCACTGCGCAGCACATCTCCGATGCGGGCACCGCGTTCTTCACCAAGAACTCGTCGTGCATGGTGACCATCACCGAAGTGCCCGACGCCATCCCCATCGAAGTCGACGCCGGTCCTGCAGACCCCGACGCTGGCGACGACGGAGGAATGGATGCGGCCGTCATGTATCGGTACGAAGGCGACTACGCCGGCACCATCACCGGCTCGGCCGACTTCGACACGCGCAGCGCGTGGGACGCCGGCTACAAGACCTTCGGCGTCACGGCTGGCAGCTTCCGAATCACGCGCACGTTCTGATTCGCTCGGCGAGTCTCCGCCTGCGGCTGGCTACGGGCGCGGGCCGACCTGCATCACCATGCCCGACGGATACTCGGCACCCGTGTAGCCCGAGTAGTCGATGGAGCCGACGCGCGTCTCGTAGATCTTCATCGGCACGTCGGTGATGGTCGCGGTCCAGTAGTTGTAGCGAGCGTCCGTGGTGCCGGTGTCGGTGGCGATCATCGTCTCGACCTGGCCCGACTCCTGACCTTCGAGCTCCACGCTCGCCGCCGTGATGGTGTCGGTCGTCGAAGACCAGCCGTTGTCCGTGATGAAGAGACGGAACGTCGTCGCGCCCGGCGGCATGTACACCCACTGCGTGGTGCTCGAGGTGAACGTCGCGAGGTTGGTGCCGGTGCCGGTCTGGAGATTGCCCGACACGTAGCTCGAGCCGTCCGTCTCCGCGTACTGCACGCGCACGCGGCGAATCACCTTGCCCATCGGCGCGGTGTACACGGCCGACGTTCCCGAGTTGTACACCGTGCAGCTCGTCGAGATGCCCGGCGTCACGAGCGTCGAGCGGTACGAGCCCATCACCGCGTTCGCGTAGACGTTGCTCGACTGGAACACCGGCGTCGGAGAGCCGCTCGACTGCGTCCACGCCGAGAGCGCAGTGCCGTTGTTGAACTTCACCACGTTGAAGCGCGCCGTCGTCGTTCCACTGCCCCACATCTGGAAGCCCGAGCCACCGTTGTACGTGATGAGCGAGTACTGAATCGTCGGAGACGCATCGACCACCTGCACGCCGTCACCGGTGTTGTCGCGAATCGTCGAGTCTTCGACGGTGGCGGTGGAGCCACCCGAGACCGCGAGGCCGATGCCGTTCAAGCCGAGGTACGCGCGGTTCACGATGCCGCCGGTCGAGCCGGTGTGGAACTCGAGGCCGATGCGCGTCGCGCTGCGGAGGTCGGGCCGCGTGAGCGTGACGTTGTCGGAGTTGTTGAGCACCACGCCGCTGTAGCCGCCAGTCACGACGACGTCCGTGAGCTGCGCGTTGTTCGCGCCGATGAGCGAGACCGCGATGTCGGTGCCTCCCGCGACGGTGAGCCGGTTGAGCGTGCTCGGGCCGCGCAGCTCGACGGCGGTCTTGCCGTTCGCGACGTTGGTGTACGTCCACGCGCTGGCGTTGGGCATCGTGGTGCCGGCCAGCACCACCTTCTGGAACGCGTTGCCCGTCGCCGGAGCGAGCGCTCCGATGATGACCGGGCTGCCCATGGTGCCCGCGGTGTCGAGCTTGCCGTTCGCGGTGACCGTGAAGTCGCCGTCACCGTCGAGATTCTGGTCGTGCTTGATGAAGCGCAGCTGCGCGCCCGCCGAGAGCGTGACCACCTGGCCCGCGGGAATGGTGACGTTGCCAGTGACGTAGACCACGCCGGTCCACGTGGCGTTGTTCACGGTGCCCGAGACGTACGGGAAGCGCGTGAACATCGGGTCGAAGAGCACGCCCACGAAGCCCTGAAGGTCGAGCGCCGTGGTGCGCGTCATCGACACACGCGAGAGCACGTTGGGGAACGTGCCCAGGTAGTTGTTCTGGAAGTCGACGGTGCCATTGAGCGTCGAGGCCACGACGTCAGACGCGCCGCCCGTGCCGTACAGCTCGACGTCAGCGAGCGTGATGGTGTCGGTGGTGCTCGACCAGCCGTTGTCGGTGACGAACACGCGCAGGGTGGTGCTGTTCGCCGGCAAGTACACCCACTGCGTGGTGCTCGAGGTGAACGTCGCGAGGTTGGTGCCCGTGCCCGTCTGCAGATTGCCGCTCACGTAGCTCGAGCCGTCGGTCTCGGAATACACGACGCGCGCGCGGCGAATCGTGCGGCCCGCAGGCGCGGTGTACACGCTCGAGGTGCCGGAGTTGTAGACGGTGCAGCTCGTCGAGATGTTGGGCGAGGCCAGCGTCGCGGTGTTCGCTCCGACCGTCGAGTTGCTGTGGATGTTGTTCAAGTTCACCACCACCGTCGGAGCGCCGCTCGCGTCGTCTTCGAGCCGCACACCTTCCTGGCCGTTGGCGCGAATCTGGTTGCGGGTCGTCGTGCCGCTCGCCGTGGACACGAACGAGAGGCCGGTGCCGGTGTTGCTCGCCACCGTCGAGTTGCTCAAGTTGAAGACGCTGCCGGCGACGTACGCGCCGCTCTGCGTGTTGGTCTCGAAGTTCGACGCGTCGATGGTGACGTTGCTCGCGCCGGTCTCGTTGAAGCCGTGGCCGGTGTTCGACGTGGAAGCGTGGCGGTTGAAGGTGACGCCCGTGCTGCCAGTCGACACGTCGACGCCATCTCCTCCGCAGAGCGTGGTGACCACGTCGGTGTAGGTCGAGTTGTCGGCGTTGATGAGCGACAGACAATCGCCGCGCGTCGAGCGAATCGTGGTGTTGCTGACCTGCGCGTTGCCGCGCACCTCGAGGCCGACGTCGGCGTACTCGATGGTGGCGAAGGTGATGATGGAACCCGCGCCAGTCAGCACGATGCGGTCCCACGCGCCGGGCGATTTGCCCGTCATGCCCTGACCCGAGAAGAGCACCGGAGCGACCGCCGTGCCCTGCACGAGCAACGTGCCCGCGATGGTGAGCGTGTGGTCACCCACCATGTTCATGTCCTGGTCCTGCCGCACGAAGAGCACCTGCGTGCCGCTCGCGATGGTGAGCGTCTGACCCGCGGGCACCGTGAGGTCGCCGGTGACGACGATGGTGCCGTACCAGGTCGTCGTCATGATGGTCGCGCCGCCCAAATACTGAATGGCGGAGAAGCTCACCATGCGCGTGGTGCTCGTGATTTGCCCCGCGGCGTCACGCACCTTCATGCCGATGGTGTACGTGCCGCTCATCGGGAACGTGTACGTCTCGAGCTTGGTGGTCGAGTACGGCGTCTCGCACGTGCCGTTGTTGTCCCAGTCCCAGCAGACCTGCAGCTGCGCGCTCGGCGTCTCGGTGTCGGTGACGGCGCTCGCGTCGACCTGCACCACGTTGCTGTTCACGATGGTCGCGGTGAACGCGGCGACCGGCATGTCGTTGAGCACGTTGAGCGTCGCGAGCTGCGAGAAGCCGCGCGTGCCCATGTTGTCCACCGCCTGCGCCTGCAGCGAAATCTGCGAGCCGGTCATCGCGCTCATCGGCACGGTGTACGAGAACTGATGCGGAGACGTCAGCGTCTCGCCCTGCTTGGTGCCGTTCGCGAAGTACTCGACGCGCACCAGCGTGCGCCCGGGAACCGGAGTCGCGTCGGCGAGCATGGTGTGAGCTCGACCCTGCGTCGATTGGACGGTGCCTTGCGGCGAGAGGAGTCGCACGTCAGGCGCGTTCGGCGCCTGGCACATGTCGGCCATGCAGGTGCCGCCGCTCGCGCAGGCCATCGAGCCGCTCCACTCGAGGCACGCGTCGGCGTCGGAATTGCCGCACGTCTGCACCAGCGAGCCCATGCAACGCGTCGCGCCGGCGAGGGTGCATTCGTCGGTACAGGGGATGGTGCAGGTGCCGCCCATGCAGACTTCGCCCATCTGACACATCGTCACCGGCGACCACTCGAGGCACGAGTCGGCGTCGAGGTTGCCGCAGATGCGGAAGCCGCCGTTCATGCAGTCACGGTTGGCGACCGCGGGGCACTCGTCGGTGCAGCTCGCTCCGCCGCCGCCCGTTGCGCTGCCGCCGCCCGTCGCTGAGCCGCCACCCGTCGTTCCGCCTCCGCCGGTCGCAGACCCACCGCCCGTCGCGGAGCCACCGCCCGTCGCGGAGCCACCGCCGGTTGCGGAGCCGCCGCCCATCGCCGAGCCGCCGCCCATCGCGGAGCCGCCGCCCGTCGCCGAGCCGCCGCCCATCGCCGACCCGCCGCCCGTCGCGGAGCCGCCGCCCATCGCGGAGCCACCACCCGTCGCGCCGCCGCCGCCGCCGGTCGGAGCGCTCATCACGCACGTTCCCGCGAGGCACTCGAAGCCCGCATTGCACGACGAGGGGAACGCCCAGTCGGTGCAGCCGTTGCCGAGCGAGACGCAGGTCTGCACCTGGCCGAGCAGGTTGCAGCGTGACGAGCCCGCGGCGCACTGCGAGGTGCACTGCGTGGTCGGCGTGCACGCGCCGGCGCTGCACACGTTCATGCCGCCGCACGTCTCGTTGACGACCCAGTCGTAGCAACCGGTCGCGAGCTGCTGGCACTCGGCCGTCGCGCCCGCCGCGATGCACTGCTTCGCGCCTGCGTTGCAGCGGTCGGTGCAGGTCAACACGCACGCGCCACCGCTGCACACCGTGCCGCCCGTGCACGCGACGGGAGCCGACAACGCACGGCACCCATCTGGTCCGCGCATGCAGCTCAGAACGCCCGCGTTGCTGCAGAGCGAGGTGCCTTCGTCACAGCGATCGACGCAGCAGCCCGCGCTCCCGAAACAGTCCGGGTCGGCGCAATCGGCCTTGCCGTCGGAGTCGTCGTCCACGGAATTTCCGCAGACTTCTTTGTTCATCGTGACCTTCGACTCCCCGCAAGCCGCGAGAAAGACTGAGAGAAAAAGTGCCGAGAAGAGGGACGCCGAAAGGGAGCGAAACTGCGGACGGACGAGAGGCATGCGCCCCTGACCCGCGGGTAGGAGACGGTGCGCAATGAAAGATGATCAGTCGGTCACGGCAAGAGTGAGATGCCGAGCACGCCCGTGATGCCCGCGGCGAAGAGCGCGAGCAGACCGATGAGGCCGTGCCGCTCAGCGACGTGCTTCTGCCCGCGGATGAGCTTGCGACCGAGCCACCACATGAGCGTGAAGAGCACCGCGGTGGTGACTCCGAACCAACCGTGCAGCGTGTCGAAGGGCTTCCACTCGCGCAGCGCGACGGCGGAGATGAGGCCGCCGATGGCCGCGGTGATGATGAGCGCCGCGTTCCACGGAGCGAGCTTGAGGTGTCGCGCGTACGAGCCTTCGGGCGGCGTGATTTTGCGCAGCCGCAGTTTTCGCTGCGCGAACCCATCGCGGTACACGATGAACGCGAGAAGAATGGCGACCGCCGCGAGCGCGGGGTGTGCGTAGACGAGCAGTTCCTTCATCGGTCGAGCTTCTCCAACGCGTTCTCACACGCGCTCGCGTCCGCCGCGATGTACGCCACGAGGTACGGCAAGGCGAGCGAAGCGAAGTTGGTCACCACGTCAACTCCATGAAGCCTTCGCTCACGTTCGCGGTGAGCTTCTTTCCGCTGACCTCGACCCACGCGCCGCCCGGGCTTCGCTGATCAGGAACGTGGAGCGCCCCCTTCTTCTCGCGTCGCAGCTGCTTCACCGTCAGCGCCGCGGGGAAAATCCACAGCTCGCCTCCGTCGTGGTCGAGCGGCTCGAGCTTCTTGCGCTGGTGCGTCGGCTCGGCGGCGTCGGTGGTCAACGTGAGTCTCCCGTCGTCGAGCGTGAGCTTCACCTCACCACCCTCGACGGGGAGAAAGAGATGTCCACCCTTCGTCGCTCCACCCTTCTTCGTCGCGGCGAGCGCGAGCGTGAGGTCGGACTTGCTGAAGAACTCGTAGCCCCAGATGCGCTCGCGGCCGACGTAATAGAAGGTGTGGTCGGGGTACTGCGGGAGCGGCTTCGCCTTCGGGTTCGCCTTCTTGAAGTACTTCGCGATTTCGGCGGCGACTGCTTCTGCTTCCGCGGCGGTGTCGAATTCCAGTTCCTGCTTCCCCTTCTTGTTGGGCCGCAGGTGCTTCGGGAGCGTGTCGACGCCGTGCCCTCCGTAGACCAGGAGCGTCTCGCCCGAGCCACCGCTCGCTCCGCGCCACCCCTCCAGGCGCGTTGCGCTGGTGATGATCAACGGCCCGCCCTCGGTCGCAAACGTGACGTTCATTCGTGCCCCCTCGGGCGGCTACAGTAGCCGTGTCATGTCGCGGCGTGCGGACATCAAGACGGGGTACACGTGCAACAGCAACTGCGTGTTCTGCGTCATCGGTGACAAGCTCTTCACCGGAGAGCGCCCCACCGCGGAAGTCATCGAGGAACTCAAACTCTCGCGCCGCACCTGTGACGACGTGGTCTTCACCGGAGCCGAGGTCACGCTCCGCCAGGACTTCTTCCACCTCGTCGAGGCCGCGCGTCGCCTCGGCTACCGCACGATTCAGATTCAGACCAACGGCCGCATGTTCGCGTACCGCGAGTTCTGCGAGCGGGCCATCAAGGCGGGAGCGAACGAGTTCTCTCCGTCGCTGCACGCGCCGGTCGCCAACGTGCACGATGGGCTCACGCGCTCGCAGGGCTCGTTCGTGCAGATCATTCAGGCCATCAAGCACCTGCGCGACCTGGGCCAACGCATCGTCACCAACACCGTCGCGGCGAAGACCAACTTGAAGTTGCTGCCCGACCTCGCGCGGCTCTTCGTCGAGCTGAAGGTCGATCAATTTCAGATCGCGTTTCCGCACCCCACCGGTCACGCGGCGACGTACTTCAACGCCGTCGTGCCGCGGATGAAGGAGCTCGCTCCGTATCTGCAGGAAGCGATGCGCATCGGCCGCGAGGCCTCAGTGCCGTGCATGGTCGAGGCCGTGCCGTACTGCCTGATGCCCGGCCAGGAGCAGTTCATCTCCGAGCTGTTCATTCCGCCGACGGAGATCGTCTACGACGGCTTCGTCGTGCCTGATTACAAACGCGACCGCGTCGATCGCGGGAAGACGCGTTTTCCGCAGTGCGCGACGTGCCGCTTCGAGCCGATCTGTGAAGGGCCGTGGCGCGAATATCCCGAGATGCTCGGGAGCGACGAGTTCCAGCCCGTGAGTGGGCCGCGCGTCATCGATACCGACATCGTGTTGGACGCAGAACGCTTCGCCCTGCTCGGAGCTGCGGCTCCGCTCGCCGGACTTCCCAGGCTCGAGGGAAAGTGGGTCGCGCTCGCGTTCTATCCGGAGGACGGTTCGCCAGCGTGCACCGCGGAAGCGTGCTCGCTGCAATCGGGTTTGCCGCAGCTCTCGGCGAGCGGCATTTCGCTGTACGGAATTTCGCCCGACCCGCTCGAGAAGCACGCGGTGTTCTCGCAGCAGAACGGCCTCACCTTCCCGTTGTTGTCGGATTCATCGGGCTCGATTGCTCGCGCGTTCAAGGCCGGAGTTCGCTCGACGTACATCCTCGACTCCGAGCGGCGCATCGCGCACGTCATCGTGAAGCCCGACGTGAAGAACCACGCGCAGCAGGTCTTCGAAGCGGTGAAGCGGCTGACGGCTGGGCCGCGCTCGCTCGAGAAGGGCCCCGAGCTCATCATTCGCCGCACCGCGAAGCCGCAAACCGAGGCCGAAGCTGAAATCGCGCTCGGACTCGACGCACCGTGAAGGCGTTGATCAAGGTCGGCTACGGCTGCAACGAGAACTGCACGTTCTGTCACACGCTCGAGTACCGCGAGGTGAACGGCTCGTCCGATGACGTGCATCGGAAGATCGATCGCGCGAAGCAGCTCGGCCACACCATGGTCGTGCTCTCCGGCGGAGAGCCGACGCTGCGCAAAGAGCTCTTCGATTGGGCGACGCACGTCGCGCGCGTGGGCATGGATTTCGGGCTCGTGACGAATGGCCTCTTGCTCGCGTACCCCGAGACTGTCGAGCGGCTGCTCAGCGCCCGCATGAAATATGTGTACATGTCGCTGCACGGCGGAACGCCTGCGGTGCACCAGCGCGTGGTGCGAGCCGACACGCACGGCGTCGCGCTCAAAGCCCTCGGCAATCTCACCGGCAAGGGGCTCGACCTCACGGTGAACGCGGTGCTGGTGAAGCAGAACCTCGACGACCTGCGACAGCTGGTCGACGTGCTCGCTCCGTTCGACGACGCGGTCATCAAGTTCTCGATGCTGCAGCCCAAAGGTGGAGGGAAAGCGCTCTTCGACGCCATCACTCCGCGCGTGAGTGACGTGGCGGCGAAGGTGAACGACGCCATCGCGTACGGGCTCTCGAAAGGCGTCCGTCGCGAGCGCTTCGTGCACGACGGGTTGCCGTTCTGTCTCTTGCCGGGGCACGAGGACCGCTACGACGACCTCAAGACGCACCAGTTCGCGACGATGATCGAAACCGACGAGGGCGACTTTCATCCCGTCGACGAGGTGGCGAAGGTGCAGCCCGAGCCGTGTCTCTCGTGCGCGTTGCGCGGAGCGTGTCCCGGGCTCTACCGCGGGTACCACGAGGCATTCGGTCACTCGGAACTGCAGCCGGTGACGCAGGGCACGCGTTCGAACTCGTTCAACTACACGCTCGAGGGCGTCTCTCCGGCGCCGTCTACTGGACAGTGTCTCCTTCTGGGGCCGACCGGCGTGACGCCGTGGGACCGCTCGCGTCATCTCTTCATCGCGCACGAGGGAAAGGTCGCGCGGTACCGCACCACCACGCGTGACTTCGCCGACGTCGAGCTCGCCACGGTGAAGCACGAGCGAGGTCAGGTGTACTTCGACGCGACTCGCACCAAAGACGCACCCGACGACTTCGCGCGTGACCTCGTGCCGCTGAAGCGCAGCTCGCTGTGTACGAATTGCGTCGAGCGCGAGCGATGTACTGGCTTGTACGAGCCGGTCTTCGAGGACGTGTTCTCCCGCGATGACGCGCGCGTTCGCGAACTGCTCGGCGCGCTGAAGGGCCGGGTGCTCGACGTCGGGTGTGGTGAAGGTCCGTATGACGACGTGCTGTCCGAGCTGGGCTCTCGCATCGACTACGTCGGAGTCGACCCCTCGGCTGAAGCGATCGACCGATTGAGCAAGCGACGCACCTTCGGCACGCACCACGTCGCGGGAGCGGAAGACCTCTCGCAGTTTGGCGCCTTCGACACCGTGCTCGTGTTGCGCTCGTGGAATCACCTGCGCGACCTGCCGCGCTCGGTCGAGTCACTGCGTGCAGCGCTGAAGCCGGGTGGCACGTTGCTGGTGGTTGACAACGAAGCGTTCGGTCTCGCGCGTGGAGTCGTGCAAGCGAAGCGCGGTGAGTCGTCGCGCGCGATGTTCGAGCACTTCCGAAATCACTCGGCCGCTGAGGCGCTCGCGGCGCTGGGCCCGGGCTTGACGCTCCTCGAGCGGCGCGACGTCGGGCCGGGCACGAGCAACCAGTGGCTCCTGCGGCTGCGCGGGGAAGATTCCTTTCCCTCGCAGGCCGCGGTCAGGGTGAGACGAACGCCATGAAGGTGAACGACACCGTCGTCGCGGTCGCCGCCGAGGCCATTCGTTCGGGCGACCCAGAAGCCATCGCCGACGCGCAGGTCGGCCTCGCCGCGCTCGGAGTCAACGACCACTCGATTCACGAACAGCTCGCGCTCGCCGCCGCGATGCTCGAACCGAAGGCGGCGCTGGCGCGCAGCAGCGAGGGCGGTTTCATCGAACTCCTCGCCGAGGCATGGAAGCGCAAGCAGTTCGGCACCGTCGCGTTCGGCTTCTCACAACTCCGGCTCGGTGCGACTGAGGCCGACGTCGAGGCGATCTCCGCTGCGATCGCGAAGGTGAACGGCAAGCGGCGCACCGAGTTGCTCAGCATCGCCGAATTGATCAGCGTCGCGATCGAAGTGCGCAACGGAGCGATTTCCGCCCGCCGACCACCCGACGCGCGAGAGTGGAGAAAGCGCGACGCACTCCGCAGCTTCTGCTCGCTGACGAAACGCGAAGACGGCTCGGCGCTCCTCGAGGTCGGTACCGAGACCGTCGAGTCGTATTCTGCCGCGCGACGCGCCTCGACTGACCTCTCGCTCTCGTTGAAGGCGGTCGAGCCACAACCTGCACCCGCCACTGCGACGCCAAAGCTCGGCATGACGAGCGCGCTCCCGCAGGCCGTGCGTGAGCCATTGGAGCGCGTGTTGTCGTGGCGTGAACCATCGATCGACGCGTTCCACGGAGTGATGGACGTGCTCACGCAGGTGACGGGCGATGAACGCCAGCCCGCGATCGAGTTCGTCGCACGTCATGTCTCGCTCTGGCCCGACGGCACGCGCGGCACGCGGTGGAACTTCGATCCACTGCGCATCACGCCCGAGCTTCAGCCGCTCTTCCGTGCCTTGTCATGCGGGCTCGGAGCGCTCTGCACGCACGCTGAGACGTGGCCCTCCGATGCCCCGCTCTTCTCGGGGCTCACCGACCTCGGGGTCACCGAGTTCAGCGCTCCGGAGTCGGGGCTCACGGTGCTCGAGCGCTTCCCGAAGGTCGAGCGACTCGGGCTGAAGCTCGACGCGCTGGCAGGCAACCCGACCTTCATCGCGACGGCGCAGCAGATGCGGCTGCCGCGTGCGCTGCGCACACTCGAGCTCGACTCGGCGTGGAACGAGGAAGGGCTCTCGTCGCTCGTCACGCGCATCAACGCGCAGTGTCCGAAGTTCGAATCGGTGACGGTCAGACGCGGAAAGCTCGCGCCGCTCGACGCGCTTTCGCCGTCGGTGCAGATCGCCCTCGAGAGCCTCGGGCACCCCGGAGACCTGAAGTCGCTCGCGACGCTGGGCGCGACGCGCACCTTCGCGAAGCTCGATGTCTCCTTCATCGCTGAGACGCCGACCGAGCTCGCGCCGTACTCCGCGCGCACGCGCGCGCTCACGTTGAGGGCCAGCCCGGGTCAGCTCGACCTGGTGCTGCGTCAGGGCGACTGGAGCCAGCTCACGGCGCTCACCGTGCACCTGCCCGCGCGGTGGGCGCGCATGCACCGCAAGAAGCCACCCGACTACACGTTCACGAAGGGCGACCTCGAGACGCTGACGAAGGCGCCGTTCTTCTCGAAGCTGACGTCACTGAAGCTCACCGGCATTCTCGAAGATGGCAACTCCGAGTTGCTTTGCGATGCGCTGGTGAGTTCCAGACCACCGCTCACGCGTCTCGCGCTCAATGCGTCGGAGTGCGGCAACGAATTTCTCGAGAAGGCCCTCACCGCGGGCGTGTTGGAGCGCGTCACCGAGCTCGAACTGCATCGTTGCAAGCTGAAGGCGAAGGGCTTCGCGCTCTTCACCGAGCCGGGCGCGCCGCAGGCTCTGAGGAAGTTGGTGCTCTCGAAGAACGCCGCGACGCAGCTCGCGCTCGAGAGATTCGCCGGGTGGAGTGGACTGAGTTCGGTGAAGCGGCTCGACCTCCGCGAGATGACGCTCACGCCCGAGCAACGCTCGTTGCTCCAGAACGCACCGCACCTTCGCCGCGAAGCGCTCGATCTGTCCGACGCCGACTTCTGGTGAGCGCGTCCCCTACTTCTGCCCCTGGTCGCCGGTGCGGGGACGGTGCGGGCGGTCTTCCGGAGAGCCGATGCCCTCGTCGTCTTCGGGGTGCGAGGGCACGTAGGTCAGCTCGACCACTCCGCCGAAGCCGTTGCCGCTGCCCGGACTCGGGAGCTGTCCGCCGAGCGAGAGCTGAAAATTCTTCCCGATGAAAATCACCACGCCGACCACCGCGACGCTGACGGCGTTGAGCCCGATGACCCAGTCGCCCTGCGCGTGGATGTAGTGCTCCCAGAGCGGTATTTCGAAGCCGAACAAGCCACCCGCCGGAGGTCCGTGACCGAGCGCTCCACGCGTGCCGGTGTAGCCGCCGACGACGTAGGAGCCCCAACGGCCCGGCGCGTCGAACCGCGCGGTGGCCCAGGCGAAGAGGACGGGCTCGAGGAGATGCGAGCCGGGCGTGAAGCCCACGCCGCCCTGCCCGCCAATCTCGATGGCGAACCAGGACGCGGGGTCGAACCACACGTTGGCGTTCACCGTCGTCGCGGAGCTCGCCGTCGCGTTCGCGTCTTCGGTGGGGC
>JAEUJS010000176.1 GCA_016792935.1 Archangium sp. | reverse complement strand
CTCGCCGCTGGAGCCACCGGCGGCGTGTTGCTCATCACCAACGCGACAGGTGGTGGAGGAGACGATGCCGAGCCCAGCGCGAAGAGCGGCTCGGGCAAGTCCGGCTCCGACGACGCGAAGCGCCGCGAGACCGAGAAGCGCGCGGCCGAAGAGCGCCGTGCCTCGGAAGAGCGCGCGAAGGAAGACGAGCGGCGCCGCGAAGAAGAGAAGAAGCGCGAAGAAGACCGCCGCAACCAGAAGGGCAACGACGCAAAGGCGGCCGAGGAAAAGAAGAAGGCCGACGAAGAGGCGAAGAAGGCCGAAGAAGAAGCGGCCGCGAAGAAGAAGGCCGACGAAGAGGCCGCGGCCAACAAGAAGCTCAGCAAGAAGGAACTGAAGGAACTCGAGAAGAAGAAGAAGGAAGAAGAGCGTCAGGCCAAGAAGGAAGAGGAGCAGCGCAAGAAGGACGAAGAGAAGCAGCGCAAGGAAGACGAGAAGCGCGCCAGGGAAGAAGAGAAGCGCGCGGCTGAAGAGAAGAAGAAGCAGGAAGCAGAGGAGAAGGCGAACGCCGGAAAGCTCTCCTCGAAGAAGCAGAAGGAAGAGGAAGAGCGGAAGAAGAAGGAAGAGGAAGAAGCCGCCGCCGCGAAGGCCAGGGCCGACGAAGAGGCGCGCGCCAAGAAGGCCGAGGACGACAAGAAGAAGGCCGAGGAAGAGCGCAAGAAGAAGGAACTGGAAGAGAAGAAGAAGAAGGAAGCGGAAGACGATCTCCGCAACTACTGAGCCCGAGCGCTCCCTTCTCCCTCACCGCCACTGCATGCGGTCGAGCAGCGGCTGCTGCACGCGCAGCGGCGGCGACCACAGCTTCATCGGCGGCTTCTGCACGCACCAGAAGTACTCCGCGTCGCTGTGCGGCGGGTTGCCGATGGGCGGGACGATGTCCCCCGTCGTCAGTGTCGTGCAGCGCGGCGTCGGCGAGTCCGGCGTCATGTCTCCGTTGGAGTCGTATTGGAAGACGGCGTGTTTGAAGCACCAGCCGACGGTGTTGCTGAAGTTCGAGCCGGTATCGAACGGCTCGCGGGCCCACCAGTAGCGGCACGACTCGCCAGCGACCATGTCCGACGGCGGCGCAGCACCCCAACGTGCCTGGCACGAGTCCGGAGCGATGCCTCCTTCGTCCTGCGTGTTGAGCATCGACATGACGTCGTTGACCGCGCACAGACCGCCGCACTCGCTCGCGTTCGATGACAGATCTCTGCGGCGTGGCTGCGCTCCCGGCACGCAGCTGTTGGCGAACGCGGTGCCGGTGATGGTCACGCCGTGTTGCACGGTTCCCGCGCTGGCGCACACGCCGATGGTGTCGCTCTGGGAGACGAGGAGATAGCAGCCCTGGTTCGCGCCACAGCTGACGCCGCCGGTGGTGAGCTGCGTGACCGGGTTGCAGCTGTCGTTGCAGACGCCCGCGTAGGGCTCGTTGGTCATCGGGTCTTCGAAGAGTCCCGAGTAGCGCGTGCAGTGGTTGATGCCGCACGAGGCGCGATTGGCCGTATCGCAGACAGGCCTGCAGACCGTCGACGCACAGTGGAGGCCCGCAGCGCAGTTGTCGTAGCCCGTCATCGGGCCGTCCGGGCCTCGCGAGCAACCACCGTCCATCTGGACCGGGCCGTTCGGCACGCACCGCAGCGAGCCCATGAAGTTCACGTCGTTGACCCACGCGCACTTGAAGCCGGGCGAGCAGCCGGTCAGCCCGCCGTCGGCGAAGACGCAGGGACCGAAGGCGCCGCTGCCACCTCCGCTCGGTGCGCCGCCTCCACCACCGGCTGCACCACCGCCTGCTGAGCCGCCGCCCGCTGAGCCGCCGCCCGCTGAGCCGCCGCCTGCCGAACCGCCGCCCGCTGAGCCGCCGCCCGCTGAGCCGCCGCCCGCTGAGCCGCCGCCCGCTGAGCCGCCGCCGGTCCCGCCGCCCGCGCCGCCGCCGTCGACGTTGCCTCCGCCAGCAGGGATTCCGCCGCCGGAGCCTCCGCCACCGCCGGTGCCTCCGCCCGTCGCGGTGCCGCCGCCGAGCGCACCACCGCCGCCGGTCGCTCCGCCGCCGCTGCCGCCAGTCGCTGCTGCGCCACCGCCCATGGGCATGCCGCAGTCGCACGCCTCGAAGCCGGAGCCGTCGCTCTTACAGACCTGCCCACCCATGCAGCCGCCGATGCCGATACACGCCTCGGACTTGCCGGGCACGCAGAGCATGGGCGTCTTCTCTCCACAGCCCGCGGCGAAGAGGCCAGCAGCAGCGACGAGTACGAAACGAACGTGGCGCATGAAACCCCCGAGAGAAAACGCGTGCGGAGCCAAGCACGGACTGCCATTTGCCAGAAACTCGACTTGTGAAAACAGGCCTGTAGCGTCCTGTGCGTTCTCGAAATTTCGGCAGGCATGGCGGCTGCTTTGGATCCCCATCGAGGCGCACGGACCGCGGCTCAGGAGACACAAACACAGATGAATCAGCGACGCGTCGGAGTGCTGTTGGGCGGTTGGGGTGAGGAACGTGAAATCTCGGTGAAGACGGGCGAGGCGATCGCCACGGCGCTCGAGAAGCGCGGCCACCAGGTGACGCGCGTGATGGCTGGGCCCGGGCTCGATCAGACGCTGCGTGGTGCGGGTGTCGACGTGGCCGTGCTCGCACTCCACGGGCGAATGGGAGAAGACGGCAAGGTCCAGGGCCTCCTCGAGGTGATGGGCATTCCGTACAGCGGCTCGGGCGTGCTCGCGTCGGCGCTGGCGATGAACAAGGGCTACGCGCGCAAGCTGTTCCGTCAGCACAACCTCGCGACGCCCGCCGGCTACGTCGTGCACCGCTCGCAAGTCGAAGAGGTCGACGAGCTGCACTGCGATCTCGGGTTCCCCTGCGTGGTGAAGCCGGCGTCAGGCGGCTCCTCAGTCGGGCTGACGCTGGTGCACACGCAGGAGCAGTTGAAGCCCGCGGTCGCGAAGGCGTGCCGCTACGGCGGAGAGGCGCTCGTCGAGCGTTTCGTGAAGGGCCGCGAGATCACCGTGGCGATCCTCGACGACGAAGTGCTCGGCAGCTGTGAGATCTCCTCGCCGGGAGCGACGTTCGATTTCTCGACCAAGTACGGCAAAGCCCTCGGGGGCGACGCCGTTGGGGACCAACCGGTCGCGAAGTACCACCTGCCTCCGCGCATCTCTCCGACGAGGCTGGCGAACATCGAGACGATGGCGCTCACCGCCTACCGCGCGCTCGGCTGCAGCGGAGCGGCCCGCATCGACTTCATCTGCCCCGACGTCGGCAACGAGGTCATCCTCGAGGTGAACACGCTGCCGGGCATGACGCCGAGCTCGCTGCTCCCGAAGATCGCGAAGGCCGCGGGGCTCAGCTTCGAGGACCTGTGCGACAAGCTGGTCGAGTCTGCGTCATTGGAGCAGACGGACGTGCTCGAGGCTCCGGTCGTCAACCCCTCGGGACCAGAGCGACACGCTTCCTGAGCAAAACCCCCTGGGGCGACGCCGTTGGGTAGCGAAACGTCCAGTTGTCCGATGGCTGAGAAGCGCGCGATGCTCTGCGCATGCTCTCAGCCCTCGTGTTGTCGCTGGTCGTGTCCGCCGAGCCGGTTCGCATGACGCCCAACAGCCAGGAAGTGATCAAGGTCGGGCTGGTCTCGAAGATCGCGATCGGAGATCCGCAGGTCGCCGACATCACGCCGATGGCGAAGGGCGAATTGCTGATCACCGCGCGCCAGAAGGGCCGCACCACGATCATGCTGTGGACGGCGAACGGCATTCAGAAGCGTGACGTGATCGTCGACGACGGCAAGACCAGCGAGCTCGGCAAGCTGATCAAGAGCACCATCAATCCCTCGCTCACCGTCGGAGAGTTCAACGGCACCACGGTGATCGACGGCACGCTCGACTCGACCGAGGAGCTGCGTCGCTTGCGCACGCTGATCGGTGACGACGCCAACGTGAAGATCCTCGCCAAGCTCGACCCGCGCGTGTTGCCGGCAGTCGCGCAGAACATCAACGCGGCGCTGCTGCGTGAGGGCATCAAGACCGCGAAGGTGAACGTCGTCGGATCGATCTTGATGCTCGAAGGCTCCGTCGCCGACGAGCGCGAGATGCGCAAAGCCCAGCTGATCGCTGATTCGTTCGCGGGCATGGCGCTCAAGTACTGACTCCGAAGGTGCCGGCGAACGGAGCGGCACGCGGAGACTCGCCGAGAAACACAGCGTTTGACACAGGGGGCCAACCTCCCTAGAAGGACTCGTCCTTCGCCCGGGAGGGGGATTTGTCAGAAGTTCCGGGCACTTGGAGAGGCCGGCGCCCGAATGAGCACCGCAGAGATCGTCTTTCTGGCCGTCTACTTTGGCGTGCTTGCCGTGCTGTCGGTGTACGGCTCGCATCGCTATCGGATGGCGTTTCTGTATTACCGGCACAAGTACAAGCTGCCGACGCCGAAGACGAAGCTCACGCAGTTGCCTCGCGTCACCGTGCAGTTGCCGATCTTCAACGAGATGTACGTCGTCGAGCGGTTGATCGATTCGGTGTGCCGCATCGAGTATCCGCGCGATCTCTTCGAAGTGCAGGTGCTCGACGATTCCACCGACGAGACGTGCGGCATCGCCCGCGCGCGCGTCGAGCAGTGGAAAGAGAAGGGCGTCGACATCGTCTACGTGCACCGCACGAACCGCCAGGGCTTCAAGGCCGGCGCGCTCGAGAACGGACTGCACCTCGCGAAGGGTGAGTTCGTCGCGGTGTTCGATGCCGACTTCGTTCCGTCTCCTGACTTCCTCACGCGCACCGTTCCGTTCTTCGTCGATTCGAAGATCGGCATGGTGCAGGTGCGTTGGGGTCACCTGAACCGCGAGTTCTCGATCCTCACGCAGGCGCAGAGCATCCTGCTCGACGGTCACTTCCTCATCGAGCACACCGCGCGCAACCGCAGCGGCTGCTTCTTCAACTTCAACGGCACGGCTGGCATCTGGCGTCGCGACACCATCAAGGACGCGGGCGGCTGGCAGCACGACACGCTGACCGAAGATCTGGATCTCTCGTACCGCGCGCAGCTCAAGGGCTGGCAGTTCGTGTTCCTGCCGGAGATCATCTCTCCGGCGGAAGTGCCGGTCGACATGAACGCCTTCAAGAGCCAGCAGCACCGCTGGGCGAAGGGTTCGATTCAGACCGCGAAGAAGCTGCTGCCGTCGATCCTCCGCAGCAAGACGTTGCCGTACGAGGTGAAGAAGGAAGCGTTCTTCCACCTCTCGAACAACATCGCCTACCTGTTGATGGTGGTGCTGTCGGTGATGATGCCCATCTCGATGGTGCTGCGGTTCAAGCACGAGCTGTACACGTCGCTGTGGCTCGATCTCCCGGTGTTCCTCGCGTCGACGGCGAGCGTCGGCTTCTTCTATGTGGCGACGGGCCGTGAGCTCGGTCTGAATTGGTGGGGCCGCATCAAGTACCTGCCGTTCGTGATGAGCCTCGGCATCGGCATGGCGATCAACCAGGCCAAGGCGGTCATCGAGGCGCTGCTCGACAAGCAGAGCGAGTTCACCCGCACGCCGAAGACGGGCTCCGAGGGCAAGCAGGTGAAGGCCGTGAAGAAGGCGTACCGCGGCCGCCGCAACTGGGTGCCCCTCATCGAGCTGTTGTTCGGGCTCTACTTCACCGGCGCGGTGTACTTCGCGTGGGACATGGAGATCTGGACCTCGCTCCCGTTCCTCGTGCTGTTCCAGCTGGGCTTCTTGTACGTCGGTGTGACGTCGATGTTGGAGTTCCGCGGCAAGAGCAAGAGCGATGCGGCTCAGGCTCCGGCCGGCGCGACCCCGACGACGTGATCTGATGACAGCGTAGTTTTTGAAGCAGGGCGTTCCGCTTGGTAAACAGGCACGGTGATTCTCCCTGCGCCTGACCGGTGTTCCGTTGAGTGAATCGGGGAACATCCAGGTCCAGGGAGAGCTGCAGCCCGGGACGATCATCGCCTCGAACTACAAGGTGATTCGGCGCCTCGGAGCGGGCGGCTTCGGCACCGTGTATCTGGGCGAGAACAAGACGCTCGAGCAGAAGGTGGTCATCAAGACGCTGCAGGTCGGCGCGCGCGGTGCGGGAGCGGAAGAGGCGCGCATGTTGGCCTCGCTCGATCACCCGAACGTGGTGCACGTCTACGCGTACGACGATCGCTACGACTGCATCGTGATGCAGCACCTCGCGGGCAAGACGGTGATCGACGAGCTGTCGAACATCGATCTCGTGACGGCGATTCGCATTGGGTACCAGGCGGCGCTGGCGTTGAGCGGCGTGCACGAGCGTGGGCTGGTGCACCGCGACTTGAAGCCCGAGAACCTGATGATGGAGCTCAAGGCCGGCGAAGTGCGCTGGTTGAAGCTCATCGATTTGGGCACGGCGATGAAGGTCGGCAAGACCATCGCGCAGCCTGCGGGCACGCCGGACTACTGCCCTCCGGAGCAGTTCAATCCTGATCTCGGAGCGGCTCCGGCGAACGACGTCTACGCGTTGGGCGTGACGTTGTTCCTGCTGTGCTCGGGGCGGTTTCCGTTCAGCGGGTCGCCGCAGGAACTGGCGCAGCACCACTACTACTCCGAGGTGCCTGATCTCGCTGAGACGTACCGCGCGGCGTTCGCGGGGAAGGCGCTCGACCCACGACTCGAGCTGACGCTGGACCGGGTTGGCGAGCTGGTGGGCGAGATGATGCACAAGGAGATGAAGAAGCGGCCCGACGCGCGTCGTGTCGCGATGCGGCTCTCGGAGATCGAGCACAACTTCTCGAACGAGCGAACGCAGGCGGGGTTCGTGATGCCGGAGTCGGCTCCGTTGCAGCTGACGCCGGCGATGCGCACCAGCACGATGGTGTTGCCGAAGCGGCCGAAGGGCGCGCAGCTGGCGACGGATCAGCAGCGCGCGTTGGACCCGAGCGAGGCGCAGACGACGTCGAAGTCGTTGGCGGAAGCGATGCCTCCGTCTTCGCGGCGCGGCGCGATGATTGGAGCGGCGGTTGGGCTGCTGGTGCTCCTGCTCGGCGGAGTGTGGATCGCGACGCGGCCTCCTGCGGAAGTGCCCGTCGAGGATCCGCCCGTGAAAGATCCGGTCGTGGTGAAAGACCCGGTGGTGGTGCCTGTCGTCGATGCAGGAGCGGTGGCTGAGGCGGCGAAGGATGCGGGTGAAGAGGAATTGGTGGCGTTGCCTGATTCGGGTTCGTTGAATCCGGTGGTGGTCGCGAAGAAGGTCGACGCGGGAATCAAGAAGGCGACGCCGGTGGCGACGGCGAAGTGCACGCCCGACGATCGGTGGAAGAAGACGATGAATCGTGATGTCGCTTCGTTGAAGGCGACGGCGGCGCGAAACTCGAAGCTGTTTCCGCAGTGGGAAGACGACGAGAAGCGCATTCTCACCAAGGTGAACTCGGCGCAGAGTCCGGCGGATTGTGCTGCGGCGACGGCGGAGTTCGAGCGGTTGGTGGCGAAGTACTGATCAATCGAAGGAGCGGTCTTTGCGTCACTCGATGCTGTTCATGCTGATGGTGTGGTCGAGCGCGGCGGTTGCGCAGACGAAGCCGTCGGTCGCGGCGTATCCGTTGGACGTGTTGGTGCGCGGCGTGAGCGACCAGCAGGTGAAGGAGCTGCAGAGCGAGGCGCGGCGGTTGTTGAGCCTCGAGGCGTCGACTCCGGATGGGCTGACGTTGGATGCGGCGCTGGTGATGACGGAGCGGAAGGATTGCGACGTCGCGGATGAGTGCCTGGCGAAGTTCGCTACGAGCGCGAAGGTGCTCTACGGGTTGTTCACGTCGGTCG
>JAEUJS010000172.1 GCA_016792935.1 Archangium sp. | reverse complement strand
CCGGCGTGGCCGATGCCGACCCAGAACACGAAGTTCACGATGTCCCACGCCCAGCCGACGGGGTTGTTGTTGCCCCAGATGCCCGGGCCTTCCCACAGGAGGTAGCCGATGTAGCCACCGAACATGGTGAGCACGGCGCCCGCGAGCGAGAGCCCGAACAGGAACGGCTTGGGAGTCGCCTTGAGCGGCGCCTCGTTGACCTTGCACACCATCTCGGTGACGGCGTGGAAGTCGTGCGGACCGCGAACGAGGGCTTCGCGGCCTTCGATGACGTCGGGCAACACGACGTCGCCGCGCGTGTTGATGTCGTCCGGAAGCGTGACGGTTTGAGTGGTGGCCATGATCAGGCGAGCTCCTCGTTCTCGTTACGAACGCGCGCGAGGTACGTGGTGCGGGGACGGACGTTGAGTTCCTGCAGCAGCTCGTAGTTGCGCTCGCTCTGCTTGAGCTTCGCGACGCGCGACTCGAGGTCGTTGATGTTTCCGAACGTAATGGCGCTGGTGGGGCACGCCTGCGCGCACGCGGGAGTGACGGCGCCATCGGGCAACTTCTTGCGGTCATTGCCGGCGCGCTTCGCGGCGATCTTCGCCTCGTCGATGCGCTGCACGCAGTACGTGCACTTTTCCATCACGCCGCGGTAGCGAACGGTGACGTCCGGGTTGCGCTGGAGCTTGAGCGTCTTGTAGCGCTCCTTCCAGTCGAGTTCCTTGCCGGTCTTGTCCTTGAACGGGAAGACCTCGCCCTTCGCGACCACGAAGTCACCGGTGTGGGTGAAGTCGAGGTAGTTGTACCGACGCACCTTGTACGGGCAGTTGTTGGCGCAATACCGCGTGCCGATGCAGCGGTTGTAGGCCATGGAGTTGATGCCCTCTTCGTCGTGCGTGGTCGCTCCGACGGGGCACACCGGCTCGCAGGGCGCGTTCTCGCAGTGCATGCAGTTGAGCGGCTGGTGCACGGCGCGCGGGGTGTCGATGTCGCCGGTGAAGTAGCGGTCGACACGAATCCAGTGCATCTCACGGCCGAGCAGCACCTGCTCGCGCCCGACGACCGGAATGTTGTTCTCGGCGATGCAGGCGATCGCGCAGATGTTGCAGCCGATGCAGGAGCTGAGGTCGATGACCATGCCCCACTGCTGACCCTCGTACGTGATTTCGGTCGTGGGCTGGATGGGCTTGCTCGGGCGGTTCTTCGGCGTGCCGAGCTGCACCAGCTTCTCGGGCATGTCGCCTTCGCGCGCGAACTTCGCTCCGTCTTTCTTGTACTCGCTCGCGGAAGCGCTGCGGAACAGACCGCGCGTGGCGAGGCCCATGTTGCGCTCGGCGGCGCCCGCGGGCTCGTTCGTCATCTGCGCGAACGTCAGCTCACGGAACGGGTTGCCCGGCACGGTGAAGTGGTCCTGCGTCGAGGCGAGGTCAGTGGTGGTGTTGGTCTTGCTGACCTTCGCGCCCGCCGCGACGCTGCCGCTCGGTCCGAGCAACGCGTGCGCGTCGACGCCGGTGCCGGAAGCAATCTCACCCCAGGTGCGGCCGTAGCCGCGGTTCATCACCACGGAGTAGGTCGGGATTCCGGGCACCACGAACGTCGGCGCCTTCAGCGTGCGGCCGTCGACGGTGATCTCGACGATGTCGCTGACGTACGCGTTCTTCTTCACCGCGCTCTCGATGTTCAGTTCTTTGGCGAGCGTCGGAGAGATGAGCAGCGCGTTGTCCCAGCACAGCTTGCTCATCGAGTCGGGCAGTTCCATCAGCCACGACACGTTGCTCAAGCGGCCGTCCTTGAAGTGGCCCTCGACGGCGATGAAGTCGAGCGCGTCCTTCGTCGCGGTCCAGCTCTTCGCGGCGGCGACGGCAGCGGTGATGTCCGCGGTCTTGAGCTCAGCAGTACCGGCAGCGCGCGCCGAACCAGCGATGACGCCGTCGTGCAGCGCCTTGCGCCACGCCTTGACGTCCAGCCCCCCAACGGCGTCGCCCCCAGGGGCTTTGCCCAGCTTCCCGGCCCACGTGGCCTCGACGAGCTTCTTGTCGCTGGTCTCGGTCTCTCCCACGAGCGACGCGAGGAGCGAGATGCCCGGGCGGCCGCCGTGCAGCGGCAGAATGATGGGCTGCACGATGCTCGCGGTGCCATTCCACGCACGCGCATCGCCCCACGCCTCGAGGAAGTGCGCGGTCGGCACGTGCCACGTGGCCTTGAGGCCGGACTCTTCGGGGAGCACACCAGCGTGCACCCAGGTCTTGCCGTTCACGAAGTCGCCGAACTTGTACGACGCCGGAGCGGTGTAGAGCGGGTTGGCTTCGAAGCTCACCAGCGTGGTGACGTCGGCGGCCTTCACGAGCGCGTCGAGCTGCTCGTACATGCTGACTCGTGCGGCCTTGTCGTCGCTGAAGGAAACAGTGACCGTCGCTCCGAGGTTGGTGAGGCCAGCGTTGAGCTGCGCGGCGAGCGCGTGAACGGCGGCGCCCTGACGCTCTCCGACCATGATGACCGAGGCGCCCTTGTTGGCGTTCAGGTCCTTGGCGAGCGCATCGACGAACTTCTTCTGCGCGTCGGTGAGCTGGGCGGCTTCTCCACCGAGCCCGAGCGCGGCGCCGAGCGCCTTGAGGATGCTCAAGCCTTCACCGGCGCTCATGCGCACGCGGTGGTCGGCGTTGGTGCCGGTGGTGCTGAACACCGACTCCGCGACGTAGAGGCGAATCATCTTCGCCGCGTCGGCCGCGCTGTCGACCGCGCGCGTCTTGCCGAACGCAGCGGCGTGCGCGAGGTGATCAGGGCCGCTCACCAGGAAGTCCGAGTCGAGCGAGAAGACGACCTTCGCCTTGCTGATGTCGACGTGCTGACGCGCGCCGGGGCCGAAGGCGATTTGCGCGCCCTGCAACGCGTTGTCAGGCGAGAGCGGGTCGAAGCGAACAACCTTCGCCTGCGGCAGCTTGGCGAGGAGGCGCTCGAACGTGGGGCCCATGTCTTCCTCGACGAGGAACGCGAGCCCCGCGCCCTGCGCCGCGACGAGCTTGCCGAAGTGGTCTTTGGCGAACGCGTCGAAGTCTTCCCACTTGGCGGCGGTGCCACCCTTGAGCGGAGAACGCGCGCGCTCGGGGTCGTAGAGCTTGAGCACTTCAGCCTGCGCCCAGATGTCCGAAGCGCCGCTGCCGGTCGCCGGGTTGCCCTCGAGCTTGGTGGGGCGACCTTCGTTGGCCTCAGCGAGGATGCCGATGGCGCCTTCCGAGCGCTGCTGCGCCGTGGCGTACATCAGCTTGTTGCCCGGCACGTACTTCTCGGGCGACTTCACGAACGGGAGGATCTCGTCGGGGTCGCGGCGGAGCTTTTCGCAGCCGGCGAGCGAGCCGAGCGCGAGCGACGCGCCGGCGATCTTCATCGCGTCGCGGCGGTTGAAGCCCGTGGGCATGGTGACGCCGGCGGGGAACTCGCTCTCGACCTGGGTCTTCACCGAGTCATCGAGACGCTGGTGCTCGAGCGAGCGCCAGAACTCCGGCGTCTCGTTCATCTGGTCGCGAATCGGGGCGTAGGGATCTTTCTTCATGATTTTGAATTCCGTCCCTTGGTTTCAGCGGTGGCAGCCAGAGCAGCTGGCAGTCGCGTAGGTCTTGTAGTGGCCGTCGACGTAGCGCTGGGCCTGCGACAGCGAGCCGGGTGGGTTGATGGACGCGGCGATTTCCTTCTGCTTCTCGCGCCAGCCGAGATCGGCAGACCAGCCCATGGTGGTGATGTTGGCGACCGGGCGAATGTTGAGCGCGGGGTCGGAGTGACACTCGATGCACCAGCTCATCGAGAGCGGCTGCACCTGGCGAACGACTTCCATGGTGTCGATGCGGCCGTGGCAGGTCTCACAGCCGATGGCGGCGCGCTTGTCACCGACGCCGAAGCCCATGTGGGCGGAGTGGTTGAAGTACGCGTAGTCGGGGAGCTTGTGGATGCGGACCCACTCGACGCTCGTGGTGCCGTTGCCGTCGTTCCACGAGTCGTAGATGGGCTTCAATTTCTCGGAGCCCTTCTTCACCTGCGCGTGGCAGTTCATGCAGGTCTGCGTCGGGGGCACTCCGGCCATGGCGCCCTGCTCGACCGTGACGTGGCAGTAGCGGCAATCCATCTTCAGCTCACCGGCGTGAAGCGCGTGGCTGTAGGCGACGGGCTGCCTGGGCGCGTAGCCGACGTCGGTGTGGTACGGCGACGCCCACCAGTAGACGGCGAAGACCGTGGCAACGAGACCACCGAGCGCGCCGAGCGTGATCAACTTCGGCGTCTGGTTGGTCCACCGGGGAAAAATCTGAGCCATTTAGGGGGAGCCCTCCGGGTGCGGCACGTACCGAATCCCCCCGAATGGAACAACTTTAATTTCCGCGCGCGACTCGCGTTTTTCGCTCGACCAGAGCGCAACTTCTGCGAGGGATTTCTCGCGCTCGATTCATGAGTGTGCGACGCCACCTTCATGAGGCGTGCTCATGGGCGCCGATGCCGGGGCGAATGAGGCGGTGTCGAGCGCTGAACTGCCTTGAGGGAAGCCGATTGAGCGGATGCGAGTCGCCTCGGTCGACTCCCACGAGCCTCTCCAGCTTCGAGCGAATTCCACTCAGATTCGCGCCAACAGCACCCAGAGGTCACCTCTGCCTTCTCGCATTTTTGAGCTCCCGCACTCCCTCCCCCTCCAATGTCACTTCGATTGAACCCGAGTGCTGACTTCACGCTCGTCACCACCCTCGAGAACAAGCTGATGCCATTGCGGTCGGCCCTGGGTCACCTCTGGACAACCGCGATGGCTCACTTCTCTTCATTCGTCCGTGACGAGCGTGAGGTCGGCACAGCCTCCATCGGGCAACGTTGGAGGGAGGAGGGTGCGGGAGCTCAAAAATGCGAGAGCGTCCAGGGTAGAGCACGGCGCGCTGTTGGCGCGAATCAGACAGAAATTCGTCCGAGACCCGAGAAGCTCGCTCGCTGTTTGGCACCGCGCCAACGAAGTGAGCCCACCTCGACCAAAAGCCGCTTTTCTGAGCGCTGCGGACCTCGACCCGGCTACGGGATGGGCCCCTTCTTGGCGAGCAGCCGAGCGGCGTTGATCGCGTTGCCGCGCCCCGCAGTGCCGTCTTGCCAATACCCGCGCACCGCTCCGTTCTGATCGATCAACACCACGGAGTGCGAACGCGCGAAGTCCGTCGAGTCCGCTCCGAGGAACTTCACGAGGCCGACCTGCAGTTGCGTCAACAACGCCGAGTCGAGCTCCGCGAACCGCCACGCCGCTGAAGCGCCCTTCCGCTGCTCGAGCGCCCCGAGCGTCTGCGCATCGGCGAGCGTCACGAGGACGACTTTGTCTCCGAGGTCGTTCACGTGGTTCACGATGTTGCCGAACTCCGTGACGCGCTTCGTGCAATCGGCATCACACGGCGCAACCTCGACCTGGAGCAGCACGACTTTTCCGCTCAGCGCGACCGATGAAATGTCAGCCGCAGTCGTGCTCCACGGAGTCAGCGTCAGAATCGGAGGAGGCGCCTTGAGGAATCGTTCCTGCAGAAACGGCAGACCCGTCAGGACCAGCGCTCCAAGCACGAACGCGATGAAGAACGGTCTGTTCGACGACTTCTGCGCCGGTGCTTCAGGCTCGGCCATCGGTCTTCGCCTGCTGCGCGTTCTCGGCGAGCTCTGCCTTCTTCGCGGCGCGCACGACGTACCAGATGATCCCACCCAGCATCGCGAGCGGCAGCGCCGAGATGATCAGCGTCATGCCGACGTACGAGCCCTTCGCTGGATCTTCTCCAGCTCCGCAGACGGCGCACGCGATGGTCAGCAGCGAGTTCATTTCAGAAGTACACCCGCGCGTAGATGACCGGCCACATCAACACCACGAAGTACCAGAACGTCTGCGTGCCGAAGAAGAAGCCCGGCGACAACGTGCCGCGCGCCATCTTCACCCACGCCATGAACAACGCGACCAACGCGATGACCGCGTGCAGCGCGTGCCCACCGACGATCAAATAGAAGAACCCACCGAGCGGTGACGACTTCAACGTCATGCCGGCGTTCAAGAGCGTCCACCACTCCACGCCCTGCAACGCGACGAAGCCCGTACCCAGCGCCCACGACGCGAGCGTCACCCAGTGCGCGACCGGGTTCTTCGACTTGTACAATCGGTGCGCGACGATGAGCACGATGCCGCTCAGAATCAGCAGCGCGGTGTTGAGCGCCGTCGCCTCGGCGGGCAACCGCGGCTGACCCGGCATCGGCCACGTCCCCGGCAAGGCTCCCGCCTTGGAGATCGTGAACGCCGAGATCATCCCCGAGAAGAGCATCACCTCGGCCACCACGAAGAACAGCGTGCCCAACACCGCGTTGGGCAACACCGGCTTGCGTGGCTCCTGGACGCTCATGTCACCCGGCGAGTCTCCGCGTACCGCGACGTTCGCCGACACGTCAGTGCTTCTCGGGCTCGCCGTGACCGCCGGCCTTCTCTGCCTTCATGCCCTCGTCGACGACCTTCTTCGCCGCGTCGTTCGTCCACCGCTGGCCTTCGTGCTTCATCACGTCGGGCGACACACCGCCGACGAACACCAGCATGAACGCCAGCATCGTGAGGAAGAGGAACCCGACGTACTTCTTCTCGATCGTCAGGTGCATGAAGTGCTTGATGACGAGGTACGCCTTGATGAACGCCACGGCGAACGCGGTCACGACCACGATGCCGGTGATGTTCAGGTGCAGCTGCTGGGCGATGATCGCCGGAACCAGCGACACCATCAGCAGCACCAAAAGCGCGATCCAGATCTTGATGTAGTGCTTGCTGTGGTCCGCGTGCGGAGCGTGTGGGTCAGACATGGGTCACCAGGCTCACTTCGAGATGTAGAGAAGCGGGAAGAGGAAGATCCACACGATGTCGACGAAGTGCCAGTACAGGCCCACCGCCTCGACGCGCTGCAGATCCTTGCCCTTGGCAGCATCGACCGCGATGACCGCCATGATGATGCCGCCCACCAGCACGTGCAGACCGTGGATGCCGGCGGCCGTGTAATAGAACGACCAGAACGTGTGGCTGGTGATGGTCAGGCCCGCGTTGATCTCGTGCGTCCACTCGAACGACTTCACGACGAGGAACGTCGCCGCGCCCAGGATCGTGAACCACAGGAACTTCGCCGCCTTCTTGCCGTCCTTCATCTCAGCCGCGTTGTGCGCGAGCACGGCCGAGAGTGAAGAGCTCAAGAGCACGATGGTGTTGAACGCGCCCAGCCAGGTGTTGGTGTGCTCCGCCTGACTCGCCCATTCCGGGTGACCGATGCGGTGCATGATGTAGCTGCCCAGCACGCCGCCGAAGATCACGATCTCGGAAGCGATGAGCCACCACACCGCCAACTTCCCGGTGGAAATGCCCGTTGCCGAGCGCGTCGTCGCGATGGGTCTCGGAAAAGCAGAAGAGGACATGAGGTTAGCTCGCGTTCTGCGGCCAGTAGTCTTCCTGGCGATCGGGGTGGCTGAACTCGTACGGGCCGCGGTGCACCGTCGGCAAACCATCGGGGAAGTTGCCGTGCGGCGGAGGCGACGGGCACTGCCACTCGAGCGTGTTGGCCTTCCACGGGTTCTGCTCGGCCTTCTTCCCCTTCACCATCGAGTAGAAGAAGTTCACGAGGAAGATCACCTGCGTGACCAGCAGCACCACCAGCGACAACGTCGCGAGGATGCGCAGGTCCTGCATGCCGCTCTTCATCAGGTCGGGGAAGTGCGTGTAGTCGTAGATGCGGCGGTGATCACCGCGCGCTCCCAGCAGGAACAGCGGAATGAAGATGCAGTTGAACGAGATGATCGAGATCCAGAAGTGCACCTTGCCCCAGGTGTCGTTCATGTACCGGCCGAACATCTTCGGGAACCAGTACGTCAGCGCGGCGAACGAGGCGATGAAGGCGATGGGGAAGAACGTGTAGTGGAAGTGCGCGATCACGAAGTACGTGTCGTGGAAGTAGATGTCCGCGCCTGACGCTCCGAGGAAGATGCCGGTCACGCCACCGAGCAGGAACTCGGCGATGAACGCCAGCGCCCAGAGCATCGGAGTCGTCAACCGAATCGAGCCCCCGAACAACGTCGCGATGTAGACGAACACCATTTCCGCCACGGGGATGGAAATGAGCAGCGTCGTCACCGAGAAGATGTTCGCCATGCGCGGGTCGATGCCGGCGATGAACTGGTGGTGCGCCCACACGAAGAACGAAAGGCCACCGGTGCCGACCGCCGTGTAGAGCACCGACTTGTACGCGAAGAGCTTCTTGCGGCTGAAGGTGGTGATGACCTCGGCCACGATGCCCATCGCGGGCAAGAGCACGACGTACACCTCGGGGTGACCGAAGAACCAGAAGAGGTGCTGCCACAGCACCGGGTCTCCACCCTTGTTGGGGTCGAAGAAGCCGGTGCCGATGGTCTGGTCGAACATCAGCATCACTGCGCCGGCGATGAGCGGGCCGACCGACGCCATGAAGAGAATCGAGGCGATGATGATCATCCACACCACGATGGGCACGTCGAACATCTTCATGCCCTTGGCGCGGCTGTTCATCACGGTGGTGACGAAGTTGATGCCGCCCAGCAGGAACGCCGCGAACTCGAGCGCGACCGCGAAGAGCCACAGCGGCGCTCCCGTCGGCGTGAGGTTGTATTCAGCCTTCGCTGAGAGCGGTGGGTACGCCGTCCACGCGCCGCCGAACGCGCCGCCGTCGACGAAGAACGAATAGATGAGGACGATCGCCGAGATCAGGAACAGCTGGTAGCTCAGACGATTCAGGCGCGGGAACACCATGTCGTCGCAGCCGATCATCAGCGGGATGAGGTAGTTCCCCAGCGCCGCGATGAGCACCGGCATCGCCACCCAGAAGATCATCACCGAGCCATGGGTCGTGACGAGCGCGTTGTAGTCGGTCGCCGTGACGCGCCCGTAGAACGGAACGCTCATGCCCGGAAACGCGAGCTGCATGCGGAAGACGTAGACGGCGAAGCCGCCGATCAACGCCATGAACATGCCGGTGAACAGGTACTGCATGCCGATGATCTTGTGATCGGTCGACCAGAAGTACTTGATGAGCCAGTGCGGCTCGGCGTGGCCGTGCGCGTCGTGCGCTCCGTGGCCACCGTGGCCGTGTGGATCGTCCCACCCGCTCGGAGCGTGGGCGTCGTGTCCGTGTCCATCACCGTGGGCGGTGTCGGTCGCGGTGCTGCTCATGGCATGCCTCCCAACTGCGTGGGCTGTTCACTCGGGGTGATCGCGGCCTGCGTCGGCGTCAGCGCCAACACCCAGGCGGCGTGGTCTTCAGGCGTCTCGACGATGATGCGCGCCGGCATGATGCCGTGGCCGATGCCGCAGATCTCGGTGCACTGAATGTCGTAGCCGCCGGTCAGCGTCGGCTTGAACCAGCCACGCACCGTGCGACCCGGAATGATGTCTTGCTTCAGACGGAAGATGGGAATCGAGAAGCTGTGGAGCACGTCGCGGCTCTGCAGCTCGAAGTGGTACGTCTTGCCCTTCACCACGTGCAGCTCGTCGACCACGCGAATGTCGTCGGGCGTGTCGAGCTTTCCGTCAGCGCCGGGGTGCACGAAGGTCCACGCCCACTGCTGCGCGATGACCCGCACCGTCTCGTCGGCCTGCGGCATGGTCTGCTTCACGTCCTGCCACACCGAGATGGCGGCGAAGATGATGTAGATGTCGAAGAGCAGCGTGATGTAGTGCGGCCACGCGACCCACCGCTTTTCCTTCGGGTCTTCGCCGGCGACGTACTTGGCGCGCACGCCTTCCTGCTCGCCGTACTTGATGATCAAGTAGAACAGCACGGCTTCCGCGAGGAAGAACCAGAAGCCCGTGATGGCGGTGATGACCAGGATGACGTGGTCGATGTCACCCGCGAAGCTGCTCCCGTTCGGGACGTAGGTATCGATCATGGGGAAGTCTCAGCGCAGAACGAAGATCGCGACGGTGATGAAGAACGCCACCGCGCCACCAGCCACGAGCACGAACACCGTGGTCGAGAGCGAATCAGGGTTGGTCTCTTTGTCAGCCATGGTCTGTCTCTCTCACTTCGACAACGTCGCGATGTGGGCGACCACGTTCTTGATCGCCTGATCATCGGCCAGCGTCATGGACATCGGGCGCATCTGCGCGCCGGTGACGTCCTTCGGGTTCGTGCCGCGAATGCCCTTCTTGAACTTGTGGAGCTGCGACACCAGGTACCAGTCGTACTGACCGGCGATGGGCGGCGCGTTGAGGGCCTGGTTGCCTTTTCCATCGGCGCCGTGACACGCCGTGCAGGTGCCGTACGCCGCAGCGCCCGCGGCAGCGTCACCACCGCTCGAAGCGGCCGTCGGCGCCTGCTTCTTCGGAGCCATCTTGCTCACGTACTCGGCGACCGCCTTCACTTCGCCCTCGTCCATCATCTGACGAGACATGGGCCGCATGCGCAGACCCTCGTAGTCGTCGGGGTGCGCGCCGCGAACGCCGCTGCGGAACTTCACCAGCTGCGCCTCGACGTACCACTGCGGCAAGCCGGCGATGGCGGGCGCCGCAATCTTTTCCTGACCCTGGCCATCGGTGCCGTGGCAGCTGATGCACGCCGCGTACAGCTCATTTCCGGGGAGGGTTTTCTTCGCGCCTTCGGGCCGGCACGCACTGAGCGCCAAAGCGAGAAGGAGGAACGACGTCATTCGGTGCATTTGAAGCTCCGGGCTGCACAGGCTGCCGTGCACGGTTGGCACAGTGAAACGAAGGCGCGATTTGTCACAGGGTCCGCGTGCTTCCAAGGGAATTGCTGGCCCGGTGTGAGCGCAACTTCTGCACACATCGCGCGGTCCTTCAGGCCGCCGAGCGCTTCTTCACCACGTCCAGCAACGTCCGGATGTCATTGGCGGTGAACGGCTTCTCGATCACCTCATACGGGAGCGACTCGACGAAGCGCGCGCTGGCTTCGGTGAACGCGCCGCCGGTCATCATCACGGTGCGTGACACCATGCGCGGCTGCTCGCGCTCGAGGGCGCGGTAGACGTCGGCGCCACTGACGTCGGGCATCATCACGTCGCACAACACGAGATCGAAACCACCGGGCGTGGCGCGGAGCAGTTCCAGCCCCTCGCGACCCGACCTCGCGTGCGTGACGTTCGCGGCAGTGCCCAGCAGACGCGCCACCAACGGCCCCATGTCGGCCTCGTCGTCGATCACCAGCACCCGCACCAGCGGAGTCGCCGCGATGGGCTGCGGCGGCGTCTTGCCGCTGCGCGTGGGGCGCGGAATTCCGTTCGAGACCGGCAGCACGACGTCGAAGCGCGAGCCCTTACCGAGCTCGCTGTGCACGTCGATGCGGCCCCCGAGCGCGCTGACGATGTTGTGCGCGATGGACAGCCCCAGACCCGTGCCCTCTCCGACCTGTTTGGTGGTGAAGAACGGGTCGAAGATGCGCGAGAGGTGTTCGGCGGCGATGCCCTGCCCCGTGTCTTCCACGCTGATGCAAACCCTGCCGTCAGCGTCGACGCGCGTGCGCACGGTGAGGCGGTTGTCGGTCGCGCCGCCCTCTTCCATGGCCTGCGCGGCGTTCACCAACAACACGAGGAACACCTGGCCCAGTCGCGTGTCGTTGCCTTCCACCGCGGGGACGGACTGGAAGTCGCGAATGACCTGCGCGCGGTGGCGAATTTCCGGAGCCGCCATCGTCAACGCGAACTCCAGCGACGCGGTGACGTCGACCGGGCCGATGCGGGCGTCGTCGCTGCGGGCGAAGGTCTTCAGGTCCTTCACGATGGCGGCGATGCGGCGCGCGCCTTCCTGCGCCTCGCTCAGACAATCGCGGAGATCGACCACGTCGGGAATTCCACTCAGCGTCTTCTTCTCTTGATCGAAGCGGACCGCGAGGTGCTCGAGGTTGCCGACCACGAAGGCGAGCGGGTTGTTGATCTCGTGACCGACTCCGGCGGCGAGCTGACCGGCGGTGGCGAGCTTCTCGGTCTGCACGAGGCGATCTCGTGTGCGCTCCAATTCCAGCATCAACGCGTTGCTGGCGGCGAGCTGTCGGGCGAGCGCTTCGTTCTGCTGGTGGTCGGTCAGCACGCGGCGGCGCAATCCCGCGGCCACGACTCCCGCGATGGCGACCTGGGCGATGGCGATGCCGAAGTGGAAGAAGAGCTTGAAGACCCCAACGCGCGGTTCCTCGAAGAAGAAGAGCTTCACGCCCGAGTTGTGGAGGATGGCGAAGACGATGTGCTGCCCGATGATCAACAGCGCGCCAGGCCACATCGCGCGCCAGTCCTTGTAGAGGATCATCAGCGTGAAGCTGGTGAAGAAGAAGAAGTGCATCTCCGGCAGGCCGTGCAGCTGGAAGATGTGGAGCGCGCAGAACGCCTGCAGCGAGATGCCCGCGACGACGCGCGTGAAGAAGTGACCGGGCACCAGCCAGCTCGTCGCCCAGAACATGCCGGCCGCGAGCAACCCGACGGGCACGGCGACGGACCACGTGTCGTAGAACGGAGCGATGGCCGCCGCGATGACGAGGTGCACCAGCGTCGCCGCGCGCACGATGCGATCTCCGCGCAGGTAGACCGGCGCAAGGACTTGCTGCTCGAGCTCCGGCGTCATCGCGTTCGTGCTCATGACCCGCACCCGCGAGAGCTGAGTGTGTGCTCCCTCTCCCAGAGAGAGAAAGGGCCACGTTCTGCGTTCATCGTCATGGGGCGGCCTCAGCGTCGTTCCGCGCGACGTGCGCCGGGAGCTGACAGCCCCACGCGGGAAGTTCGGGCAGCGGAGCCGCGGTGTCTCTGTCCAGCTGCTCCAGCGCGAGGCGAACGAACTCGGTCTTCGGATCAGTGCAGTAGCGGCTGGTGTTGTAGTTGCCCGAGTAGATGAGTGTCCGAGCGCCATCGAGCAAGACGGCCTGCGGCGTCGAGTACACGGCCAGCGCGTCGGCGAGCTCACTGTCCGGGTCGAGGAGCAGCGGCGCGGCGTCATCGGACAGCGGCGAG
>JAEUJS010000149.1 GCA_016792935.1 Archangium sp. | reverse complement strand
ACGCGCACGTCGAGCTGGAAGAAGTCGGGCAGCCGCTGACTCCACGGCAAGCCGGGCAGCGGGTAGTAGTAGTTGCCATCGACGTCGTAGAGCGAGGCGACGACCGGCGTGACGAGCGGCCCCGACGCGAAGCGGAAGCGGCCACCGACGGTGATGTCCCAGGGCAACTTGTACGAGGCGACGACGATCAAGTTGTGCGGTTGATCGAGCGGGCCCGGGCTCCACATCGCGCCTGCGTAGCCGTCGCGCTCGAAGCGACTGAGCGAGTACGCGATCCACCCGAAGAAGTTCTTGTGCAGCTTGTGACGCAGGAGGAGCTCCGCGCCGTACGCGCGGCCGTACCCTGACGAAGCGAACCGCGTCTCCGCGCCGGGAATGTTCACGTCGCTGCCGAGGCCGCTGGTGAGCACCTGCCGGACCTGGCCGTAGAGCGCCTTGTAATAAACGGACGCGTCGAGGCTCAGGTAGTCGGTGAAGCGCGTCTCGGCTCCGACGGTGAAGTGCGCCGCGCTCTCGGGAGCGAGCTCAGGATTTCCGAACACCGGTGAGAGCTGACCGACGCGGTAGTCCGGAGGCTGGTGGTACAGCGCCGCGCCGCCCTTCACCGTGAGCCAATCGACGGGCGTCCACGCGACGGCCAGCCGGGGATCGGCCCACACGTCTTTCATGTACGACTCGTAGTCGACGCGAACACCGCCAGTGATGCTGAGCGACTCCCACGGCCGCCACAGCGCCTCGAGGAAGATCGCCGGCTCGATGAAGAAGCTGGTGGAGCGATCGACGAACAACCGCCGCGCGACGTACGGGTCTGGGATCTGGTTCGCCTTGAAGTTCGGAGGCGACTGCGCATCGACGAACGTCGGCACCACGAGCACGTCGAGGCCGGTGCTGATCGACAAGTTCGCTTCAGGAATGTCGATGCGGAAACGCTCGCGCGCCTGCACTGGCGTCTGCACGCCCTTGTAGAAGATGTCGGTCGCTCCACCGAGCTGCTCGTATTGATCGAAGCCCAGCGAGTTGCGCGAGATGAACGTGACGCGATCGCTGAAGCGGAAGTCGAAGCCGAGCGTGAGCCGGTGGTACGCGATGGCGTTGCCGGCGCTGCCCTGATTTCCCTCGGTGGCGGGATCGATGAACGGGTTCGGGTTGATGAACGCGTACCGGTCGCTGGAGCCATACAGAGAGATGAACAAGCGGCTCTTCGACGTGCCGCGACGCTCGGCGCGCAGCTGGTAGTCGAAGTACTGCGGAGCGAGGGAGAAGCCGATCGCTCCCGCGGCTGGCCCCGCGAAGGTCTTGATGGCGAAGGGCAGGGTGAGATCCGCGAGGCCCCGACGCGCGGCGGCGCTCACGCTCCACTTGTCGGAGACCGGCAGCTCGACCATCGCCGAGATGTCGAACGTCGAGAGGTCGAGATAGCCGTGCACGCCCTTCGTCGACGGCGTGCGCACTTCGGCTTGCACCAGGCCGCCGATGCTGCGGCCGTAGCTGACGCCCCAGTTGCCGGGTTGGAACGTGATGCTCTCCACCGTCGCGGCGTTGAAGGTCGCCGAGAGTCCCGCGAAGTGAAACAGCTGCGGCACCTGGATCTCATCGACGTACACGCGGCTGTCCCACGACTTGCTGCCGCGCACGACGAGCGCTCCTGACCCGAACGCCGCGCGCGCGACGCCGGGCAACGACTGCAGCACCTTGAACGCGTCGCCTTGCGTGCCGGCGACCTGACGCATCTCGGCGCGCGTCAACTTCACCTGCGTGACCTCGCGGCGATCTTTGTCGCTGCGCACGATGGTCTCGAGCGACGGCGTGCCCGTGCTCTTCAGGTAGTACGTCACCTCGGTGCGCTCGTCGGCGCGAATGGTCTCCTTCGCTTCGAACTTCTCGTAGCCGGGCGCGGACACCACGAGCGTCACCTCTCCGGGCGCAACGTCGGTGAACTCGAACTCACCGCTCTCACTCGAGAACACCGACTGCTCGCCGAGCGTCACCGGCGCGTTGGCGACGGCTTCACGTGTTCCCGCGGTGCGCAGCACGCCGAAGAGATTCACGACGGGCGTGTGACCCGCGTCCACTGAGTCGAGCACGACGGTCAAATCAGCCGACGAGTCGGCTGGGCGAATGGGTGGCGCTTCGAAGGTGAGCGCGTACTGAATGCGCACCGGCGCCGGCTGGCCGTCGAGCTCCGCGGGCGTGAACTCGAACTGCTCGAGCGCCTTCACCGCCGCCGCGTCGAGCGAAGGCGAGAGCGACTGCACGACCTTTACGGCGAGCACTTTGCCGTCAGCGCCGAGGTCGACCTCCATCACCACCGTGCCCGCGGTCGAACCCGCGTCGGTGATCTCCGGAGCGACCTGCTTCACCAGCGTCGGCGGTTTGGTGAGCGTCTGTGCGAGCAGCGAGAGGATCAACGCCGTGTGGAGCACGGCGCGTCGTGTACCCGAACGTTCGCGTCAGGGCATGCGGTTGTTGTGGTGCAGCCGCTCGTCACGAATCAGGCGGTAGCGGCCAGCGCAGTTGCGTCGCCAGACGTCCCCGGGATGCCCACATCATGATGCGCGTCGTGTTCAAGAGCAGCAGGGCTCCGAGCAGCAGGCAGGCGAGGCCGGCCACCAGCGTCAGCACACCCCACGCCGCGAGTGCAGCGCCGGTCGTGATCGAGCTCGGCTGCGCTGCCGCAACACCGTCGACGACTCCAAGGAAGCCTCCGGCGAGCAGCAGGCCCAGCAGCGCGGAGATGGCGAGGAAGGTGCGGGTGACCCGTTGCTCAGCGCTCCGACGCGCCACCCGAAGCGCGCGGAAGAGCTCGCGGTCGCCGGTGGCGCGTGGAGTGGAACGTTGGCGCGCGCTCGCCTGCTCGAGATGAAGCCGGTGCGCGCCCCAGATGGCGGACAGGGTCTGTGATTGGGCGGCGGTGATGAACTCGATGTCGTACCGCGGGTCGACCCAGTCCATTCGCTTGGTGGGCCCGAGGGCCGTGACCACCGCGACGTTGTTCTCGAGCACCGTGGTCAGCGTCACGTCGTCCCAGCCGTCTTCGGCGACCACCGAAGCGAAGGTCGCCTCGCCCGCGACGGTGAGGACCTCACGCATCACGAGTTCCACGCCGCGGGCCCGCCGTTCCTCGAGGAGGAAGCCGACGTGCGTGAACCCCATCGCCTCGAGGTGCGTGAGGAGCAGCGCGTCGACGCGGAGCATGGGCGCGTCGACCCAGCGAAAGGTGGACTTCACCGGGGCAGGCTGACGTCTGTGGGCGCGAATGTCATCAGGCTGCTCGGCGCTCGAGAATTCCCACCGCGCACGCGGCTTCGTCGAACCCCGTCAGTCCACCGGCGTTTTGCCAGAGCCCGACGCGCGCGGCCTTCGCTTGCCGTGCGCCGGCTTCTCCGCGCAGCTGCGTGACGAGCTCGTGCACCATCGCGAGCCCGCTCGCTGCGAGCGGGTGACCCTTCGACACCAGTCCGCCCGAGAGGTTGATGGGGCGCTCTCCGCCGAGCGAGGCGATGCCGCTCGCGACGTACGCTCCGCCTTTACCCTGAGCGCAGAAACCGAGCGCTTCGACGGTGGAGAGCTCCGAGAAGCTGGTCGCGTCGTGCACCTCGGCGACCTGCACGCTCGAGGGCGCGACACCGGTCCTCTTGAACAGCCGCTCCGCGCAGACCTGCGTCACCGAGCGCTCTCCCAGTGCACGGTAGCGGCCGCTCGTTAGCTCGACGCCCACCAGCTTCACGGCGCGGTCCCGCACCGCCGCAGGCAACGTCTTCAGCTCGTCGCTCGAGCAGAGCAGCACCGCCGCCGCGCCATCGGAGATCGGCGCGCACATCGCTCGCGTCAGCGGGGCGAGCACCTGCTTGTCCGCCAACACCTCGGCCACGGTCATCGCCTTCTGGTACTGCGCCGACGGGTTCAGCGCGCCGTGCGTGTGGTTCTTCGCGGCCGACGCGGCGAGCTGTTCCACCGTCGTGCCGAAGGTCTTCATGTGCCAGCTCGCCTGCAGCGCACACACGTCGAGCAACGCGATGCGGTCGGGCCTCGGAGTGAATTGCAGCCCGTGTGCGGCGGCTGCCTGCTCGAAGAACTGCGTCGGTACCTCGGGCGTGAGGCGATCCATCGCGCCGTCGAAGAGGTCCTTCGTCTTCTCGAGCGCGTGCGGCAGGAACGTCTTCTCGACGCCGACCGCGAGCGTGACGCGTGCCTGGCCGGCGGCGATGGCCTGCGCCGCGCCGTGGAAGGCGAGGCTCCCGGTCGCGCAGCCGGCCTCGACGTTCACCACCGGCGTCGACGCTTCGAGTTGACCCGCGCGCATCGCTTCCGACAGCAGCACCTGCCCGCGCGAGGTCGCCTGCCCGAACACGTGCAGCGCGCAGTTGCCGAACCACACGCCGTCGGCGCGCGAGAGCTCGACGCCTGCGTCCTTCTGCACTCCGTCGAGCGCCCACTGCGTCAGCGTGCGGTGCGTCGTCTCAGGCCAGCGCTTGAAGGGAGTGGTGGCGACTCCGATGACGTACACGTCGTTCATGCGCGACACCCTACGGGAACGTCGATTGACGCGCTTCCTCGCGGCTCGCAGAGTGCCGCCCCATGAGCGAGTACCCGTACCTGCAGGGCGAACACACGCCCGTCACCGGTGAAGCCGAAGCGAGCGTGCTGAAGGCCGAGCTCCCGAAAGACCTCGTCGGCACCTTCGCGCGCAACAGCCCGAACCCGCGCTTCGAGCCGCTCGGCAAGTACCACTGGTTCGACGGTGACGGCATGGTGCACGCCGTTTCGGTGCGTGACGCCGCTGCGACCTACCGCGCGCGGTGGATCCAGACCGACGGTCTGCGCGCCGAAGTCGAGGCGGGCAAGGCGCTCTTCACGGGCATTCTCGAGAAGCCGCGCCCCGGCGCTCCGGCCCCGCTCAAGGACACGGCGAACACCGATCTCGTCTGGCACAACGGCAAGCTGCTCGCGCTGTGGTGGTTGTCGGGAACACCGTGCGCGCTCGCGCTGCCCTCGCTCGAGACCATCGGACCGGAGCGCTTCAACGGCGCGCTCCCGCGCACGATGGCCGCGCACGCGAAGGTCGACGCGGCGAGCGGCGAGCTCATGTTCTTCGAGTTCTCGTTGTTCAAGGCGCCGTTCTATCGGTACGGCGTCGTGTCGAAGACCGGCGAGCTCCTGTCGTGCGAGGCCATCGACGTCGCCGGCCCGCGAATTCCGCACGACATCGCCATCACGCCGCGCTTCACGGTGCTGCTCGATCTCCCGCTCGGCTGGGACACGGCGGCGCTCGCGGCGGGCAAGCGGCGCATCGGGTTCGATCGCGAGTCGCCCTCTCGGCTCGGCGTCATTCCGCGCCACGGCAAGGGCAGTCAGGTGAAGTGGTTCACCATCTCTCCCTGTTACGCGTACCACACGGTCAACGCGTACGAAGACGGGCCCAACGTGGTGCTCGTGGCGTGCGCCATCGATGACCCCATCCCCAGCAAGCGAGACGAGAAGACGCCGATGCTCGACACCATCGCGCTCGTACCGAAGCTGCGGAAGTGGACGATGAACCTCGAGACCGGCGCGGTGAAGGAAGAGACGCTCGACGACACGCCCAGCGAATTCCCGCGCACCAACGAGGCGATTCAGGGACAGCGCGTGCAGTTCAGCTACCACGGCCGGATGGCGCCCCGCGAAGCGATGATGTTCGACGCGCTGCTCAAGTACGACCTCGCGAAGGGCACGCACCGCACCGTCGACGTGCCGAAGGGCTGGTACGCCGGTGAGCCCTCGTTCGCCCCGCGGGTGGATGCGAAGGGTGAAGACGATGGCTACATCGTGACCGTCATCAGCAGCGTCGAGGCGAACGCGAGCGAGTTCTGGGTCGTCGACGCGCAGACGCTCGACACCGTCACGCGTGCACCGTTGCCGCGCCGGATCCCGATCGGCTTCCACTCGACGTGGGTGCGCGGCGTCTGATCAAAGGTGCTCGGAGAAGAACGCGCTCGTCGCTTCCATGGTCGGCGTGAAGCCCGCACCGCTCCCGTAGATCTCGTGGTGCTTGAGCCCAGGCAGGACCACCAGGCGCTTGGGCTCCTTCGCCCTGGCGTGCGCGCTGGGCAGCTCAGCTCCTGCGATGAGCGCGTCGTTCTCGGGCGCGATGAACATCACCGCGCGCGGAGAGATGTCGGCGACCACCTTCTCGGGCACGAACTCGAAGAGGTCAGCGAGCGACTCGAAGGTGAGCTCGGGGCGCCAGTGCGGAAACAGCGGAGCGTCGCGCTCGATCTTCGCGCACGTGTCGGGGTCGCTCGCCAACAGCCGTGACAGCTTGATGGTGCTGGTCTCGTTCGTGGTGACCGACTTCTTCCGCGCGGCGTCGACCTTGGCCTTGAAACCGTCGAAGCCAGGGTAGGCGCGCCACACGCGGCCCAAATCCATCGGGCCCGCGACCGCCACCGTCGCTTTCGCACGCGCGTCGACGCCGGCCGTGGCCACCGCGATGGACGCCCCGAGCGAGACGCCGAAGAGCGCGAGCCGCTTCGCGTCGATTTGCGGCACCGTCTCGAGGAAGGTCAGCGCGGCGCGCACGTCATCGACCTGCATCGGTGGCACCAGGCGGCACCGCGGCTGTCCTTCCGACTCTCCGAAGCCGCGGTAGTCGAAGCTCAAGGTCGCGAAGCCGCGCGCGACGAGCCACTCGGCGTTCGGCTGGAGCCACACGTCCTGCGTCAGCGTCATGCCTGCGCACATCACGACGGCGGGGAAGGGCCCGGTCCCCTCGGGAATCCGCAGCAGCCCCGAGACCCGCGCACCGTGGGAGAAGAAGCTCACGTTCATGGGCGGGGGAGTTAGCGCAGGTCGCCGATTTCCCGTATGGGACGCTTCGTGAAGTCGTTCCTGGCGAGCCACGCGTTGGTGCTCCTCTCGGTGCAGGCGATCCTCGTGATCGTCGCGTCGCGGGTGCTCTCGCTCGTACTGCGCCGCCTCGGGCAGCCGATGGTCATCGCGGAAGTGCTGGCCGGCATCGCGCTCGGACCTTCGTTGCTCGGCGTGCTCGCGCCCGACACGTTCCAGGTGCTGTTCCCGGCGACGTCGCTCCCGACGCTCGGCCTCTTGAGTCAGCTCGGTCTCGTCTTCTTCATGTTCATCATCGGGCTCGAGCTCGAGCCGCAGCTGCTGCGCGGCCTCGGGAAGAGCGCGCTGTTGATCAGCAACGTCAGCATCGTGGTGCCGTTCGTGCTCGGCGTGACGGTGGCGATCGCCATCGCTCCCCACTGGGCGAGCGCGTCGGTGCCGCTGATGCACTTCGCGCTCTTCCTCGGCGTGGCGATGAGCGTCACCGCGTTTCCAGTGCTCGCGCGAATCTTGAGCGAGGGCGGGCTCATTCACACCCGCATCGGAGCCCTCGCCATCGCCTGCGCCGCGGTCGGTGACGTGACCGCGTGGTGTCTGCTGGCACTCATCTCGGCGCTCGTGAAGTCGTCGAGCCTCGTCGGCGCTGGACTCACCGTGGTGCTGACCTTCGGCTACTGCGTGGCGATGTGGTTCGTCGCGCGGCCGTTGCTCGCGAAGCTGGTGAGGCAGCGCACTGATCGCCGCGGCATCAGCCAGCGCATGGTCGCGGCCACCGTGGTGTTGCTGCTGCTGTCCGCGCTCGCGACGGAAGCGATCGGCGTGCACGCGTTGTTCGGCGCGTTCTTCTTCGGCGTCATCGTTCCGCGCGACGGAGGGCTGGCCCACGGTCTGCGCGAGCGGCTGGAAGATCTCGTCGTGGTGTTGCTGCTGCCGCTCTTCTTTGCGTACAGCGGCCTGCGCACGCAGGTCGGTCTGCTCGATGGTTCGTCGGCGTGGCTCACGGCAGGGCTGCTGACCTTCGTCGCGGTGCTCGGCAAGTGGGGCGGAGCGACGCTCGCTGGGCGCACCTCAGGTCAGAGCTGGCGCGACGCGAACGCCATCGGAGTGTTGATGAACACGCGCGGCTTGATGGAGCTCGTCATCCTCAACATCGGGCTCGATCTCGGCGTCATCAGCCCGACGGTGTTCACCATGATGGTGTTGATGGCGTTGATCACCACGGTGATGACGTCGCCGCTGCTCGTGTTGCTCCGTCCGAAGCAGCCGAGTGCGTCGTGGTCCACTAGCGACGACCACGCGCGTGATGCGCAAAGCCCGGCCCCAGGTGTCGTGGTCCCGTCATGACGCGCGCGGGGTGAATCACTGGCCGCCACCACGCGTAGTGCGCCCGCGCGATTCGAGTTCCGAACCATGGGCGTGGACCGAGTCCGATGACCCACGGTGCGTTGATCCAGCTCCAGCCGAGTGCAGGGCCGTACGCGTACGCGAGTGAAGTCGTTGCCGTGGTCTGCGCGTAGCTCGCGTCGTACGGCAGCCAGAGCCAACCGTATTGCTGCGTGTAGACCCACTGGCCGTCGGGCGTGGCGACGTCGACGCCTGGAGGCGGTGGCGGCGCGCTCGGCATCTGGGTCGTCGGAGCGACCTGCGCAGCGGCGGTGAGCGAAGTGAGTAGCGCGATGAGAATGAGTGAACGCATGGTGTGACTCCTTTCGCTTTGAACGAAGGAGCATCAGCCATGCCGAGCCAGTGCTCGCGATTGTGCTGATTTGCGCGCGAGCGACGCGTTGCAGTTTTTCTCCAGCGAGTCGTTTCGACTCGGGTCGACTCAGGCCTTCGCGTTCTTGCCCATCAGCACGCCGGCAGTGACCGCGGAGGCCACTCCAATGGCGAGGGTGAAGACGCCCGCGAGCACACCGGCCATCGGCTCATTCGGGAACCAGCGCACCACGATCCAGAAACACACGCGCATGCCCACGTAGCCTCCGATGACGCCGGCGAAGAGCGACCACAGGAAGATCTTCAGCGCGTTGGGCATGCGTGCAGCGTACTCGGGTCAGACCAGCCCGGGCACCACGCCACAGTTCAAGTCGTCGCCGAAGCCGTTGGTCTGCACGCCCATCAGCTGCGCCACCGAGGTGAGCACCTTGTCGTTGTGAATTGGCTGCCCGAATTTCAGGTAGCGATTGCCGACGAGCCCACCGCGCGCCGTGCCGAAGAGCACGGTCGGAATGCGGCGGATGTCGTGGTGACCACCGAAGTGCGACATGCCGAGGATGATGGTGTTGTCGAGCATGTTGCCGTCGCCCTCGGGCGTGTTGCGAAGCCGCAGCACGAACTCTCCGAGCGCCTGCCAGTCGTAGCGCGCGCACCGAATGTAGAGATCGCGCTGAGCGACGGGCTCGTGGTGCACGTCGTTGTGCAAATCGCTGATGTTGGTGTTCGGCAGCCAGTCGTAGCGCCAACCGAAGCCCGAGCCGCCCCACACCATCGAGCCGACCTGAATGCGGTTGCACGCGAACGCCGCGAACATGGTGTCGAAGTGCGCGCGGATGCGGTGGATGATCGAGAAGTCGTTCGTCGGTCGCGAAGGCAGCGTGCACGCCGCGGTCGGCTGCGGAACGTTGTTGATGTCGGTGATGACGCTCTGCTCCGCGCGACGAATCGAGTCTTCGTGCACGTCGAGCTTCACCTTCTCGACGCCGCTCAGCTCAGCGCGCAGACGGCGGAGATCGCGGCCCATGCCATCGAGCACCGAGCGGCGCGTGGTGAGCTTCTTGATCTGCGCATCACGCTCCGCCGTGTTCACGGTCGGAGGAACGAAGCCGCCGAACACGCGATCCCACGCGGCCGACGGAGGCTTGATGGCGATCTTGAACGAGCCCGCTCCGGTGGCGAACGGACGCTCGCGGATCGACTCGTCGCTGCGGCCCTCGACGTCGGTGATGTTGACCTCGAGCGCGGTCGCGTTGAGCTGCTGCGCGACGTATTGATCGATCGAGATGCCACCCGGCAAACCTTCGCCGCCGTCGTCGATCACGTCCTTCGCGGTGACGACCTTTCCGGGCGCGCGCGCGTGGTTCGCTCCCGCGGCGTTGTAGCCGGAGTTGCGGATCTCCACGCCGTCGATGACCACCATGTTGTCCTTCACCGGAGCGCAGTTCGCGAGGATCTCTCCCAGCTGCCAGTTGTTCAGCTGCCCGTCGGAGAAGAACGCCGGCTGATCCGGGTAGCCCGCCGAGCTCACCCACACGAACAGGCGCTTCGGAACGCGCATCTGCTGCGCTTCGGCGCGACGAATCGAGAGCACCGGCGAGAGCAACGCCGCCGCGCTCAACGAGCTGAACAAGAAATCACGGCGCTTCATGGAGTCCCTCGCGAAGACCACAACACGCGCGCATCGGGCGCGATGACGAACAAGGCTCCGGTGGTGTCGACGTGCAGCGTCGCGCCCGGGTTGCCATGGGTGAAGGTGTGGAACAGCGGCGTCGAGTCGCGGTCGTAGACGACGAGGTTGCCGTCGCCCTGCATGGCCGTCGTGCCGGAGTTCGAGGACATCGTGTTGCTCGCCCACACCGGTCCACCGCCGACGCGGTAGAGCACCAGGTTGCCGTCGAGCTGATTGACGAGGTTGAAGCCGTTCACGCTCTTCGACGCGCCGCGCGTGAGCTCTTCAGCGCTGCCGAGCAGCAACACGCGGGTCGGAGCCTGAGGCATTCCCGCATCGACCGCCGGCGTTCCCGCATCGACCGGCTGGACGGGATCCGGCGGAAGAATCGTCGCGATGCGCGCGTAGAGCTTCGGGTTGGCGAGCGTGTCTTCCACCAACTTCGAGATGCGGAGCGGATCCGTTCCCATCGCCTGCACCACCGAGTCGCTCAAGCTGTCGGTGTGCGGCGCGGATGGAAGCCCCAGCGTGAAGCGCGCGAAGTTTCTTCCGAAGCACTGCGCCGTGGTCTGGCTGGTCGCGACGCTGTCGAGCAATTCCGTCGGACCCGCGAACGACGCCGACAGGCCCGCGAGCTGCACGTCGGCGATCGAGGTGTTGATGGCGCGCCCATGCTGCGACACGCGGAAGCGGCCGAGCGCGTCGTAATTTCCGAGCGCGAAGCCCAGCGGCATGAACTGACGGTGGCACGCGCGGCACGCATCGCCCTGCTGCATCATCGCTTCGTATTGCTCTCGCGTGGTCAGCGAGTCGAAGCCCGGCGTGCTCGTCGCCGTCGCCTGCGCAGCCACGGTGTTGACCGCCGACGGCGCGCCGACGTCTTCACAGAAGATCTGACGCTTGAGCATCAGACCGCGCATCACGGGCCGGTCCTTCTCTGGGTCGGTCGCCGAGCCGATCGCCGCCATCGTGCTGGCGAGCGTGAGAATCCCCGCGCGCTGATCAGCCGGAAGCGGCACGCGCATCGGCGTCGCCGTGCTCAAGCCGTACAGCGGAGCGGTGCGCGAATCGACCCACGTGAAGCTCTCCGAGAACAGCGCGGGGATGGTGCCGGCACCGTCGAACACCACCTCGTTCACGTAGGCGTCGAACTCGGCCTTCAGCGACGCGCCCTGATCAGGCGAGCTCAGCTTCGGAAAATCAGACGGCCGCTGTGCCATGCGATCGAGCGCGGTGACCTTGAGCCACTGCCGGAAGAAGTCGCCCTGCCGCGCGCGCGTCTGCGGAATGCCCCACAGCCGTCGCACGTGCGCGCGAACGTGCGCCTCGTCGAGCTGGCCCGCCTGGGCATCGGCGAGCAGCGGCGCATCGGGCATCGTGCCGGTCAGCGTGTACGAGATGAGCGACGCCTTCTCGACATCGGTGAGGACGAAGCGATCGCTCCCCGGAGCGACGGGCCGGCCGACCTCAGTGCGATACAGGAAATGCGGCGAGGTGATGAGCCGCGTGACGAGCGCCTCGACGCCGTTGTCGCGCCAGAACGTGAAGAGCTCGTCGCTCTGCTCGGTGCTCATCGTGCGGCGATACGCGCGGGTGCCGAGGCCCGAGATGATGGTGCGCGCGCATCCGTCGCTCAGGTTGTTCGCGGTGAAGCACGGGAAGTCGGCCGCGATGCGCGTCGCCACGTATTGCTGCGCGAGCGCTTCGCCTTCGAGGAGCAGCGCCGAGAGCAGGTTCTCGTCGATCTGAATCGCCGCGCCGTTGTCGTAGCCGCCGGTCCAATCGGCGTGCGTGATGGTCGAGTCGACGGTGAGCCCGAGGAGATCGCGAATGGTGTTCCGGTACTCGGTCGACGACAGCACGCGAATCTGCGCGGGCGCGGGGACCACCTCGATCGGCGTCACCACCACCGGCGTGCCGTCGGGGTTCTTGCGACCGTCTGGACCTGTCTTCGAGTCCGGGGAGTTCGCCGAGAACAGCTCACCGACGCACGAGCTGCCGAGGACCAGGACGAGAACGCCGACGAAACGAGCGATGCGCAGCACACGCGCGCGAGGAGCAGCCGACGTGCCACCTCAGCGCACCTCACAACCTCTCGGATGATCAGCCTGGGACGCGCGCGAAGTGCCCACTCCTGTGCACAGGTGAAACCCGGGTGTGTCGTCTCCAGTTACTGCTCGTCCGGGCCGCGTTTCCTCAAGCCGACGAGGCCCCAGCGACCGGTAATCCAGCCCGCGCCGGGCAGCTCGTGTTTGTCGCCGATGGTGATGACGTCGCAGTTGCCCGGGTTGGCGAGCTCATCGAACTGCTCGACCGAGAGATGCAGGTAGCGCATCGCGAAGCAGCGAATGGTGAGGCCGTGGGTGACGATGAGCACGTGCTCGGCGGCTTTGCGTTCGATCTGGCGCATCAGCGACTCGAGGAACGAGCTGGTGCGATCGAAGCAGTCGGCCGGGCTCTCCCCACCTTTGAAGCGGTAATAGAACCAGCCGTGCGTGCGGCGCAGCTCGTGTTGCTTCTCGTATTCCGAGTAGCCGGGATCGACCTCGCGCAGCCGCGGGTCTTCGTAGATGCGCACGTGTTCTCTTCCGAGCCCGGCGCCTTCGAGAATGCACTCCAGCGTCTGCCGCGTGCGCGTGTACGGCGAGCAGTAGACGAGCGCGTCCTTCAAGTAGTCGGCGCCGAGCGTCGAGCCGACGGTGCGGGCCTGTTCCTTGCCGTGGTCGGTGAGCTCGATGTTGTGATCGCCGACGTCGCGCGCTTCGACTTCGCGGACGTTGGCGCGCGATTGCCCGTGGCGGACGAGCTTGATGGTGAGCGTCATGAGTGGTGTTTAGCGCTCCGTGGACTCGCACGCGCGCCGCGAGGTGATTCGAACGGTGACGGCTCCGATCGAGATCGAGGGCTGTCCGGGGTTGCGCGCGCGCGTCTGTCCTGAACCGGCGCTCGTGTGGGAAGCGCTCGAGACCGCAGAAGGCACGCGTCTGGGGCCGCCGTTCTGGGCGCACGCGTGGCCGGGCGGCGTGGCGCTCGCGCAGTGGGTGACGCTCCACCCCGAGCTGGTGCGTGGGAAGCGCGTGCTCGACTTCGCGTCAGGTGGCGGCGTGTCGGCCATCGCGTCGATTCGCGCGGGAGCGCTTTCGGTTCTCGCCACCGAGCTCGATGTCTGGGCGCGCGCGGCGATTCTCGAGAACGCGCACCTCAACGGCGTCGAGGAGACGCTCAGCGTCACCGGCGATGACGTGACTTCGCGCGACGACG
>JAEUJS010000116.1 GCA_016792935.1 Archangium sp. | reverse complement strand
CCGACGGCCACGTCGGAGAAGCGTGTCAGAGCCGCGGCACGACACTCCCGATGGAAGTCGGGCTGTGCATCACCAACCACTTGAAGTGGATGCAGTTCCCGATGCCGTTCGACATGCAGAACGTCGGGCTCGAATACCGCTTCGACTTCGTGTCTCCGCCCGGCAACAGTTGATCACGACCGCCGCGCGACGATGACGTCGGTGAGTGACGTCAGCGCGTGCGAACGATCGCGCGACACCTGAAAGCCCGCGCGCTGCAACGCAGAGAAGAAGAACGACGTCTCGAAGCCCAGCTCGAGCCAGCCGTTCTTGCGCATCGCCCAGACGGACTCTCCGTCGAAGCGCACACCCCACGGCATCGCGAAGTCGTCGACCGGCTCGCTCGCGAAGAGCACGCGCCCGCCCGGCTTCACCATCGCGTGGAGCTGTCCGATGAAGCGGATCGGATCTGCGCAGTGGTGGAACGACTCGAAGAAGACGACTGCGTCCACCGGCGCGCCCGGAATGAAGCTGAGCATGTCGCACCTGACGAGCTCGACGTTCTGCGATCCTGCGACGCGACGGCGGATCAGCTCCAGGAATTGCTCGTTCAGGTCCACGGCGGTGACCGAGAAGCCCATCTGCGCGAGCGCGAGCGTGGTGTTGCCCCAGCCGGGACCGAACTCCACGACGCGCGCGGGCGGAGCCATCGGTCCCAGCGATTTGATCAGATGGCCAATCGCGATCAGCTGATCTCCGACCTGAACAGTCGAGCCGGTGAAGTACGGATACGGCGCGGCCTCGAGGTTGACCGGCGTGTGCTCGAGCGCAGTGGAGTACGGCCGCCCTGAGATCTTCTCGAACAGCGCGAGCTGTGCGTCGCGGTATGCGGTCGAGAATGGATCGCTCGGGAGTTCGACGTTCGCGAGCTCGAGATGAAAGCCGCGAATGAGCTTCAGTCCGTCGTCGTGTGAGCGCGCGAAGACCTCGCTGCACTCCGCGAGTTTCGCGTCGAGCGTCGCGAGCGTGACGGGAGTGGTGCGTTGGCCGAGTCGCTCGCGAACGGCGCGCCACACGCGGCTGGGCATGCGCGCCTTGAGGGCTCCTTTGGCTTCGCGGATCAGCGGATGCGCCACGGACTGCCGTGTACCATGCGCCGCATGAGCGGGCGGACGTTGCCGTGGGCGCCGGGGAAGGTGCCGTTGATGCTCGCTCCGATGCAGGGCGTGACGAATCGCGCCGTGCGTCAGGTGTTCGTCGATTGGGTTCGGCCCGATGTCGTCTTCAGCGAGTTCATGCGCGTGAGGCCTTCCGCCGACGCGACGCAGCGGCTCTCGCACGGAGATCTCCTCGACGCGAAGCCACACGGGAAGGGCGTGCCGTTGATCGTGCAGCTCATCGGGCGTGAACTCGAGCCGCTCGTCGAAGGCGCGCGCGAAGCGCAGGCCGCCGGAGCGACGCACCTCAACCTCAACATGGGCTGTCCGTACGGCCGCATGAACGTCGGTTGCGGCGGAGGAATGTTGGAGCGGCCAGAGGAGCTGCCGTCGATCTTGCGCGCACTGCGTGACGCGGTCGCGGGGACGTTCAGCGTGAAGGTGCGCTGCGGCTATTCGGATCCTGAGCAGATCTTCTCGCTGCTGCCGGTGTTCGAGGACGCGGGCGTCGATTTCCTCGCGCTGCACGCGCGCACGGTGGTGCAGCGCTACGACGGAGCGGCAGATCATTCGATCACCGCGCGCGTGGTGAAGGCGACGCGGCTCCCGGTCATCGCCAATGGAGATCTCAACTCGGTCGCCGTCGCGCGGCGCGTTTTCGAAGAAACCGGAGCGGCCGGGCTGATGCTCGGGCGTGGAGCGATGCGTGACCCGCTGTTGTTCGAGCGCCTGCGCGGTCGTGCTCCCGAATTCGCCGAGCCTCAAAGCCTCATCGAGAGTCACGCGCACTTCTTGCGCGCGCTTGCCCGACAATACGGAGCGCTCTTCGGCGCGAGCGGCAACGTGCTCTCGAAGTTGAAGAGCTCGCTGGCGGTGATGGGCGTGAGCGACGACGCGCGCGCGTATCGGCCGTTGAAGAAGGCGAAGACGGTCGAAGCGTTCTGCGACGGAGTCGAACAGCTGGCTGCAGGAGCTTGATAGAGAGCGCTCCACCATGCCGGAACGCCGTCAGCGCAATCGTCGAACGAACAACGCAGTGCCCGAGCCGATCGAGCGAAAGCGTGAGCGAAGAGGTGGTGATCGCCGCGAGTCGCTCCGCAAGAAGACGCGCTTCGTGATCATCGACGGGAAGACGTCGCGCGAAGTCGCGGGCGAGGTCGGCCTCGGAGGCGCGTCGTTCACCTTCGCGAAAGCGGCGTTGTCTTCGGAGCTCGTCGTGCAGCTCGAAATCGGCGACGCGGTGCTCCGGTTGCCGGGGAAGGTGACGAAGGGCGCGAGCGGTCGTGCGGTGCACGTGGCCTTCTCCGAGCTCGACACGAAGACCGAGCTCCAGCTCGCGAAGTGGCTCGACGGCATCGAGTCATGAACGAAATCTGAGGGAGCACATCTTTCAACTCAGCGCGCGCACTCGAGACTGAGTGCGG
>JAEUJS010000104.1 GCA_016792935.1 Archangium sp. | reverse complement strand
CGCCCATCGGATCGCCGCCGCCCATCGGATCACCGCCGCCCGTCGCGCCGCCGCCGCCGGTCGCTGCACCGCCGCCCGTCGTCGCGCCACCGCCAGTCGCTGCGCCGCCGCCGGTCGAACCGCCGCCGCCAGTCGCTCCGCCACCGCCTGTCGCTCCGCCGCCGCCCGTCGCTGCGCCGCCACCCTGTGTGCCGCCGCCAGAGACGCCTCCGCCGAAGCCGCCGCCAATTCCACCGCCGGTCATTCCCCCGACGCACTTCTTGGCCATGCACTGCTGGCCGACCATGCAGTCGCTGTCGACCTGACACTGCTCATTCGGGTCCTTACAGGCGACGGCAAAGACGGCAACGAACGCGGTCCCAGGAACAACCCAGCGTGATTGCGCATAGGGGCGTGACTCTGCCCTCAGCCCTCGCGGAGATCATCAAGGACCGCGAATTTCACGAGCGCAGTTTCGCGCGTGGAGCGTGAGTGACTGCGGCATCACTCCCACACCGCTCGGCAGGAAACCGCTGAACGTTCCGCTCGCAGAATCGAAGCTCGGGCGCTCGAGCGCAGCGCCTTCGACGATCACATCCACCAGCGAGTCGAGCTGTGTTCCGTGCAACACGAGCGGAGTCATCACGTCGGACGGCCAATCGACGCTGGTGACGCTCGGAGCCGGAGCAGCGTCGTCGCACACGAAGAACGGCCATTCCTTCCACGCCTGCGCGCCGCGCGTGTCTCGCAGCACGGTGTAGAGCGAGCCCGTTCGCTTCTCGGGCACGGGATCTTTTTCGTCTCCAGCTCCGGGCGCGGTGAAGATGGTCTGCACGCCTTCCCGCAACGCGGTGCGCTCTTCGCTGAAGCGGCCGGCGGTCGAGTACCAGGCGACGAGGATTCGTTCGGTGCGCTGCTCGATGCCCTCGGGTGTGCTCACCTCGTAGGCCTCGAAGCTGCTGTCTGGAGCGACCAGGTCCAGGGTCACCGGCTCCTTCTCGCGCACCAGCATTCGCGCGCCGCGGGGCCAGACCTCTCCGCCGACGACGAGTGAATCGACGGTGGGGTTGGCGTTGCGCACCATCGACTCGCTGATCTGAATGCGGAAGATGGCGAGCACCGAGCGCACTTCTTTTCTCTGCACGCGCTCGAACAACGCCTGCAGCTCTTCAGGAGGCGCCGCGGGACTCACGGTCTCCGCCACTGCGAACGCGAGCACGGTGCCGACGGTGCCGCTCATGCGGCGTGGATCATTCGTCTCGAGTGGATCGAACAACGTCGCCGGCACGGAGTACGTCGCGCGCGGGCCGAAGCCGATGATGCTGACTCCGGGAGGCAGCGTTCCGGTTCCACCAGTCAGCGACGCGGAGTCGGTCAACACGTCGGGGTTCGCGCACGGCGAGCGGTTCAAGTTGTACGGGTCGGCTTCGCAGCCGATCCACAACACCGTGCTCGGCATCGAGCGCGACGGGTCGAGGATGAGCGCGGTGAGCTGCGTGCTCTCTCCGGGCCGCACGTTCGCAGGAGACGCGTTGATGCCGATGAGTCGCAGGTTCTCGACGAGCGTCTCGGGGCGGAAGCCGTAGTCGCAGCCCGCGCTCGCGAGGAGCACATACATATAGATGTATCCCCTGCGCCTCATCTCAGTACTCCGCTCGCAGTCCGAGCACGGGGAGGATGGGCAACCCGCTCAGGTAGCCCTCCTGGGAGTAGTCGTAGCTGCTGACGACGGCTTCGACGTTGCGCCGGTACGTCACGTTCTGCACGTCGAGATAGATGGCGAACATCCACTGTTCGAACACGAAGCGTTTGTCGATGCGCACGTCGAGCTGGAAGAAGTCAGGCAGCCGCCGCGAGTACTGCGTGCTCTGCACTGGATAGAAGTAGTTCCCGTTCGCGTCGTAGATGGCCGCGTTGATGGGCCGGTTCAGGGGGCCGCTCGTGTAGCGAATCTTCGCTCCGACGATGAAGTCGAACGGGAGCTTGTACGACGCGACGACGATCAAGTTGTGCGGCTGATCGAACTGCGACGGTCCCCACGTGTTGCCGTTGCCGAACTCACGTTCCACGCGCGAGAGCGAATACGCGATCCACCCGAAGAAGTTCTTCGTCAGCGCGTGCCGCAGCAAGATCTCCATGCCGTATGCCTGGCCGCGACCGGTGCTCACGTACTTGAGATCGATCTTGTCGAGATCGAACGAGCCGCCGGTGGTGCCGATGGTCTGCCGCGATTGGTGGAAGAGATCTTTGTAGTAGAGCTGCAGGTCGAGGCTGATGGCGTCGGTGAAGCGCGCTTCGGCTCCGAGCAAATACTGCCGCGCGCCCTCGGGCAGGAGATCGGGATTTCCAAGCGCCTTGCTGAGTTGACCGGTCCGGTAATCCGGAGCCTGCTGGTAGATGCCCACGCCGGCCTTCAACGCGACGCGCTCGTGCAATTGCCAGAAGAGCGAGAGCCGCGGGTCGACCCACGCCTTGTTCATCTGCGAGTTGTAGTCACCGCGCACGCCTCCGATGATCTTGAGCTCGTCGATCGGCTTCCACATCACCTGCGCGAAGAGCCCCGGCTCGGTCTGCACCACGAACTCCTTGGTGAGGACGATCGACTTGCTCTGGAACGGGTCGGGCACGAGGTTGAACTTCGGCAGCGGCGGCGACTGCACCTGCACCTCGTACGGCATGACGCTCAGATCGACGCCCGCCTGCACTTCGAGTTTTCCCTCGGGCAGCGCGAGCGTGAATGTGTTGCGCGAACGAATGGGGAACTGCGTGCCCTTGGCGAAGATGTCGTCGCCCACGTTGAACGCGAGCTGATCGGCGCCCACCGAGGTGCGTGAACGGAAGTCGAGTCGCGGATGCAGCGGGAGATCGAGTCCGACCAACAACCGGTTGTAGAGAATCGACGTGCCGAACGTGCCGCGGCCTTCTGGGTCCAACGAGGGGTTGGGCAACGCGAGCTTGAGCTCATCCGACGAGCCGAAGAACGAGACGAAGAAGCGCGTCTTCGGTGACGACTTCGGGCGGTACTCGACGCGCGCCTGGTAGTCCCAGTACCGCGGAGCGAGCGTGAAGCTGATCGCGTCCTCCGCTCCCGGAATGAGGCCGAGCACCGCGGGGAGAATCACGTCGATGTACGAACGCCGCGCAGAGAGCGAGAAGGACCAGTCGTCATTCTTGAGAAACGGAATGGGCCCTTCGATGAGCCCCGACGCGTCGACGAGGTTGATGTCGACGTAGCCGTGGTAGCCCTTCTTGCTCGGCGTGCGCGTGGTGGCGGTGATGAGCCCACCGATGCCGCGACCGAAGTCGGCGTTGAAGTTGCCCGCCTGGAAGTTGATGTTGTCGAGCAGGTTGGCGTTGAAGGTCGAGAACAGTCCTCCGAAGTGGAAGAGCTGCGGCACTGCCGCTTCGTCGACGAAGGTCTTGGTGTCGTACGGCTTTCCGCCGCGCACGATGAGCAGGCCGATGCCGAAAGGGGCGCGCGCCACGCCGGGCAGGTTCTGCACCACGCGGAACGCATCGCCGTTGGTGCCGGGGATGAGCTTGATCTCGTCCTGGCTCAGCGTGACCTGCGCGACTTCCTTCTTCTCCTTTGGCGCACGGACGACGGTCTCGTACGTGCCATAGAGCTTCTTGCGAATGAAGTACGTGACCTCGGTGCGCTTGCCGCGCGTGAAGGTCTCGGTGACCTCGTATTTGAAGTAGTCGTTGGCGATGACG
>JAEUJS010000080.1 GCA_016792935.1 Archangium sp. | reverse complement strand
TCGAACAACGCGCGCGCATCGCGGTGCTTCACGTAGCGCGTCAACGCATCCTTGAACGCACGCGCACTCTCCGGTCGCTGCGATGGCTCGACGTGACAGGCGCGATTTGCGAGCGCGGCCAGCTCCACCGGCACGGTCGGGCCATACGTGAAGGCCGGAGACGAGCGAGCGTGCATCAACGACTCCGTCACGCTCGAGCCGGGATGCCGCGGCTGCCCGGTGAGAATCAGATGGAGCGTCGAGCCGAGCAGGTAGACGTCGGTGCGCGCGTCGACGGTCGTTCCATTCACCATTTCGGGAGCGAGGTACGCCGGCGTTCCGCACAACGCCTGCGCCTTCGTGCCCACCTGCGTCGCCACGCCCCAGTCCGCGAGGTACACGTCACCGAAGCGACCGATGAGCACGTTCTGCGGCTTCACGTCGCGGTGCACCACCGAGCGGCTGTGCGCGAAGTGCAGCGCGTTGCAGACCTGCATCAGAATCTGCAGATGCCCGGGCAGTCGGTCGTCGGGCGTGCCTTCCCACCCTTCCCAGTCGGCGTGACGCGGGTCGTGCATCAACGCGTCCCACGCCACGCCTTCGATGCGCTTCATCACCATCGCGGGCTGGCCTGATTGGTCCAACCCCAGCGCGTGCACGGGGACGATGCTGGGGTGCTCGAGCGAGCCGGTGATTTCACCCTCGAGGAGAATCGCCGCGCGCGCTGACTCTCCCGCGGTCGCCTTCGAGGTCTTCACCGCCACGTCGCGAATGAGCGAGTGTTGCCGCGCCAGGAGAACACGGCCCATGCCGCCTTCTCCGATGACGCCGCGCACCTCGAGGTCCGCGCTGGTCGTGGCAGAAACTCCCGTCGAGAGCTCGCGAAGGTCCACCGAGATGGACGGCAACGCGCGCGTGGTGCTCAGCGAATCGGCGCGCAGCAAAGTCCCCTGGGACGACGCCGTAGGGTGACGAATCGTTTCCGACGGCGAGAGCGTCGGGTCCCAACCAGAGGTCATGGGGTGCGGGCGGGAGCCCGGAGGGAATGTGTCCATCGGCTGTTGCAGACCCTACCCCGGGTGCTAGAGCCGCCGCCCTCACCCGTGAGCGGCAGGGGAGTCGCTCACCAGAATCAGCAGCCACGCCTGCTGAAAAAGCCCGGTACTGAAATGACCAACAACGTGATGATCCGAGGACTGCTCCTCTTGTCGGCGCTTGCGCTGACGGCATGTCCGAGCGGAAAGAAGTGCGCGACCAACGCTGATTGCGCCGCGGGGCAAGTGTGCAGCCCGATGTCTGGGACCTGCATGACCGGAACCGGTGGAGGCATCGGCGGCGGTACTGGCGCAGGTGGCGGCGGTGTCGGTGGAGGCGTCGGCGGCGGCATGGGTGGCGGCACCGGCGGCGGCGGCGCGGGCATGGGCGGCGGCACCGGTGGCGGCATGAACGGCGGCGACACGTGCCAGATGCCGCAGCTCATTCAGGCCGGCGTGTTCATGGGTGACACCACCGGCAAGACGGCGAACTACCCCGGTTGCACGGTCGGCAACCTGCCGGGTCCCGACTCGGTGTACGAAATCAGCGTGCCCGCGGGGCAGCGCCTCACGGTCAGCGTGGTTCCGGGAATGGTCAACGGCAACCAGTACGACACCGGCATCTATTTGATCGAAGGGCCCGCGGCGAACTGCGACGCGGTCGAGCCCGACGGCGGCTCGGCGGTGATGTGCCTGGACGCGTCAGATGCCGTCGACTTCGACGCCACCGAAGAGACCGAGTACCGCAACACCACCGGCGCGGCGAAGACCATCTACATCGTCATCGACTCGTACTTCGCCAGCGACATGCCCGCGACCGACGGTGGCACCGGCGTGCTCGCCATGGGCCCGTTCACCATGACGGTGGGGCTCGCTCCGATTCCGGCCGACGACACCTGCGCTGGCAACACGCCGCTCGCGGTCGGCACGCCGCTGACGCAGCAGTCGCTCAACGGTTACAACGACGACTTCAACTTCCAGAGCATGGCGACGGGCTGCAAGTTCTTCTCGCAGGCCGACCGCGTGTATTCCATCACCGTGCCCGCGGGTCAGCGCCTGAACGTCAGCGCCACGCCTGAAGGCGCGTCTGACCTCGACCTCACCCTCAACCTCGTCGATGGCCAGGCTTCGTGTGGCGTGGCGTGCGTCGCGCGCGTCGACGACGGCAACAGCAGTGAGCCGGAAACGCTGCGCCACGTGAACCGCACCGGAGCACCGCAGGCGTACCTCCTCATCGTCGACAGCTTCCGTGGCATGGGCAGCTTCACGCTCAACGCGACGCTCGACACGCCGCCGATGGATGACGTGTGCAGCGGCGCGACGGCGCTGGTGGCGGGCACTCCGCTCACCAACCAGACCAGCGTCGGGTACTCGAACGACTACGAGCTCGGCACCAACTGCGGCACCGGCACGCTCGACAGCGACCGCGTGTACTCGGTCATGGTGCCCAACGGTCAGCGCGGCATCGTCACCGTCACGCCCATCAACGGCGATGGCGGCACGTTCGCTCCCAGCATCGCGCTCGTTCAGGGTGCGGCGGCGCAGTGCGACGTGATGCCCCGCGTCTGCTCGGCGAACGCCTCGGGCTCGACCTTCCCGCACGCCGCTGGCTACGTGAACAACACCGGCATGGCGACCAACGTGTTCGCCATCGTCGATTCGAGCGCCGGCGCCGGTAACTTCAACATCGCCTTCAGCACCGCGGCGCCGCTCGCCGACGACCTCTGCTCGACGACGACCACCACCCTGACGGCAGGCACGCGCATGGACACGCTCAGCGGCTTCTTCGCCGACTACTCGACGGGCATGAACTGCATCTCGAGCCCGGGCGCCGACCGTCTGTACCGTGTGCAGGTTCCGCAGAATCAGCGCCTGACCGTCACCGTCACCCCCGCGGTTGGCTCTGACTTCGACCCGCAGCTCAACCTCGTCAGCGGCTCGGCGGCGGTGTGCGACAGCATGCACGCTTGCGTGGCTGGCGAAGACTCGGGGGGCACCAACGAGCCCGACACGATGGTGTTCAACAACTTCGGCACGGCCGCGTTCGACGGCTTCGTGAAGGTGTCCGACTACAACGCGTTCACGCCGGTGACCGACTACACCCTGACCACGACGCTCGGTGCGGTGCCTGCGGGTGAAGCGTGCCAGGTGCCGCAAGTGGTGGGCGCC
>JAEUJS010000076.1 GCA_016792935.1 Archangium sp. | reverse complement strand
TCGACGGCCGTCTCGACGGTCGATCGCATCATCGGGTTGTTCTCGCCCGAGGAGCAGCCGCAGATCCGCGCGGTGGTGGCGGACGTGCTCAAGGGTGTCGTCGCCCAGACGCTGCTCAAGAAGAGCGGTGGTGGTCGCATCGCGGCGCTCGAAATTCTGGTGGGCACTCCGGCCATCTCGAACCTGATTCGCGAGGGCAAGGTGCATCAGATCGCGAGCCAGATGAGCATCGGGAAGAACGTCGGCATGCAGATGCTGAACGAGGAATTGGCGCGGCTCGTGACCGAGAAGAAGGTCGAGTACGAGGACGCGCTCGCCAAGTCGCTCGACAAGCCGGACCTGGCGAAGCGGCTCGGCAAGGCGCCTGAGGCTCCGGCAGCTCCGCAGAAGTGACTCCGATCGCTGCACAAACTGCATTGGGATCGAAGGGGTTGGCGTGTGCGTGCGCTCTGCCGAGAGTCGCGTGTGCCCCTCAGCCGCGTGCGAGGACGTTCAGTTCGCGCCATTGGTGAGGCGTCAGTCTTCCGAGGGCATTTGGAAGTACCGCGAGGAGCCCTACGGGTGGGGCGTGTGACGATTTAGTCGTCACTCGCCTGCCGGAAACGAAGCGCGAAGCTCGAGGGGCTCGCTCGTGACGAGCAGCGCACCCGTCACACAGTACCCATTCGCCCCGATGCAGTTTTCAGGTCGTGGTGGTCGTCTCGTTCGACGCGTGCGTCTCACCACCCGCGCGCTTCAGGCCGAGCGACTTCATCTTCTTGTAGAAGTGCCCGCGCTCGAGATCGAGCATCCGCGCTGCTTCCGTCGCGTTGTCGCGTGAGAAGGACAGCGCACCGAGGATGATCTCGCGCTCCGCCTCTTCCACCTGATCACGGAACGTCTTGTCCGCACGGAAGCGCTGCACCGGCATCGCCACCGGAGGCGGCGCCTGCACATTCACCACCGCCGCCGCAGGATTTGACGGCTGTTCCGCGACGACCGACGACGAAGAAGCAGCAGCGAACGACATGCGACGACGCGGCAACAGCGCTTCGGCCTCGGCGCCAGTGACCAGCGGCCCCTCACACAGAATCGCCAGGCGCTCGACGAGGTTGCGCAGCTCGCGCACGTTGCCAGGGAACTCGTACTCGGCCATGCGCGCCATCGCCTCGGGCAACAGCCGCAGCGGTTTGCGACCGTTCTTCCGGCACGACTCCTCGAGGAACGCGTCGATGAGCGCCGGCAGATCTTCTTTGCGCTCACGCAGCGACGGCGACTGCAGCTGCACCACGTTCAACCGGAAGTAGAGGTCTTCGCGGAAGCGGCCCTTCTCGATCTCGACCTCGAGATCCTTGTTCGTCGCCGCGATGACGCGCACGTCGACCTTGAGCGTCTCCGAGCCACCGACGCGCTCGAGCTCGCCTTCCTGCAGCACGCGCAGCAACTTCGCCTGCATCTGCGCCGGCATGTCACCGACCTCATCGAGGAACAGCGTGCCGCCATCGGCGAGCTCGAACTTTCCGCGACGCGCAGTGACCGCCCCCGTGAACGAGCCCTTCTCGTGGCCGAACAACTCACTCTCGATCAGCTCGTGCGGCACCGCGGCGCAGTTCAACTTCACGAACGGGCCCGTCTTCCGCTTGCTGTGCTGGTGAATGGCGCGCGCGATGAGCTCCTTGCCGCTGCCGTTCTCACCGGTGATGAGCACGCGGCCTTCCGACGGAGCCGCCCGCTGAATCAACGCGTAGATCCGCTGCATCGCCGCGCCCTGGCCGACCATGTCGAAGCGGCCGACCTCCGCGCGCAGCGTCTGCAGCTCTTCCGTCACCTTCACCAGCTCGAGCGCGTTCTTCAGCGCGAGCAACATGCGGTCACGTGAGATGGGCTTCTCGAGGAAGTCGCGCGCGCCGAGCTGCGTCGCCTTCACCGCGGTGTCGATGGTGCCGTGACCCGACATCATGATCACCGGCAGTTCCTTCTTGAGCTCGCGCATCTTTCCGAGCGCGGTGATGCCGTCCATGTCGGGCATCTTCACGTCCATCAGCACGGCGTCGACAGGCCGCGCGGCGAGCACGTCGAGCGCCACCTTCGCGTCGCTCGCCAACTCCACGTGGTACCCCTCGAGCTGCAACGCCTGGCTCAGCGTCAGCAGAATGTTCCGTTCATCATCAACAACGAGGATCGTGGCCGGCATGTGTTCTCCCGATGGGGGTGTGTCTATTTTGCCGCGCTTTCAGCGTGGCCGGGGAGGGGTACTGAAAGCCACGTGCCAGCCCGATTTCCTCGTTGATCCGTGCCTTTGGCCTTGAGGCTGAAATGAAGCGCAGGTAGACGGGTTCGCTTCGACGCACTTCGCCAAGTCGCACCCAGGAGGCCGACCTATGCGCACCAATACTCTCTTCGCGGGAATGCTCCTCACCTCCGCGATGCTGCTGACCGCGTGCCCGCCGACGTACCCGAAGTGCGAAAGCGACGAGCACTGCAAGGACAAGGGCGAAGTCTGCGTTCAGGGCCAATGCCAGGAATGCGCGACCGACGCGAACTGCAAAGAAGGCTTCGTGTGCGACGCGAACAAGTGCGTGCCCAAGCCCGAGTGCAAAGACGACGGCGCGTGCGGCGAAGGCAAGAAGTGCAAGGGCGGCAAGTGCACCGTCGCGGAAGCGAAGAGCGAGTGCGCGGCTGATGACGATTGCCCCAGCGGCCAGGGCTGCACCAAGGGCAAGTGCGTGGCGACGCAGGTCACCGTGAGCTGCACGTTCGACGCGGTGCGCTTCGGCTTCAACGACTACAACATCGACGGCGCGGTGCAGAGCTCGCTCTCGCAGTACGCGGACTGCATCAAGAAGGGCAACCTGCGCTTCACGCTCGAGGGTCACGCCGATGAGCGCGGTACGGACGAGTTCAACATGGTGCTCAGCCAGAAGCGTGCGGCCTCGGTGCGCAAGTACCTCGTCGATCTCGGCGTCTCGTCGGGAGCGCTCGACACCGTCGGCATGGGCGAGAACAAGCCGGCCGTGAACGCCAGCAACGAAGAGGCGTGGTCGGCCAACCGTCGCGTCGAGTTCAAGAAGCGCTGATCAAGCGGTGGCCGGTCTCGAGAAGAGATAGCCCGCACCGACGAACAGCGCGAAGGCGGCGGAGAAGACCATCGCCTTCGGCTCAGCGAGCGTGTTGGC
>JAEUJS010000054.1 GCA_016792935.1 Archangium sp. | reverse complement strand
CATCGGTGGCTCGACGCTCGAGGCGCAGGAGAACATCGGTCGCGAGGTCGCGGGCTCACTCACGCGCTACGCGGCGACGGGAGCCACCGGCGGCTCGGTGAACTTCCCCATCTGCGAGCTGGGCGCGACGCCCGGGACGTGGCGGCTCACGCACGTGCACCAGAACGTGCCCGGCGTGCTGCGTGACGTGAACCGCGTCATCGGTGACGCCGGCGCGAACATTCACGCGCAGCTGCTCTCGACGAACGCCGACATCGGTTACCTGATGATGGATCTCGACTCTCCGGTGCCGGAGCAGGTGGTCGATGGTCTGCGCAAGTTGTCGACGACGATCGTCGCGCGCTCGATGACTTGATCAGAGCGAGAGCGAGAGCCCGCTCGCTTCCTTGATGCACTCGGAGATCCAGGCTCCGAGCTCGAGGCCCTTCTGCTTGTCGTCCATCCAGCGGCCGTCGGCTTCGCGCGAGAAGTGCACGCCTTCGCCTTTGCCTGCGACCCAGATCTGAGAGACGGCTCGCTGCGTGTTGACGATCACCTTCGCGCCGGACTTCGTCGCGGTGATGGTCACCATGTCGCCGGTCGAGTCGCACTCGATGACGTCGGGATCGGCGGCGTCGACGGCGGCGATGAGCTTCTTGAAGAAGGATGAGACGGAAGCGGAGTAGGTGGCGTCCACGCGCGAGTTTCTAATGCGGACGCCGATGAACTGCGCGACTTCCCCTCACCCTGACCCTCTCCCGCAGGGGCGGGAGAGGGAATCCTCGCGCATGCGGCTTGCTCAGCTCTGCGTGTCGATGGAGGCGCCTTCGGCGATCGGCTGACCGGGAGCGGCGTAGAAGAGCAGCTTGCCCGAGGCGAGGTTGTCGTCGGGTCGCTCGATGCCCACCACGGTCCCCGGAGCGAACGGCCGCGGGAACGACCCAAGCCCGAGGAAGTGCGCGGCGGTCGAGCCCATCGAGGGCTGGTGGCCGACGAGCACGATGGTCTCTCCGAGGCGATCCTTGAGGAGCGCGTCGATCGCGCCGACCGGACCATCGGGGAAGAGCGTGCGGTTGGTCTTGAGCGGGCCTTCGTAGCCGAGCGCCTGCGCGAGCAACGTCGCGGTCTGCACCGCGCGCGTCAGCGGGCTCATGAACATCATGTTCGGAACGCCGATGCGCGCGACCAGCGGCGCGAAGTGGCCGGGCAGGGCGAGTCGAGCGCGGGTGGTGAGAGCCCGGGCCTCGTCTTCCAGCCCTTCGGGGATGTCGGCGTCAGCGTCGCCGTGCCGCACCAGGATGACCTTCATCTCTCGACCTTCACCGCCCGAGCCTGTCAGAGACCTCGGGTGGCTGTCATTGGCAAAGCCCCTTGGGGCGACGCCGTGGGGGGGGGCAATGCGGTAAGTGTGCGTTCGTGCGCTGGCTGCTCGGCTGTCTGTTGTTTTTCGGTTGTCCCCGCTCGCAGGTTGCGGCCGTGGATGCCGATGCGAGCGTGGCACAGGTGGCCGTGATCGACGCCGGGCCGGTGGTGACCGAGGCGCGGCTCGCCGCGTGGCTCGACTGGCAGAAGGCGCTGGCGGCACTTCCTGTCTCTGATGCGGGAGTGGACGCAGGAGACGTGATGCGCCGTCGCGCCCGTGTCGAGCTCACGCTCCTCGCCGATGCGGGGCTCACCATCGAGCAGGCCGATGCACTGGAAGCCGTGATCGCGGCCGTCGTCGCCGAGCGCAACGTCGGAAAGCTCAGCGGCGCCGACGCGCTCGCGCAGTTCAAGGCCGGTCTCGCGCAGCTCTCGCCGGAGCAGCGCGCCAGGGCAGAAAAAGCGATCTCTGATCTCCAGGCGAAGGCGCCGCAGGGCTCGCTCGCCGCGGTCGAAGCGCAGTTCGGATCCGACGCGGTGCGCGTGGTGCTCAGCCGCGAGGCCGAGGTCATCAAGGCGTGGGACGCGCTGCTCGCCTCGGGTCGCTAAACACCCCACCTTTCACTTCTGAAAGTTCACAACTGAAAGTGGAAGGCGTGCGACGGAGCGCGTCATCGTCATGTCGCGCCTTTGGGGCGCGGCACTCTTTCTGCTCAGGCCAGAGCCATGATGGCCTCCACTCCGTCTTTTGCCGCTGTCGTCTCTGAGACCGCTCCGCTTCGCGCCGTCGCCGCGATGGTGGAAGCCGGCGACTACGGAGCCGTGATCGTCCTCACCGAGCAGAAGGAAATGCTCGGCGTGCTGCTGCGCGACGCCGTGTTGCGTTTGTCGCCGCGGTTGCCCGAGGCGCCGGTGCGCCTGTTGCCGTTGTCGAAGGCCGCGTCGGTCGCACCGGGCATGCCGATCGAGCTCGCCGAGTCGATGATCGCTGACGGCGAGTTCGAGGCGATCGTGCTCGAGCGCCAGAGCGAGCAGAGCTGGTCTGTTCTTCTCCGCCACTGATGCACCGGGCGAGTCTCAGCCGAGCAACAGCGCCCCGGTCATCAGGTTGCCGTGCTCGGGTTTTCCCGAGGTGTGACAGCCCTGCTCACCGAAGTTGAACGAGCCGGCGAGCGGCGCGTTGCCGGTGACGCCCTTGAGCGCCTCGACCATCGCCGGCGTCGCGGGATCGATCGCGAGCATGCAGCCCGCGCAATAGATCAACAGCACGCCCTTCAAGTGCGTGATGCCCGCCTCGGTGATGGTGCGTGACACGAGGTTCGCCGGGCGACCCTGCATCGCGAGCGAGGTGGACTTCACCAGCGCGACGGTCTCTCCCTGGTACACCTCGGCGAAGGTGGCGATCGCCTTCCCACCGATGAAGCGCTCGGGGTGCACCAGCGTGATGCCCGTCGTGCGAATCACGCCGAGCGGGTTCAACGTCGTCTTGCTCAAGATCTGCTCTTCGGTCGCGAGCGAAGAGGCGAGCGCTCCGTTGAGCCAGTCGTTGTAGACGACCGCGGCGGGCTTGCCGTCGATCTCGTGAATCGTGCGGCCGATGGCTTTGGTGACGATGCCCTTCTGCGGAGCGGCCGTCGAACCCGCGACCCACGGCGCGGCGATCTTCCCCGGCCAGCGCACGACCGCGACCGCGGCGCCGGCAGTGAAACGACCCGCTGAAGTGAAGATGCTCCACTGTCCGGCGATCGCGTCGTCGGCCGCCGAGCCACCGAGCAGGGGAATCGATCGCAGCTCCGACTGCAGGCCACGCAGCAACGGCTCTTCCGTGCCCGGCGTGCCGTGAAAGAGCGCGAACGACGGCGTGCTGCCGAGCTCGGCGACGGCCGTGCGCGCGAGCTGACGTCCAATCGCATCGTCGGGCGTGCTCACGGTGTGCGCCGCGACCGAGGCCTTCACGTCATCGCCACAGAACCACAGCGCCGCCGCGGCACGCGGACCCTTCACGACTTTTCCAGCGCCGATCACCGACTGACACGACGTGACGCCCACGAACGGAACGTCTGCGAGCTCAGCGACCAACGCGTTGCGCAGCCCCTCGATGTCGACGCCGACCGTGCAGGTGATGAAGCCGAAGCGCGCGGTGGCCGCCTTCGCGCCCGCGGTCAGCTCCTTCGCCATCGTGAGAGCGGACGGCTGACTCGACGCGTTCGCGATGCAGGCAGACATGCGCCCAAGAGAACAAATCGCGCACGACGCTCGCAAGGGAGCTCACGCGCATGGTGCGAATTGATGGGCGTCAGCCAGTGGCCTTCCGGCGCGTGTCATGCCCCTGACGCGCGGAGGGATCAGATCCTGCACGCAGGAGCGCGCTCAATCGTCCACCGTGACCGTGACGGCCGAAGTGGTGAGGCCAGACTGGGCGAGCCGCGCGCGGATGACGTGTTTTCCGGGCGAGAGATGCCAGCGGAGTTCATGCGGGTACCCGACGCGGCCGACCGGCGTGTCGTCGACCAACCACACGACCTCTTCGTTCGCAGGCGTCACGGTCGCCGAGAAGCGCACGGTGCTCAGCTCTCGCGGCGTATCGGGATCGAAGAGGAAGCGGCTCTTCGGGCGCGGCTCGCGAATGGCGATCTTCGGATCGATGTTCTCGGCGGCGCTCGGGCAGAACGGGGAATACGACGTCGGAGCCGTCGCCATGCGCTGCTTGCGCGCCCACGACTCGTAGGTCTCGGGCAACGCGAGGAGCTGCTGCAGCTTGGTGTATTTCTCCGGGCAGCCCGGCCCCGCGCGCAAGCCGTTGCGAATGTCGATCGCCACCTCGATGTGGAAGGGGCACTGCTCGTGCGGCTCGGTGCCGGGCACGAAGAACTCGCTCTTGGTGTGGGTGCAGCCGGGCCCGGGAACGCCGCCCGACAACGCACACACTTCGCGCGTGATGAGCGTGGAAGGCAGCGGGCGATCCATCATCGGGGGAATGTGCGGGAAGCGCGCGTCACTCACCGCGTCGAGGATCTTGTGCGCCGCTGGAGCCGCCGCGGTCGCGCCCGACGCCAGATTCATGCGGCGCCAGTCGTGATTGCCGATCCACGTCACCACCAGCACGCGATCGTCGAAGGCCACGGCCCACGCATCGCGATAGCCCTGTGACGTGCCCGTCTTGATCGACACCGCGTGATCGAAGTCGAGCGCTCCACCGACGGGGAAGCCGGGCCGCCGCGCGCTCGGGTCGGACAGGATTTGTGAAACGAGCGCCGCCGCATCCGGAGCGAGGATCCGCTCTCCGTTCTGCCTGGGCTCATCCATGAAGCGGCGCAGCGGAATGGTGACGCCCTTGTTCGCCAGCCCCGTGTACAGCTGCGCGAGCTCATTCGGAGTCACCGCCAGCGCGCCGATCGCCAACGCGAGCCCATACGCCTCGGGAGAGAAACGCACTCCGCGCACGCCACCGCGCTCGAGGCGCACCAGCGTCTCATCCACTCCGACTTCGCTCAGCACTCTGAGGGCCGGGATGTTGCGTGAATTGCCGAGCGCCTCACGCAGCAGCATCGGCCCGAGGAAGGTGTGCGTGATGTTCTCGGGCGCCCACGTTCCGCCGGGCACGTCGAACTCGACGGCGGTGTCGGCGAGCACGGTAGCGGCGGTGTGGCTGCCCCGCTCCAGCGCGAGCCCGTAGATGAACGGCTTGAGCGTCGAGCCCGTCGAGCGGCGCGTGGTCGTGAAGTCGATCGCGCCCTTCGCATCGAGATCGAAGTAGTTCGCGCTGCCGACCGACGCGAGGATGTCTCCGCTCGCGAGATCGATCACCACGCCGGCGGTGTTGGTCGCGCCGAGGCCGCGCACGCGCGTGAGGTTGTCGTTGAGCGAACGCCAGGTGAGCTGCTGCGTCGTCAGATCCAGCGTCGTGCGGTGGATGTAGTCGGCGCTGCCACGCACCTGCTTCGCGGCGGAGAGCAGGAAGTGCATCGCCTCGACGTTGCGGCGCGGACGCGGCACGACCTTGAGATCCGAATTGAGCGCGATGCGGAGATCTTCGTCCGTGATCACCTTGCGCGCGTGGAGCTGCTTCAGAATGCGCCGTGCGCGCCCCAGCGCGGCGGTGTGGCCCTCTTCGGTCCACGGCGACATCTTGCCCGGCTGCTGCGGCAACGCGGCGAGGTAGGCCGCCTGGAGCCAGCTCAGGTCCTCCACGGGCTTGTCGAAGTAGAGGCGGGCGGCGCGAACGACTCCGTGACAGCGATTGCCGTACGGAGCGACGGTCAAATACTGCCGCAGCACCGCGTCGTGCCCTTCGTTGCGAATCAGCAGCAGCGCCTCGCCGGCCTCACGCAGCTTCGACCACAGCGTGCGCGCACGCGGATGTTGGAGGCGAGCGACCTGCATCGGAATGGTGCTCGCTCCGGAGATGACGCGCTTGTTCTTGAAGTTCTGCATCGCCGCGCGGACGACCGATTTCGCCGACACGCCCGGGTGCTCGTAGAAGTTGCGATCTTCCGTCTCGAGCGTGGTGACGACGATCTTCTCGGGGAGCGCCTCCGACACCGGCCAGAAGCCCCACGACTCGTAGCTGCCGGGGACTTCTCCGAGGAAATGGCCGGTGCGATCGAGCAACAGGTGCGACGGCTGCCGGTGGTGCAGGGTGCCGTCGAGCGTCTCGATGAACACTGCGCTGGCGGTGAGGCAGAGCGCGAGCGCTCCGATCACGAACTTCTTCCGCCGGCGCAGCCAGGCTCTCACTTCTCGTGGCCTCCGGTGACCACGATGCGCATGCCGGCTCCGCGACCGCGCACTTCTTCACGGTACATCTGCTCGGCATACGGAGGTGGGTGCACGAACTTGCCTTCGCTGCTCGCGCGCACGCGGAAGTGGAAGGTGTGGGTGCCGCGCGGCAACTCCGTGAAGTAGTAGCGCACCTCGTTGTCGAGCCGCTGCACGTACGTCGGCGAGATCGAGTCGGGCATCGACGGCCTGGCATCACTGCTCGAGGTCTCGAGGTTCGGATTGAGCGGCTCGAGGCCCGCGGCGATCGGCACCACGAACGCGACGTGGTGACGGAGCTCGTCGTTGATCAGCTCGGCGTTGATCTCGAGGATCTCTCCGAGCGGAATCGAGAGCGTGGTGCCGGTCTTGTCGTCGTGCTTCGTCGGAGCGGAGCCGTCGCTGTGAATCCACGTCAGTGAACGCGAGACGATGAAGCCTTCCTTCTTCGGCTCGACCGAGAAGCCAGCACCCGCGGGCAGGAACCTCTGCTGCACGCGCGCGCTCAGCGCACCACCCGTCACCGTCACCACCGCGGGAACGTCGCTCTCGATGGTGCGCCGCGCCGCGCGCTTGTCGTTCTCGAGCGAGATGGTGTCGACGCCGGGAATCGTGACGGTCGTCTTCGCCTGCGGAGTGGTGTTCTTTTCCAGGTACACACCGAGCGCGGCGATGGCGCGACGGTTGGCGTGCGTGCTGCCCCAGCCCCAGCGCGGATCACCACGCGAGAGCAACGCATCGCGGATCATCGTGTGTTTGGTGTTCGACGGGTCGGTCTTGATGAGCGCTTCCCACACCGCCGCCGTCGTCGCCGCGGAAGAGCCGAGGTACAGGCCGCTCCAGGTGGTGCGATCTCCGCGCACGCCGTCGAAGACCTGCTGGCCCTTCACCAGCTTGAACACCACGCTGTCCCACAGCTCGCTCTTGAGCGCGGTGAGGTTGGTGCCGAACGTGTTGGGCCGCAGCGACATCGCGCTGGTGAGATCCGCCAGCGCCACCGCGTCCATCGACTTGCGCTTGTTGAACAGCTCCACGAGGTAGTTCTCGTCGAGCTCCCCCGTCATCCCGAGGGCACGCAGCGCGGCGGTCTGCTGGTTGTAGCGATAGTCCGCCCACAGCCCGTTGAAGTCGGTGCGCAGCACGCGCTTGAGCGCATCGGTGGCGCGCTTGAGCACCGCGTCGTCGACGCTGATGCCGGCCTTCTTCGCGGCGACCATGAACTCCACGCCTTGCGCGGTGAGCGCGACGTCTCCCGAGCTGCCGGGCCAGTAGCTGAAGAAGCCCTGCTCATCCTGGTGCTGCTTCAGCTCGTCGAGGATGCGCTTGGTCGAAGCGTTCACCAGCGGCGTGAAGCGCGTGTCGAGCTCGAGCTTCTTCAAGAATCCACCGAGCGCGAGATCCGGAGAGACCTGCGACATGCGCTGCTCGAGACACCCGTGCGGATATGCCGACAGGTATTCGAGACCGCTCGCCAGCTCGAGCAAGCCCGGCTGATTGGTGAAGATGATGGTCTGGCTGCCCGTGCCGACGCGCGGCGTCTCGGGATACTCGGGCGCGTTCACTTTTCCCGGCTGGAACGTGGTGAACAGCGCGCGCTTCTCGATGTTGCGATCGGGGAGCACCGGCAATTTCACTTCGAACGCGTCGCCCGCCTTGTCGCTCAGTCGCGTGACGTCCACGCGCACGGTGACGCTCGATTCGCGTGACGAGTTCGTGCTCTTCACCGTCGCGCCGGTGAGCACTGAGATCGCCTTGTTGTTCTTGAGGTCGATCTTCTCCTGCGAGGTGGTCTTGCCGTCGACCAGATTGCCCTTCGCGTCGGAAGACAGGTTCGCGATCGGTCCGGTGATCTTGATGTCGACGACTCCGGGGCCTTCCGCGCCTTCGACCAGACGCGCCACGGCGCCCGGCCAGAACGAGTCACCCATGCGCACGAAGCGCGGCAACTGCGGCTGCACCAGGACCGGCAAGCGCACCTTCAGCGAGCTCTGCTTCATGCCGAAGCGCATGCCGCCGCTGACCGCCACCGCGCGAACACGGAAGGTCGTCAGATCGTCCGAGAGCTGCACCGGCACCACCAGCTTGCCGCTCGGAGGAACGGTCAACGTCGCCTGGTAGTACGGCACGGTCTGGAAGTTCTTGCGCACCATCTTCTTCGAGCCGCTGCCTTCTTCATCACTGCCGTCGCCGCCCGGCTCCTCTTCGAGCTCACTGACGCGGCCGACGACGAGGTTGCGGCTGTCTCGAATGCTGACCGCGCGCTGGTTGCGCTTGATCAACTCGGTCAACGGATCGAGCGAGCCTTCCTTCGCGAGCGAGAGCACGGCTTCGTCGACCAACCACAACGTGACTTCGCCGCCGACGGGCTTCTTCTGATCGTCGGTGAGCGTGATGGTGAAGTCGTGCTTCGTGCCCGGGCGCGCCTGCTCGGGGTGCGCGACGTTGACCAGCACCAGGTTCTTCGCGGCGGTGACGGTGAGATCGATCGAGCTCGCGACGGTGGCCGGCTTGTAGCGCGCGTCGTCGGTCTTCCCTTCGCCCAGCCGTCCACGCATCAACACCACGTGCACCGGCAGGTTGGGCACGAAGCGATCGGTGATGGGCACGTCGATGACGGCCTTGCTGCCGCCGACGTCTTTCCACAGGTAACGGTTGCCGCCCGGCTCCTCGATGACCACCAGCGCGCGCGCGGTGACGAACGGGCTCTGCACGAGAATGTGCGCCACGTCGCCGGGCGTGAATTCCTTCTTGTCGGGCTTGAGCTCGAACACGCCGTCGCGCGACTTCTGCCAGCTCTGCGGAGTCGAGCCGCCGATGTAGAGGTCGGCGCTCAACGTCTGCACACGTCCCAGCTTGTCGCGGGCGAAGAGCTCGACCACGTACACGCCCGACTCGGTGATGGGGAACGCGTTGCTCACCGCTTCCGTCGCGCTGGTCAGCACCTTCTCGGCGACCTGCACGTCTTCCTGCTCGGTCTGGTACTTCGCGGCACCCGTCGCGAAGGACGTCTCGCGCAGCGTCGAGTGCCACACGCGGCGGAACACGCGCACGCGCACTTCCTGGCCCTTCATCGGCTTGTCATCGACTCCAACGGCGACGACCTCGGGCTTCAGCTCGGTGGCCTTCTCGAGGTAGCGCGGAATTTTCAAACCAAGCACGAACGACGGGAGCGCCTTCACCTCAGTCGTGGTCGTGACCGGCTGCTCGTCGGGTCCCGTCACCGTCGCTTCGAAGCGATAGATGCGCGGGCTGCCGTCGAGATCGAGCTGCGGGTTCATCGTGATCTCAGCGGCTCCGTTGTCGTCGAGCTCGCCTTGCTGCGAGGTGACGCCAGGAGACTGCTGCGACGCCGGACGAGCGAACTGCGTCGAGTTCGCGAAGAGGAAGCCAGGCAGACCCTTCGGGTACCAATCCCACGCGCGCTGCGTGACGGTCCACGCGATGGGCTGATTCGCGACGTTGCCACCTGCGTAGTAGCGAGCGAGCGCCTTCACCTTGAACGGTCCGTCGTTGCGAACGCGCAGTGAGCCCGTGAGCTGCACCTCGAACGTCGGAATCCGGTACGCCTCGATCTTGAAGCCGCGGCGCGCGAGGAACGACTCCGGGTTCTTGTCGAAGAGCGAGAGCGTGTAGTCGCCCGTCGGAGCGTCCGCTTCCTTGAACGTCGCCTCGAGACCGCCGAGCACCGACGTCTTCACGGTGACGGGATACGCGGTGCCATCAGGCCCGATGACCTGAATGCCGTAGCGCTTGAGATCTGCCGGCACGCGCAGCTCTCCGCTCACCTTGTTGCGAACGAAGGCCTTGATGAAGACGGGCTCTCCCGGTCGGTAGATGCCGCGCTCGGGGAAGATGAAGCCCAGCGTGGTGTCGTTGATCGGAGCAGGAATCGACTTGTTGAGCAGCCACGACAGCCACTGACCCGACGACGACCAGTGGTTGTTCGCGAACGAAGGCAGCGGCTCGCGCGGGTCGATCACCAGCACGTCGTCTCCCTGAGAGATCGAGACGCGGTTGATCGAGTCCCACCCGAGCGGAGGCACCTCGAGCCGGCCGTCGTTGTCGGCGGTGAACACCTTGTTGACGTCGATGGTGCGCGCGGGCTGCGCCGTCGTCGCGGGGATGGTCTGACGGCCTTCGAGCTTCACCGTCGCGCCACGCGCGGGATCTCCGCCGTCGAGCGTGCGCACGTAGAGCACGGCGCGTCCGGTCTCTTCGACGCTCGTGATGCTCAGGTTGGTGATCTGCACGCGCATGTACGCGCGCTCCGAACGGCCCGTGAGACGACGCAGGCCGATCAAGTACGTGCCAGGACGATTCGCGCCCACGACGTCATCGAGGAGCGGCTTGAGATCGAGACCGAACGTCGTCGCGCCCGACTTGTCCTGCAGCGGGAGATCGACCAACCGCGACACGAGCGGACTGCCGAGCAACCGAATGTGGCGCTGGACGGAAGACGAGTCTGCGTAGTCCGACGGCATCGCGGTGACGGTCGGCTCTTCACCGGGGAAGGGCGGATCAGACTGCTCGTCGATCACCACCGGCGACGCGGGCCAGGGCCACATGCCGGCGTGCATCGGATCGACGCGGTACACGCGAACGTCGGCGCGCGCTTCGCCGTAGCCACGCAGCGGCAACGTGCGCGGTCCCTTCGACTCGAGGATCGCGGTGCCCTGCGTCCACGCGAGGAAGGGCGTCTTCCACCCGAGGTGGAAGTAGACGTCGGCGGCCTTCACCTCACGCAACGGGCGCTGCGCGTCATCGCGAATCGGCGCGCTCGCCAGAGACAACTTGTAGAGCGTGTCGGGCACGAACTTGCCGACCAGCTGCACGCGAGAGCCGTAGTTGCTGAAGCGAAGATCCGGAACTGACGGCTCGAGCCGCACCAGCTTGCGCAGCGCGGTCAGCGTCAGGTCCTGCACCGGAGCGGAGAACACCAGCTGCGGCATGTCGCCGCGATTTCCACAGCCGAGCGCGAGATCTTTCGGAGTCGACGCTCCACCGACGAGCGGGAACACCGAATTTCCGCAGCGCACCTCGGTGAGCGTGAACGGAGTGCGCGTCGAAGCGCGGCCCTGCCACAGCGTCATGCCTTCGTTGCCGAGCGCGAGGCTGATGTTGACGACCAGCTGTTTTCCTTCGGGCACGTCTTCGTCGAGCGTGACGGTCCACGTCGCGGGATCACGGTGCGTCGCCCGCGGCAGCGGAGCGAGCGCGTAGCTGTTCACCTTGCGCGCCGGCGAGTCACCGAGGCCGGGCAGATCGCGGATCTCGATCGACAACATCTTCTTGAGCGACGCGACCGGGTACGCCTGCGGGAAGGTGAGGGTGACGACGCGGAACGGACGCAGCCCTTCGGTGCCCGGCGACGGCGACATCGCGCTCGGAGCCGACATCATCGTCGTCAGCACCTTGCGATTGCCGCTCGCCTCGACCTGGAAGCGCGCGAGTGCGGGCCAGGGTTCTGCAGGGCGGAACTGGAGCGTCTTCTTGTCGACCCACACGTACGCGCCAGGCCACTCGGGCGTGATCTTCAGGCGCTTGTTGCCGTCGTCGGCGTTGGCCTTGTCCGCGACTTGATCGCCGCCGAAGTAGACGGTGATGGGATCGAAGCCGCGCAGGAATTGCTCGGGGAGAATTCCGCCGGCGCTCGGTCGCTGGCCTTGATCGGCCGGGCGGTACTGCGCGAACGCGGGAACTGACAACACAGCCAACAACACGATGTGACGCATAGAGATCATGGAGCTCACTGGGACACCCCCACCCGTCCGAAGAACTCGCGCAGGTATTCCTCAGGCACGTCGTTCTTCTCTCCGCTCAAGCCGAGCAGCACGGGCTTGAACGCGAGCGGCGACGCACCAGGCGCGGGCGGATTGCGAACGGTCAACAGGAAGCGACCCTTGTCGAGGCCGAGGTACTGGTGACAGCCCTCACCGAGGAGTTGGTAGCCGTCGTTGTAGACAGCGCACTCGATCAGCTCGCTCTTCGCCTGCACGCCGAGGCCGATCTTTCCTTTGTTCGCGGTGTCGAAGCGGAACAAGCGCACTTCACCCGGAGCGAGCCAGTCGTCACCACCCACGCCTTCGGCGAGCTGCGTGACGGGCTCCGCGGTCCAGCGCAGGGTGCCCGGCTGCACGCGACCTGCGAACGGGCGCACGAGCAGTCGGTAGGTGCCCGGCGACAACACGCGCACCAGCTCGCAGCCCGTGTCCTGGCCATCGACGCTCAAGAGATCGTTGCCCTTGAAGAGGCCACACACGCCGCTCTCCGACGCGACGCGCACGACGGCCTCTTTGTCGACGACCAGCGTGCGATCGATGCGACCCGCCTGCAGCGGAACGGCGACTGACGCGCTCAGACCCGCTCCGGGAACGACCGGCAATTCGATTCCCAGCCGCGCCCACTTGTCGCGACCCGGGCCGTGCACCATCGCGCGCACCGGACCAACTCCGTGCTCGATGAGCAGTTCCGCGCCCGACTTCGCAGGCACCTTCGCCTTGCACGACGCGATGCGCGTTCCGTCGGTCAGCGCGACCGTGCACTTCAACGCGCCTTCGATCGTCGCGAGCCGCTCAGCGTCTCCAGGCGGCACCGACAACCGCACCGTGCCCGGCTGCCGCGGAGAATCTTCATAGAGCCCCGTGAACGCGATGTTGGTCGGAGTTCCCTCGAGCAACACCGTGGTGCAATCGGCCTGACCATCGCTCGACACCAGCACCAGGCTTCCGGCCTGACCGGTGAGGATGCAGCGGCGCAGATCAGCAGCGGGCGCGCAAAGATCGATCGACGCTCCGCTCTCGTCGAGGAGCACCGCCCACGCATTGCGCGGCATCGTCAACTCGAGGCGAGCGCGGGAGTTCTTCGGCAACGCAAAGCGGCCCACGTCTTTGAACGTCAGGCGCTTTCGCCCCGTGGTGAGCGGATCCATTTTCTCGGGGAGTGAGATCGCGCGACGGGTGAGGGAGCTGTCGATCTCTCCTTCGCTGGGAGCCCAGAGCCGCGTCGTCGCATCGGCACCGACACGAGAAGCCGCGAAGCACGCCGTCTCACGACGCTCGCGCACCGCACCACTTCCCTCGAACGCGCACGACGGCGCCGCACGCTCACCGTGCTGTACGCGCGCCTCGACGAGGAACAACGCGTTGCCCGAGCCCTTCACGACCTGAATGAACGGCTGCCGCGAGAGCGGGAAGCTGAACGTCTTGCCGTCAGCGCTGGCGATGTTCTCGTCGAGCGACAGCGACACGCTCTTGCCGCCGAGCGCCGCGAACACGGTCGAGCCGCTCTCGAGCGACACTTCGGGGCCGCAGTTGCGGAGCAGCCCGACGTCAGCCGCTCCGATGCAGTACACGCCGGCGCTCGTCTTGTAGCGGCCGCTGCGGTTCACCTTCACCGCGATGGCGGCGTCAGCAGACAGCGAGCCCGCACTGCCCGTGGCGATCGCGCGCGACTTGTAGCCAGTGACCACGCCAGCGCTTCCATCGGTCGTCCACGCGCGCACACGGAACTTCTGCAGCTGCGGCCGCACCAACATCGTGCAGTCGGTCACGCGGCTCTTGCGGTGAACGACGGTGCCATCTCCCGCTTCGAGCGCGCAGGAGATCGGCGTGCGGCCCTGCGACTTGATCGACACTTCCTGCACCGCGTCCTTCTCTCCGAGCGGAATCGACCAGGACGCGACCGCGCCACCGAGGGTCAGCTTCTGCGCGTCGGTCAGCGGCCCCTTGTCTTCGACCGTCGGCAGAGAGACGGTGAGCTTCGTGGTGCCGGCCTGCTGCGTCTCGCTTTCGAGGACCAGCGTGTAGCGGCCCTTGCTCATCGGCTCCGCGACCGCGCAGTTCCAGTCAGCGCCGTTCTCCGAGCCCTCGAGCACGAGCTTGTTGTTCTCGTTCAGAATTCGGCAGCGCACGTCGACTTCCCCTTCGGTGCGCAGACGCAGCGTTCCATCGCGCGGCACGAGCAGCGGCACCGTCGAAGGCGCAGGCAGCGAGCGCGCCATGCCCGGCAACATCGTCACCGAGCCGAGGTGCAGCTGGTACGTGACGCCGATGTCTCCGCGCGAATGCTCGGTGACCAACTTGTACGAACCAGCGGGCAGGGTGACCTTCACGCCGGAAGGAGGAGGCGGCGCCGCGCGCGCCTGCGCGACTTCGACCGGAGCGGTCTGTGGCACGTCACCTTCGCCACCTTCCTGGTACTCGCCGTCACCTTCGCCGTCGCCGTAGTCACGCTCGGGCGGTTGGTACTCAGATTCAGAGCCTTCTCCGCCGCCGGATTCCGACTCGTACGAATCACCGCTGTCGTTCGCGGGCTGCATCGGAGGCACGACCTCGACGGCCCTGGGCGCCTTGTCCTTCTCGAGCAGGAACACGCGACCCTGCATCCCGCCGGTCAACACCACGTCGAGCTGCGTCTCTCCCTCGAGCGTGAAGAGGAACTCGTCTTTGCCGTCGCTCCCGAGCTCTGCCGTGTACCAATTGAAGTAGTCGACCTTGTGCGGCTTGTTGCCCTTGAGCGTGACGGCCTCGCGCACCTTCAAGAGAGACGTGTGACGCATCGACTCGACGGTGAGCGGCAGCTGCGTCCACAGCCACGTGCCCGCGCGCATCTGACGACGACCCGCGCACGCAGAAGGAACGGTCTCGAGCGGCCAGCCTTCGGGATCATCGATGCGGCACTGCATCTGCGGAGCGCCCTGGCCGTTGGTCGAGAGATCGAACTGGCCCTCGGTCTTCACCACCAGCTTCTGCTGCACCAGCTCTCCGGCCTCGACGCGGAAGTACTGCTCGCCCTCGCCGGTGATGCCGGGGAATTCCTTCGCGGGACGACGAGACAACGCCATCGCTCCACGGCCGCGCGACTGACCGACGGTCTGCGCGGAGAACAAGTAGCGGCCCTTGTTCAAGTACGTCTGCACGAGGCAGTTGCGGCCGCGGCCCGTGCGATTTCCGTCGCGCGCCACCTCGTCGATCACCGGCGTGCGGAGTCGGCAATCGGTGGACAACAGGCCCAGCGTGGTCACGTTGTAGAGACCCGGTTGCTCGACGTCGAAGGCCACCGAGTTGGTCTGGCCGTTCGCGAAGTCGAACCACAGCGGCGCGTCTGGCGTGATGCGCGGCATCGGCGCGAGGTTCGGCACGTACGACACGGGAGAGCCAAACGCGGGCATCGCTCCGGGCTTCGCGATGGTCAACGAGAGGGCCTGATCAGACGTGTTGCCGAGCGTGAGCGTGTCGCTCGTCGCTCCGATGTTGCACGTACCGGAGCTGTTCGAGACCGAGCCGCTCTTCAGCGCGCACGTGAACGCCAGACCACCAGAAGCACGCGCAGTGACGGCCGTTCCGAACTTCACCGGCACTTCGATCGTCTGCCGCGCATCGAGTTGGATGTGCAGCGGCGAGTTCCCCGACAACGGCAGCGGAGCGACCGTCAGCCCACGCACTGAGATCGAGCCCATGCGATTGAGCGTCAGCCGGTACGTCACGTCTTCGAGCTGCACGTTGGGAATCACGCAGCCACCGCGCGCACCGACCGCCTTCGCGCTGGTGTCTCCATCAGGCCCGATGCGCAGTTGCTCGACGCCCGAGAGGCCCGAGGTCAGTTGCAATTGGTACACGCCGGGATCCAGCGAGAGCAATTCGTTGCAGTCCTTCTGCTCCGCCTTGCTCTGCGTGAGGCGCTTCAGGCCGCTGTTCTCGACGCGGTAGATCTCACACGCGCTCTTTCGGCCGCCGGTGGTCTGAATGCGCCAGCGGCGATTCGACAGCACGCGGCTGAACACGTTGCCGCCCTGCTTGATCTCGAACCAGATGACCGCGCCGGAGCCGTTGTAGTTGAAGTCGCGTTCCAGCTTTTCGCCCTCGCCGAGCGAGATCATCGAGCGCGCGACGATCGCTCCCACAGATCCGTCGGTCTTCAACTGCTCGAGTTGGCAGCTGAGCGGAGGCGAGTCGAAGTCAGCGGGAAGATCGTTCACCGCGACGAGGTGATTGCCCTTCGTGCCCTTGAACGTGAGCGTGTTGGTCGAGGGACCCCAGTAGCCGCCGAACTGCGCGGTCAACGTGTCGCTGCGATACGGCGCCCACTCGACGGTGCCGCGCGTCCCCGGAGGACCACGCACCACGAGCACCGTCATCTTTCCCCCAACGCCGTCGCCCCCGAGGGCTTTGTCGTCGCGACCATCGACGGTCAGCGTGCACTCGGGGCCGACCGCGCCCTTCTCGATGCGGCAGTACGTCGCGGGAGATCGCACGTTGCCGCGCAGCGCCTGGAAATCGACTGCCGACGGCGGAGACGAGTCGAGCGACACGACGCCAGCGAGCATTTCGCTCGGCACCTGCACCGCGAAGACACCCGACGCCGGAAGCGAAAACGCGACCTGCCGCTCGACGGGTCCGCTTCGGAAACCAGCTTCCACCGTGAGCGAGTCATCGATCGACGCGCCGGTCACGGTCGTGGAATCGCGCCCGTAGACGACGAGCTTGTATTCGCCGGCCTCGAGCTGCTGATCGAGCCACCACTCGTGCATCGGCTGGCCCGGCCGCGGAGAGAACTGCTGCCGCCACGGACGATCGGGCTCGAGCCACTCGCCGTTCTTCCACAGCCGCACTTCACCGGCGTGACGGCCGGAGACGCGCACCCACGGCACGCCACGCTCCTTCATCGACAACCAGAAGGTGGCCTGCATCTGCCGCTTCAACGTCACCGTGGTCGACGAGCCCGGCACGATGCGCGGCGGAGAGGCGTTCACCTCGAGGAACGGCGTCGCCGAGATGGTGACGGTCCCCTTCCCGCGCTTGGGCGACTCGACGCGGATCTTGTACTGACCCGCATCGAGCAACAGGTCGAGCTCACAGTTCTGTCCGCCGACACTCCCGGCTGACGCGAACGGCCCGCGCACGCGATCGCTGATCTCGCACGAGGTCCCCGATGCACTTCGCGCCGACAGATGAATTGCTGTCGGCGCGTCGAGGGTGAGGATCGTCTCCTGTCGGCCAGCTCCGGGCACCGACGAAGTCGAAAGTGAAGCTGCGTGTACGACGAGGAGAGAGAGGGCAGGAAGGACCGTGGCCATCGGCGTGCGGAAGCTACTCAGCAAGCGCCGCGCCGATAGCGATTTCGACCGTTTGCGGTGAC
>JAEUJS010000305.1 GCA_016792935.1 Archangium sp. | reverse complement strand
ACGCTCCCGGGCGGAAAGTCGTTTCCCGCGATCGCCTTCGGCAGTGGCGTGACGCTCTCCGCACAATTGGAAGTCGGGACGGACGGTACGCTCGGCCAACTGCGCACCGCGGGACTTCTTCCGCAGACGCCGCTCGGCATCGTCGGCACCACGGGTGGAACGCTGGTGGAGTCGTTGATGTCGGCGAGCCCTCCGCAGCTCGGAGCCATGGACTACTCGTTGAAGTTGTCCGTGCCGTCGATGGTGCCGGCTCCGTTCACGGTGCTCACCAGCCCCAGGCTCACGCTCGGAAACGCAACGTTCACCTTCACGCGCACCGCGGGCTCGTTCTCGCTCTCGGGTGAGCAGCTCGACAGCACGCTCGCGTTCACCGGCCGCACGTTCTCGCTCCCGAAGACGAAGCTGACCTTCACTTCGAGCGGCAATGCGTACGACGTCGCGGTCGAGGGCACGTCCACCGGCAATTCGTGGAAGGACGCGTTCGGGCTGAGCAAGGTCGAGCTCAAGTCGGTCTCGGTGCGCGGAACGATCAGCGCAGCGAAGGACGCGGGGAAGACGAAGGTGAAGGGCTTCTCGCTCGGCCTGGGCGCGAAGGTGAAGATCGATCGCGCTGACTACGACGGAGAGTTCACCATCGACGTCGAGAACAACGCGCTCAAGGAACTGACGCTCGCGCTCAACGGAGATCTCGATCTCGGCTTCGTCGGCCCCGGGGCGAGGGACTTCAAGTTCAAGCAGTTCGCCATCGCGTTCACTCCCGCGACCATGACGGCGGCGCTCGCTGGGCGCATGGCGTGGCGCGACTTCGAAGGCACCGGCGCGGTGGTGCTCTCGGGCCAGCCGCTCGTGTTGGTGAAGCTGCAGAACTTCGATCTGATGAAGATCGTCCAGGCGACGGGCCCGAAGCCGCAGGGCATGCCGGAGCTGCCTCCGCTCGATCTGGTCGTCGCAGTCGGCAAGGGCGACTCCCAGGTTCCAGGAGTGGTGCAGGATCTCATCGACTCCGCCTCAGGTATTCCCGGCTCGAAGATCACGCTCGCCGACGGCGTCTCGCTGTTGACTCGCATCGACGCACAGAAGCTCGGCGGTGATGGCTGGGGCATGCGCGGCCCGGTCGCGATGAGCGGCTCTCTCGACGCGAAGACCGGCTCGTTCCGCGTGGCCGCAGCGATGAGCAACATTCCGAAGGTCGAGGGCCTGCCGAAGGGCTTCTCGATCGAAGCGCCGGAGATCTTCCTCAGCGTCTCCAACAAGAGCGGAGCGACCGTCGCCAGCTTCGGACTCGCCGTTCGTTTGCTCGTGCCGATCGACAAGCAGCCGCTCGCCTTCAAGGGCTCGATCGCCGCGAGCACCGCGGGCTCGTTCTCGTTCACCGGCGCACTCGAGACGAACTGGGTCAATCCCGTCGGGCTCGAGGGACTCACCATCGTCGCGCCTGTCGTCGTGACGATCGGCGCGAGCGTCGATGGGTCGGTCGACATGGGCTTCCAGGCCGGCATGTCGATCGCGAAGAAGAAGTACGCGCCGATGGCGATGTGTCTCAACTTGCAGGCCGCGGTGCCGGCTCCGGTGCCGAAGAAGGTGGCGATTCGCTTCAAGGGCAGCGAGTTCGGCCCCCAGGCGCAGCTCGAGGTGATGGCCGCGCTCGTGAAGTCGATCGCCACCGGTCCGATGAAGGCCGCGATGAGCGATCCGAAAGATCAGGCCGCGATGGCCGCCGTCGGCCCCGGCATCGATCACATCACGGACTCCGTGAACGATCTCAACCTGCCGCTCATCGCGTTCACCGATGTCGACGTGGCGCTGACGACTCCGGGCGTGACGTGTGATCTCCCGGCGATCGAAGGCGTGGGCGTGAAGGTGAGCGGCGGAGCGCGCTACATGACGACCAACCTCGGCGTGGTGGAGAGCGAGGTCTCGCTCGCGCGCGGCCTCAAGTTCTACACCAGGCCCAACGACCTCCAGATCGCCAACGTCCTCGCGGTGAAGGGAGCGGTGATCGACGTGCTGGTGCCGATGCCGGGCTCTCCACCTGATCCCGCGGCGGCGGCGCGCGCGGCGAAGGCGAAGAAGAAGCTCGACGATCGCAAGGCCGAGCTCGCGGCGACGAAGAAGGCCCTCGCGAAGGCGAAGGACGACGACGACAAGGCAGATCTCAAGGAAGACAAGGAAGATCTCGAGGCCGAGATCGCGCAGCTCGAGCGTCAGGCGAAGGCCGACACCGCGGGCCACTTCACGATCGCCGGTCGCATCGAGGTGCTGCGCTACGCGGGCGCGGTCGACATCAACATCGATCGCCAGGGCGCGCAGTTCGCGATCGAGACCGAGGTCGCGGATCTCGGAAAGCTGAAGATCCGCGCCGAGTCCGAAGGAGACGACCTCACCAGGTCGACTGACTTCGCGCTTGGCCTCGAGGTGAGCGCTGATCCCGAGGGGCAGAAGGCGTTCTGGAAGAAGTTGCTCGCCGCGCTGCAAGCCAACGCGCAGACACGCAAGGCTGCCGCTGCCGCCGTCTCGCAAGGGTCTGCCAACGCAGAGAAAGACGCGCAGGCCGCGTTCGACCGGCTCGATGACGACGTCGGCAAGGACTACCGAAAGGCGAAGAAGGCGTTCAAGCGCGCGAAGAAGAAGCTGCGCAAGGCCGAGCGCGCGATCGATCGTGCGAAGGACAAGTGCAAGGACGACCTCGGGCCCGCGTGGAAGTTGTGCGACACGCTCGATGGCGCGAAGGCGACGCTGAAGGCATCGGGCAAGACGGTCGACGTCACTCGAGCCGCCGTGAAGGAGATCGAGAAGGGCCAGAAGTACGCCCAGCTCCAGACGGCGAAGGCGACGCTGGCGAGCATCAAGACGGGCAACAAGCTCGCCGAGCAGGGCCTCGCAGGGTGGGGCGCGGTCGATCGCATCGCGAAGATGGCCGCTGAGAACGCCGAGCTGATCACCATCGATGAGCTGCGCCTCGACGGATCGCTGCGCTCGCGCAAGGGCACGTTGTCCGTGACCGCGAGCGTGGGCGACGCCGATATCGATGAGACGTTCGATGTCGATCTCTCGAGCAACGCTCCGCTCGACGTGATGCCGCTCGCTGAGCGTCTCGCCGACGAGATCACGAAGCAGGCCACCACTGAAGGCAGTCCGATCTGGAAGCAGCTGCGGAAGGGGAAGAAATGAACAGCGTGCGAAAGTTGTGCTCCCTCGCGATCGTGCTCAGCGCGTCGCTCGCTGCGGCGCAGCCGGTGCGCTTCGACGACGTGGTCGACCAACTCGATCGCGTCTCGATTCGGGCTCGGCGGGCCGGAGGGACCTGCCGAAGCCCCGTCTCCGAGCGAATCGTCGAGCTTGCCGATCGCCTCGACGAGCAGCGCGTTCGCCCGCGTGGCTTGTCGCGCGTGATGGATGATCTGTCGGATCTCCACGCGCTCGCGTCGTACCAGGGCTGCCCCGACGCGGTGCTCGACGGGATCCTGGTGACGATGGACCTCGTCAGCGACACGCGCGCCACGAACTACAGCCCCGAGCGTCGCAACGACGACGACGACTTCGCGGTGGCCAAGCTCAGCGCGCTGCAGGCCTCGCTCGATGATCAGTCGGTGAAGATCTCGGTGCCGTCGCTCACGCTGCGCGGCATCAAGGGGCAGGCGTTCAATCTGGTGTTCCGCGTGCGTTCGGCCGACGGTCCGTGGAGCGAGCTCGAGCGCACGCAGAAGTGGAGCGTCCCCGCGGATCCCTTCGTCTGGCAGAACGCGTGGACGTTCACGGTGTTGCGCTCGAAGCTGACGACGCTCGACACCGCGCGCGGCCGTTTCATCGCGCGCGTCAGCGTGGCCGACGACAAGGGCCGGGAGCTCGGCTACCGCGAGGTGCGGTTCGCGATCACCAGCGCTCCGCAGCCGACGCAGCCCGTGGCCGTCGACTGTGGAGCTGGCCCGGAGCTCGGTTGTTCGATGACGCGCAACGGTCTGGTGGCGATCGATCGCCAGACCTTCCAGACCTCGCTCGCGATCGTCACCGCCGAGAAGAACGACAAGAAGCGCCTCAAGCTCGCGCTCACGGCCTTCGCCACGTCGGCGCTGACCGCTGCGCAGCTCGCCGTGCTCCTCGACCAGTTGCCTGACGACAAGGCGCGCTTCGACGCCGCCAGCGCGTTCATGAACCGCGTGATCAACCCCGCCGACGCCGTCGCCTACGGCACGCGCTTCAAGTCGCTCGACGTGCGCGCGAAGTACGCCAGCCTCGTGCAGCTGCAGCTCAACCCCAACGCGCAGCCCAGGTCGTGGCGCGTGAAGGGCGAGATGGATCGCCGCGCCTTCACCTTCGAGGCGAAGACGCAGGACGAGATCCGCGGCAAGTGCAAGGCGTGGAAGGAAGGCGACATCTCGACGCAGGGCTTCATCATGCGCCTGGCGATCGACGGCGGCCGCGTGCGGTCTGACATGCTCAACACCGCCGAGGCGTGCGACGCGGTGACGGCGGCTGCAACTCCGCTCTACTGAATACGGGGCTGTGACAAACTGTCCGGCTCTACATGGCCGGGCCTCTTCGAATTCTGCTGATCGACGACCACTCGCTCTTTGCCGACGCGCTGCGGAGCGTGCTCGATCGTCTGGGGCCGCAGGTCGAGGTCGTGCCGGTGACTTCGGCCGAACACGCGTTCTCAGAGTTGGAGCGCGGCGCGACATTCGATCTGATCCTCCTCGACCTCGGGCTGCCGGGTGTTCGCGGGCGCGTGGCGTTCGACGCAGTTCGTGAGCGAAGTGGCGACGCGCCGATCGTGCTGGTGACCGGGTCCGATCCCGGAGCCGAAGCCGCCGCGATGCTCAAGGCCGGAGCCCGCGGCTACGTGCACAAGCGCACGCCGAGCACCGAGCTGTTGAGCGCGCTCCAGCTGGTGCTCGACGGGGGGACGTACGCTCCGGCGTTGGCGTCGATTCCGGCGCCTGAAGAGATCCTGCTCTCTCCGCGGCAGCGTGAGGTCCTCAGGTTGCTCGCGAAGGGCTCGAGCAATCAGGAGATCGCCGAGCGCTTGAAGATCTCTCCGGCGACCGTGCGTGTGCACGTCAGCTCCGTGATGAAGGCGCTGCACGTCGAGAACCGCACGCAGGCCGCCACCACTGCGCTCGCCCGGCGACTCGCTGAGGGGGAGTGATTCCCCGCGTCAGTTCGCGCGCGACTCGGCGTAGAACGTCGGCGTGACGACGTTGAATCCATCTTCGGTTCCGCCCGCCGTGCTCGAGGCGGTGAAGACGCTCCACGAGGGTGGCTTTCGCGCGTTTCTCGTCGGCGGGTGTGTTCGCGATCTGCTGCGTGGCGGCAAGCCCAGGGATTTTGACGTCGCGTCGAGCGCGCGCCCGGAGCAGGTGCAGAAGCTGTTCAAGAAGGTGATCCCCACCGGCATCGAGCACGGCACCGTCACCGTGGTGCTCAAGGGGGAACACGTCGAGGTCACGACGTTCCGCGCCGAGGCCGAGTACCTCGATGGCCGTCGCCCATCGAAGGTCGATTTCCACGAAGACATCGAGGCCGACCTCTCGCGGCGCGATTTCACGATGAACGCCATCGCGTGGGATCCGGTGAAGAACGACCTGGTCGACCCTTTCGACGGGCAGGGCGATCTGGCGCGGCACACGGTGCGCTGCGTGCGCAAGGCGTTCGATCGCTTCAGTGAAGATGGGCTGCGTCCGTTGCGCGCGGTGCGGTTCGCGACGGTCCTGGATTTCGAGCTCGAGGCCGAGACCGAGAAGGCGATCGGTCAGACGCTCGACGTGTTCCGCAAGGTCGCGCAGGAGCGCGTGCACCAGGAGTTCGTGAAGCTGCTCGCGAGTCCTCAAGTGGTGAAGGGGCTCACGCTGCTCGAGCGGACTGGATTGCTGGGAGCGTTTCTTCCGGAGGCCAGGCCTCGTTCCGCGCACAGGACCCTTGCCGCCGGAAAGCCAACGGCGCCGACCAGCGATGCCGCCCAATTTTCCGAGGCGTTCCGAGCTGCTGACGCCGCCGCGCGGCTCAACGGCACCGCTCTCGAGTTCCAGACAGAGATCGCCGTCACGTTCGAGGCCGTCGGGCGCGCGACCGCCGACGAGCCTCTGCGTCTTGCCGTCTTGCTCTACGCGCAACAGAACGCGCGCGACGCGCTGATGCGGCTCAAGTTCCCGAACAAAGTGGCTGAAGAAGCCGCCGCGCTGGCGAAGATCACCGAGCTGCCAGCACCGACTGCGAGCGACGCTGAGCTCCGTCGCTTCCTCGCGAAGATCACGATCGATCGCGGTGCTCACGCGTGCGCCATGCACCACGCCCTGACTGATGATTCCCGAGAACTCGCGATCACCATCGACCGCTTGTTGCCCGTGATCCACGCGCGGCCTCCGCTCACGGCAAAGGATCTCGCGCTCGACGGCAAAGCCATCATGACCACGCTCGGCGTCGGGCCCTCGCCAGCCATCGGCCAGGCCACTCGCTTTCTCGTCGATCAGGTTCTCGACGAGCCCGCTCGTAACACCCCGGAACAGCTGACGAAATTGCTGCACGGGTGGTCGCCCAAGGCCTGATCGGGTCGTTTCCCACAGCCTTTCCCACAGTGGGCTCCCGCGCGGTCACGAGGGTGTTCCGAGCGAAGTCGGCTCGCTCGGAGAGATCGCCGATTCCTCAGTAAAATCATGAGAATGGCGTTGGATAACGAACGTGACGCGTGCGGTCAGCGCGAACACCTACATCCACCGCTCCCTGTGGAAAAGGTGTGGATGACCGTATTCCCGCAGCAGCTTTTCGCTGCTGATCTGGTTTCAGGAAGCCGCTCTCTGTGGCATCGAGGCCTGCATGCGCCACTCGCCTGCTCGCTCCGAACCGCCCCCGGTCGGTTCTCCGCTGCGCGTGGTGGTCGCCATGTCCGGCGGAGTTGATTCGAGCGCCGCGGCGGCCCTCCTCAAGGAGCAGGGTCACGAGGTGATCGGCATCACGCTGCGCGTCTGGAGCTACGAGAGCACCGCGCAGTGCGGCTCGTGCTGCAGCCCCGACGACATCGACGACGCGCGCGCGGTCGCCGAGAAGCTCGGTATTCCGTTCTACGTCGCGAACGTCGAGGAGCTCTTCAAGGACCGCGTCGTCTCTCCGTTCGTGCAGAGCTACTTGAACGGCAAGACGCCGATTCCGTGCGTGGCCTGCAACCAGGACGTGAAGTTCGGCTTCCTGCTCAAGCGCGCGCGGCAGC
>JAEUJS010000299.1 GCA_016792935.1 Archangium sp. | reverse complement strand
AGGTTCAAGGATTCCCGCCTCGCTCTCGTCGCGCTGACGCACAAGTCGTGGTGCAACGAGCACAAAGACGAACCGCAGGAAGACAACGAGCGCCTCGAGTTCCTCGGTGACGCCGCCGTCGATCTCGCCATCGGCCAGCGCCTCATGGAGCGCTTCCCCAAAGCCGACGAAGGCGAGCTCTCGAAGCTGCGCGCGCTGATCGTGAACGAAGAGGGTCTCGCACGCGTCGCGCGATCCATCGGGCTCGGTGAGTTGCTGCTCCTCGGGCGCGGAGAAGAGCTCACTGGTGGCCGCGACAAGAGCTCGCTGCTCGCCGACGCGTTGGAAGCGGTGCTGGCGGCGATCTATCTGGGCAACGGCATCGCCGAGGCGCTCACGTTCGTCGATCGGGTCTTCGGCGAGGCGCTCGACGGCGTGGCGGAAGGGCGCAGCGGCCGCGACAACAAGTCGCTGTTGCAGGAAGCCGCGCAGAGCCGCTTGAAGTCGAACCCGCGCTACCGCGTGGTCGCCGAGAGCGGCCCGGAACACGAGAAGACCTTCGAGGTCGAGGTCAGCATCGCGGGCGAGCTCTTCGCGCGGAGCACCGGCAAGTCGAAGAAGGAAGCCGAGCAGGCCGCGGCCGAGAAGACGCTCGAGATGTTGCTCGCGCGTGCTCCCTGATTTCTCTTAGAGACGATCGGCGGGCGCGCAGCTAGTTTTCGCCGCCCATGAGACTCTTCCCCCGCCCATCGCCGTCGCCCCGAGGGGCTTTGTTCGTTCTTCCCCTCGTTCTCGCCTCGACGCTCTCGGTCGCCGGTGACGGCAAGTTCATGTCGCTGGCAAAGAAGGGGAAGCCGCTCTTCGCGACCATCTCCACGTCGAAGGGCGACATCGTCATCTCGTTCTTCTCGAAGGACGCGCCCAACACCGTCGCCAACTTCGTCGGCCTCGCCGCGGGTGAGAAGGAATTCACCGACTCCAAGACCGGCCAGAAGACGAAGCGGAACTACTACGACGGCATCGTCTTCCACCGCGTGATCGCGGGCTTCATGATTCAGGGCGGAGATCCCGAAGGCGTCGGCAGCGGCGGCCCCGGCTACAACTTCGCCGACGAGTTCCAGAGCGGGCGCAAGTTCGACAAGTTGGGGCTCTTGGCGATGGCCAACCGCGGGCCGGGCACCAACGGCTCGCAGTTCTTCATCACCACCTCGCTGCCCGATCACCTCAACAACCATCACACGATCTTCGGAGAGGTCATCAAGGGCTACGACGTGGTCGAGGCGATCTCGCTCACCAGGGGCGAGCGTGTGGTGATGAACAAGGTCACCATCAGCGAGACCAACCCCACCGACGCGCCGAGCAACACGAAGGGTGCGAAGTGAAGCGCGCGTTCATTTCATGCGCTCGTTCGCCTCTGCGCTGCGCGCAGGGACGGCTCCTTCGTCGCCGGTCGGCTCGCTCGCTGCTGATTCTGGCGGCGCTGGCTCCAGTGCTGCTCCTCGCCTGCAAGAAGGACGACGCGCAGTCGACGGCCGGTGCAGGCGCGTGGACCGCGAAGGCGATGAGCGGAAAAGATCTCTACGCCACCATCAACACCAACCGCGGCTCGTTCACTTGCAAGCTGTACGCGAAGGACGCTCCGAAGACGGTGGCGAACTTCGTCGGGCTGGCGACCGGTGAGCGCGATTGGAAGAACCCGGCGACGGGCGAATTGAAGAAGGGCATCGCGCTCTACAACGGCGTGATCTTCCACCGCGTGATCGAGGGCTTCATGATTCAGGGCGGAGACCCCCTCGGTACGGGCACCGGCAACCCCGGCTACAACTTCGAAGACGAGTTCCAGAGCGGGCGCACGTTCGATCGCGTCGGCTTGCTGGCGATGGCGAACGCGGGCCCCAACACCAATGGCTCGCAGTTCTTCGTCACCACGTCGACGCCGAAGTACCTGAACCACAAACACACCATCTTCGGTGAGGTGGTGAAGGGCTACGAGGTCGTCGAGGCCATCTCGCGCACGCCGAAAGATCCGGCCGATCGCCCGCTCGAGCCCGTCGTCATGAGCAGCATCACGATTTCCGAAACGCCTTAACTCGAAGAGGAGAAGCAGCCATGGGCATGATGGAAGACGCACGCGCCGGTCACGATCTGTTGGCGGAGTTCGACACCACCGAAGGCTCGATCACCGTGCGCTTGTTCGCGAAGGACGCTCCGAAGACGGTGGAGAACTTCGTGGGCCTGGCGACGGGCGAGAAGCAGTGGACCGACCCCGCGACGGGCGAGAGCAAGAAGAACACGCCGCTCTACAACGGCACGATCTTCCACCGCTGCATCAAGGAGTTCATGGTGCAGGGCGGAGACCCGCTTGGCCGCGGCACCGGCGGGCCCGGCTACAAGTTCGAAGACGAGTTCCAGAGCGGCCGTCGCTTCGACAAGCCCGGCTTGCTCGCGATGGCGAACGCGGGCCCGAACACCAACGGCAGCCAGTTCTTCATCACCGTGATTCCCACCACCTGGCTCAACAACAAGCACACCATCTTCGGTGAGGTCATCAAGGGCCAGGACATCGTCGATCGCGTCGCCAACGTGATCCCCAAGGGCCCGGGCGACCGCCCGAAGACCGATGTGGTGGTCCGCAAGCTGACCATTACGCGCGCTTAAGAACCCGTGTAAGGGGCGCGGCATGCGCAGCGGCTACGCCGCGTTGATCGGCCGACCGAACGTCGGCAAGAGCACGCTTCTCAACAGATTGCTGGGCGAGAAGGTGGCCATCGTGTCACCGAAGCCACAGACCACGCGCACGCGCATCCTCGGGGTGGTGACCAAACCCGAGGGTCAGATCGCGTTCTTCGACACGCCCGGCATTCACCAGGCCAAAGGCGCGCTCAACAAGTTCATGGTCGATGCTGCGCTCAACGCGGCGCAGGACAGCGACGTGGTGCTGTTTCTCGTCGAGACGGAAGGCATCAAGGAAGACACCGAGCTGTTCGTGTCTCCAGGCAATCGCGAGGTGCTCGACCGGCTCAAGTCGCTCGGCAAGCCCGTCATCCTCGTGCTCACCAAGATCGACAGCATCAAGAAGGTGCTGATGCTCCCGTTGATCGATCTCTATCGGAAGGAATACCCCTTCCTCGAGATCATCCCCGTCAGCGCGCGGCACGGTGAGGGGCTCGATCTGCTCTTCGAGAAGGTGCTCGCGCATCTGCCCGAGGGCGAGCCGATCTTCCCGCCCGACACGCTCACCGATCAGGCCGAGCGCACGCTGGTCGAGGAGTTCATTCGCGAGCAGGTGTTGCGCCACTGCCATCAGGAAATTCCGTACTCCGTCGGCGTGGTGGTCGAAGTCTTCGACGAGGAAGAGCGCGACAAGCCGCCTCCGCCGAAGAAGGGCGCGAAGAAGGGCACTCCTTCCAGGAAAGACCCGCCTGCCGGAAAGCCGAAGCTCGAGGGGCTGATTCGCATTCACGCCAACGTGTTCGTCGAGCGCGACTCGCAGAAGGCGATCGTGATCGGAAAACGCGGAGAGATGCTCAAGACCATCGGCACCGACGCGCGCATGAGCATGCAGCGCTTCTTCGGCACGCACGTCTTCCTCTCGCTGCAGGTGAAGGTCGAGCCGCGGTGGACCGAGCGCGTCGATGGCCTGCGCAAGCTCGGCTACGTGTCGGACCAGAAGGTGGCAGAGACCCTCGGGTCGACGGCGTTGGGGGGCAAGACGAGATGAGCTCCCGTCGTCCCCTCATCGCGATCGTCGGGCGGCCGAACGTCGGCAAGTCGACGCTCTTCAATCGCATGCTGCGGAGCAAACGCGCGATCGTCGAGGACGAGCCGGGCGTCACGCGCGATCGCCACTACGCCGACTGCGAGCTGGAAGGCCGCGATGTCACGTTGATCGACACCGGCGGCTTCGTTCCCGAACACAAGGAAAACCCGCTCGCGAAGTACATCAGGCAGCAGGCGCAGGCCGCGGTCGAGGAATGCGACGCGTTGCTCTTCGTCGTCGATGCGCGAAGCGGCCCGATGCCGGCCGATCGCGAGGTCGCTGACTATCTGCGCAAGCAGAGCAAGCCGATGTTGTTGGTGGTCAACAAGACCGACGGCCGCCGCGACGCCGAGGAGATGATCGCCGACTTCCACGCGTTCGGACTTGGGCAGCCGTTTGCGGTGAGCGCCGAGCACAACGAGGGGATGATCGAGCTGCTCGAGGCGTTGATGCCGAAGCTGCCTCCACTGGAGCCGGTGGAGGTGGTGGAGGTACCCGAGGGTGAGGAGCCTGATCGACCGCTGCGCATCTCGATCGTCGGCCGCCCCAACGTCGGCAAGTCCACCCTCGTCAACGCGCTGCTCGGCAGTGAGCGGGTGATCGCCTCTCCGATCGCCGGCACCACGAGAGATCCCGTCGATTCCGAACTCGAGTTCAACGGCAAGAAGATCATCCTCACCGACACGGCTGGCATTCGCCGCAAAGCGACCATCACGCAGAAGGTCGAAGGCTTCTCGGTGCTGGGAGCGCTGCGCGCAGTCGAAGATTCCGACGTCACGGTGCTGGTGATCGACGCCAGCGAGCCCGCGGTCGAACAGGACCGGAAGATCGCCGCGCTCGCGGAAGAAAAGGGCAGGGCGCTGATCATCTGCGTCAACAAGTGGGACCTCGTGCACGGCACCGCCAACGAGGAGCGCTTCCGCTCGGAAGTGAAGTGGTACATGGACTGGGTCGATTGGGCGCCGATGGTGTTCGTCTCGGCGCAGACCGGTCAGCGCGTGAAGAAGGTGCTCGAGATCGCGCTCGAGGTCTTCCAGCAGCAGTATTTCCGCGCGCCCACCAGTCAGCTCAACAAGCTCGTCGAGCACGTCACCAC
>JAEUJS010000710.1 GCA_016792935.1 Archangium sp. | reverse complement strand
CGCCACGGAGAAACGAAGGTCACGCTACACGTCGACGCATTCCTCGACCAAAACGACTCGACGTACACGCTCTCCTTCGGCGGACAGCCGGGGTACGCGACGCGCCTCGTCGGTGAACACTTCCACACCGACGTGAAGGTGCCCGTGAATGCGGGGCTCGATCCACACTGGAACCACTCGGACCCGCCCAAGGGGGAAACGAGCCAGACTCACCTCTATCTCCAGTCAGGACTGAGCAAGCGACTCGGCAGACTTCTGAGCGGGATTGAGGTCCACCTCGCGCATGAGGTCATTGCGCTGTGGCGGCTGCGCGAAAGACAGCAAGGCAACCCGCTGAACGGAATGCGGGAGCCAGGGCAACTGCGATCAGGGCGGAGGCTCGAACACGGCGGTGGCAACCTCGCGAGCGTTTTCCAAAGCCTCAAGAACGAACAGTCGCCGAAGGACTGGTCGTACACCGTGGATCTCGTCCGTCTTGGACTCGGACGCGAGATCGAAGACCTCTCGGTGCAAGTGATGGACTCGGGCTATGCCTCTCTGCTCTTGCGTTTCAACGATGGGCGGCAGGTGCGGGCCGCAGGGCTGAGCGACGGCCAACTCAACTACCTGTGCTTCGTCGCCATTGCGCGGAGCACGACGCCTCGCAGCGTTCTTCTCGTCGACGAGCCTGAGCTCCACCTTCACCCCGGCCTCGTTGGGCGCGTCGCTGACATGATGCTTGCAGCTTCTGAAGTGAGCCCCGTCATCGTCGCGACCCACTCGAACTCGGTGCTCGATGCGGTCGAGCCGTCTTGTGTCTCGGTCGTTCAGCAGGTGAACGGAGAGACGCAGCTGCGCTCGCTCGATGCGGAGTTCATCAAGCGATGGCGTCAGCCACTCTCGCAAGTGCGCGCAGAACACGGCGACTCGGCGATGGTCGGTGCGTGATGTCGACGATCCACGTTCTCTACGAGGACAGTCGGCAGAAGAGCGAGTTCGAGTTGCACTCGCTGGTCCTTCGTTGCGTGCGAGACGCGATCACCCCATCGTCGCTCGTGCTCGAAAAGCTCGTCCGAAGTCTTCCGCTCAACGGCGTCGACCCGCTGCTCGCGCGATTTCGTTCGATCGATGTCGAACATGCGATCGCGGTGATCGATCGCGACCGTGTCGGCGAGCACCTTCAACCGGTCTTGCCGCGTGATGCGTGCAGGCAACGGCTCCTCGTTGCTCTTCTCGGAACGCCGTCGCCACGCACTCCGAGGCGATCGGTGGTGTTGCTCGACACGAACCTTGAGTCATTCCTCTCTCACCTCGCGACGTCGCCGCACTTTCCTGAGGACCTTCGTGAAGCGCTTTCGCGAGCAGTGGCCAAGAGAGCTGGTGCTCGTATCGACCGCGATATCGTGCTGCGACGCTGTTCGACGACGCTTGCGCTTCGGGAACACGCTCGTGCCTTTCCTTCCTTCGGTCGCCTGGTCGACCGAATCGTCGAACTTCTGGCCCTGAGTTCAACGTGAGGCGCGCCTGCGCCTCGCTGCTTCTCGTTGGCATTGGACTCCTTCGATGTGGGGCATCACCCTCCCTTGATGCAGGCGCTAACGACGCGGGTCATCAGCACGACGCTGGCACGGCAAGTGATGCCGGAACGTCGGGGACATGGGCGGCGCTGCCTCCGCTCCCGAGCCCTCAACAGGAGTGTGGAGTCGCGACGCTCGGAGACGCCGTCTACGTCGTGGGTGGTCTCGACGCGACCGGCGCTTCGCTCACCACGGTGATGAAACTCGACGGCGCGACGATGACGTGGAGCGCCGTGGCTCCGCTGCCCGAGCCGCTGCACCACGCGAACGTGGGAGTGGTGAACGGCAAGCTCTACGTGGTCGGCGTGCTGGCACCCAACTTCAGCGCGCGCGCCGACGTGCTCGAGTACGACCCGGCGCTCGACACGTGGACCGCACGTGCTCCGATTCCGAACGCGCAGCGGCGTGGGGCGTCGGCGGTCGGCGTCATCGGCAATGAAATCATCATCGCGGGCGGCATGCGTGGTGGCACCGCGGCGACCGACGTCACCGCCTACGACCCGCTCACCAATACGCATCGCACTCTGGCTTCGCTCCCTTCCGCGACCGAGCACGTGGTCGGAGCCGCCGTCGGCACGAAGCTGTACGTCATCGGTGGCCGCAACGGCACCATCGCCAGCATCACCGCGCGCGTGGACATCTACGACGCGGTCACCAACACGTGGACGCGCGGGCCCGACTTGCCGACCGCGCGCGGAGGACACGCGGCCGCGGTGGTCGACTCGCGCATCGTGGTGTTCGGCGGAGAAGGACATCACCTGAACGCGGGCGTGTTTCCGCACACCGAGGTGCTCGACACGCCGACGCTCACCTGGTCGCGCGGGCCCGACATGATGACGCCGCGGCACGGAACCGGAGCGGCGACGTTGCGCGGACGAATCATCGTGCCGGGCGGCGCCACCGTGCAGGGTGTGGGAGCAGTCACTACCGTCGAGGCGTTCTCGTTCTGAGCCGACTGATCATTCGCGCTTGTCCTCGCGCGCTCGCGTAGAACACGCGCTGCATGGGTTTCACGTTTCCGCCTGAGTCAGCGCTCCTGCAGTTCACCAGGGACGAGCTCGAGGCCATCTTCAAGTCAGGCACCGAGCGCGAGTTCCCCATCGACGAGGTCATCGTCACCGAGGGCCAGCCCGGTGATTCGATGTTCTTCCTGCTCGAGGGCTACGTTGGCGCGCGGCTCGATTCCGGGGCGATGGCGCGCAGCTACGGCCCCGGCAGCTATTTCGGCGAGCTGTCGTTCATCAACCCGGGTCACCTCCGCAGCACGACGCTGGTCGCGACCACGAAGGCGAAGGTGCTCATCGTCGATCAATCGAGCGTGCAGACGCTGCTCGACTCGCACCCGCGCGTCATCTTCACGCTGCTCCGCCGCGCGTGCGTGTTCTTGATGGACGCCGAGCGCAACCTCATCTCCGATTTGCGCCGCAGCAACGGGCACCTGCGCGAGACCATCGCCAAGCTCGACCACGCGCGCATGCGGCTGTCGCAGGAAGAGCTGACGTCGCGCACCGATTTCCTCACCGGCATCTCGAATCGCCGCGGCTTCGATGCCGAGATTCCCACCTTCGTCGAGCGCGCGGTCGCGTTGACGCGCGGCTTGTCGCTGCTGTCGATGGATCTCGACTCGTTCAAGACGCTCAACGACCAGCTCGGTCATCCCGCGGGTGACGTGTTGCTCAAGGGCGTGGGCGAGGTGTTGTCGCAGGGCGTGCGTCGCAGCGATTTGCCTGCGCGCTTCGGCGGCGACGAGTTCGTCGTGCTGCTCGCCGACCTCGAGGAGCACGAGGTGAAGGCCCGCGCCGAGGTGCTGCGTGCCGCCATCGCGCGCGTGCAGCACCCGGGCGTGGCGAAGGGCATTCACGTCACGGCGACCATCGGAGGCACGATGTTCCGGCCGGGAGAGACCATCGAGAGCTTCATGCGCCGCGCGGACGAAGCGCTCTACGCCGCGAAGCGGGCCGGAAAAGATCGCCTCGGCTGGACGTGAGCGTCAGGTTCGCAGCCCGAGCCGCGCCTTGATGGCTTCGAGCTCGGTGCGCGCCTGGTCGCGTTGATCGAGCACGACGAGCAGTTCCTTGTGGAGCGCCTCGTACTGCCGGTCGGTGTGCCGCCACTCGGCCGTCGCGTTCTCGAGTTTTCCGGTGAGCTCGAGCACGTGCTGCTGCAGCGACTTCTGGTTCTGTTCGTGCGCCACCTGCAGATCAGCCAGTGACTTCTGGTGCGCGGCCTTCTCGGCCTCGAGCGCAGCGTTGAGGTCTTTGAGCGCGGTCGCGTTGAGCGCCATGGTGTCGTCGGCGTCGCGCTGCTTGCCGCGCGCCTCGAGCAACTTCTGCGCGGTGATCTGGTGCTTTTCCTTTTCCTTCGAGAGCTGCTGCTCGAGGTCGTTCTTCTTCTGCACCTCGGCCGCGAGCGCCTTCTCGTGCTCGGCGGTGAGCTTGCCGGCGATGGTCTGCACTTCACCTTCGAGCTCGACCACGCGCGCGCGGACGGCCTTGCGATCGCTCTCGACCTTGCCGATCTCGATGTTCAGCTCGTCGCGGCGCTGCTTGAGGCTGGCGAGCTCGATCTCCAACTGCGCTACGCGGCTCGTCGCCTCGAAGAGCTTCTTCTGCTCGTCGCTCGCGCCCTGATCGAGTGACTTGAGCTGCTCTTCCATCGCGCTCGTGCGCGCACGTTCCGTGGTGAGCTCGGTCTCGACCTGGCTCAACTGACCGGCGAGTTGATCGAGCTGCTGGTGTTCTTGATCAGCCGCGGAGCGCGTGTTCGCCAGCGAGTGTTCGAGTTCCTGGCTGCGCGCTTCCCACGCCTGCAGCCGCGTCAGGAGATCAGCTCCGCGCGCCTGCTCGACGATCAGCTGCTGGCGCGTGTTCGAGAGCTCGTGTTCCAGCTCTCCCTTCGCGCGCGCCGCTTCGGGGTTGGCGACTTCGGCCTCGAGCGACGCGATGCGCTGCTTGAGTTCACGCTTCTCGTTCTCGAGCGAGCCGATCTCGTCTTGCAGGCCCTTCAGGCGATCGCCGAGCAGCGCGTCGTCGTCGGCGTTGACGTTGGTGCGGTCTTCGCGCGCCTTCTTCTGCTCGCTGATCAACATGGTGGTCGCCAGCGGCGACCGGGCCATCGAGACCGTCTTGCTCGTGAACTCCTGCGGCTTCTGAGCCGTGATGGCCGCCACCTTGCCCGGTGGGAGCGTCATGTTGCCCACGTCTTCGAGCCGCTCGCGTTCGCGCCGCTCGTCTTTCAGCGCCAGCTCGGCGGCCTTCAACTTCTGCTCGAGCTCACGCACGTCGGCCTGCGCGTTGACCGCATCGGCGCGCGCGGTCACCGTCTCAGCGCGGGCAGCATTCGCCTCTGCGCGCGCGGCGGCCGCTTCTTTCTGAGCGACCTTCAACTCATCCGCAGCGCGCTGGAGCAACTCGAGCAAATGCTTCGCATCGGGGAGCGGCGCCATGGGCTGGTTCGTGGATCTACCAACTTTCGACCGCTCCCGATGCTTGTTACAGCACGGGCGTGCGTCGGTGGTTCCTGCTCCCGGGTCTCCTCTGTCTGGTGTCGGCGAGCGCGTTCGCGCAGGCCGACTTGCCGGACGCGGGACTTCCAGACGCGTCGGTCGGAGGCACCGGCGCCGAGCGCTCATCGGAAGAAGAGGAAGACTCGCTCGACAATCCCTGCCTGTCGGATCGCGACTGCGATCACGGCCTGCAGTGCGTGAAGAGCAAGTGCACGTGGCGCCGCTATCGCGACGCGACGTTCGAGGGCTGCGACCACACCGGCGCGTTGACGCTCGGAGCGGTGCTGCTGCTCGTCGCTCGGATTACTCGGGCGCGCCGCCCTTTTTCTTCGTGAACTTCACGAAGTAGTTCTTCGCGGCGGCGTCGAGCAGTTCGGCGGTGAGCTGCGGGGGTTCTCCGCGGTAGTGCGCGATGTCGATGACCTGCCCCAGCAAGTCACGCGGCTGGCAGGCAGCGAACGGACGGTTGATGGGCCGGTAGTGCGTGTTGACGAGCCACTCGATGGCGTCTCCGTCGTACGCGACCTTCTTGCCGTTGCAGACCGTCGCCCAGATGTCGTGGAACTGCTGCTCATCGGGCGGCTGCACGGCGAGCTTGTAGCGAACGCGTCGGAGGAAGGCGTCGTCGACGAGGTCAGCGGGGTCGAGGTTGGTCGAGAACGCCACGAACACGTCGAAGGGAATCTGCAGCTTCTTGCCGGTGTGCAGCGTGAGGAAGTCGATCTCCGACTCGAGCGGAACGATCCACCGGTTGAGCAAATCTTTCGGGCTGATGCGCTGACGGCCGAAGTCGTCGATGAGCAACATGCCGTTGGTGGCTTTGAGCTGGAACGGCGCCTCGTAGAACTTCACGTCAGGCGAATAGATGAGATCGAGCGTCTCGAGCGTGAGCTCACCGCCGACGACCACCAGCGGCCGTTTGCAGCGCACCCAGCGCGCGTCGTTGGCCGGCGCGTTGGGATCTTCTCCGAGCGCCTCGTGCAAGTTCTCGTCGTAGACGCGAATGATGAAGTCGTCGACGAGCAGCGAGTGCGGGACCCAGATTTCTCCCTCGTAGCAACGCACCAGCGCCTGACAGAGCGCGGTCTTTCCGTTTCCCGGAGGGCCGTAGAAGAAGATCGCCTTGCCGGAGTTCATCGCCGGACCCAGGCCGTCGAACACGCTGTCCTTCACGACCAGCGAGTTGCCGAACTTCTCCTTCATCTTCTCTTTGGTGATGCGCATGCCGCGCACCGTCTGCGCCGCGACCGCTTCGTTCCAGTCTTCGAGCCGCACCGGCGCCGGCCCGTTGTAGCGATTGCGATCGAGGATCTGCCGCAGCAGGTCGGTCGCGAAGGTGGTGAGCGTGTAGATCATCGACGACTTGCCGACGCCCAGACCCGCTCCGCCTTTCAAGTCGATGTACTTGCTCTTGCGCAGGCCCTCGATGATCTCGTCGACGATCAACTGAGGGAGCTTGATGCGCTGCGAGATGTCGGCGCCGCGCAGCTCGCCAGCGAAGAAGAGCGCCTTCAACACCAGCTCTTCACCCATCGTCGTGGAGAGACCGGCTTCTTGCAGCGAGCGCGGTTGCGGCGGGAAGAACTGCTGACGCGATTTCTCGCGAGGCTGTGCCGAGGTTCCACGCGGAGGACCACCTCCGCCGCCACCGGGGCTGTTCGGCCCGGGACCGCGCGGAGGCGGCTTGCCTGGAATCACGCCACCACCCATGCCGCTCGACGCGGGCGTGCGACCCGGCTGCTGCGAGCCGAAGCCCGAGGACAGCTGACCTGTTCCGCGACGGCCCGGGATGTTCGTCGTGACCGACGGGCGCGGACCAGCGGGGCGCTGCGGAAGTTCTTCGCCTTCTTCATCCGGTGGAGATCCCACGAACGTATTTTCCTTCGTCATCGAGCCTCAAAAATGCACGAACGAGAGCTTGGAGCGTAGCGGGTGCGGGACTCGTTTGTCGGTGAAAGCTCTGTGTGTCACGGTCCCACCGTGATGACTGCCGTTGCGCTCGCCGTTCTGCTGGGGGCTGATGCGGGCTCTCCTCCTGCGCTGCTGCCGTCGGCCTTCAGCAAGTCGGTGTTCGAGGCGCACGCGGTGTTGGAAGTCGAAGTGCCGCTCGACCCGCAACAACTGCGCTCGGCAATTCGGTGGGACGATGGACTGCGCAAAGCCAGACCGATCGGGCTGATCACCTCGCGGGTGCTGATGGACGCTCCCGAGAAGGTGACGTTGCGGTGGGAAGTCATGCGCAGCTGTCTGGCGCTGACCAACGGCAAGTCGTCGGTGAAGGTGTTGTTGGTGATCAGCGGAAATCCTCCGGCGCCGATGATCTTCCCGCTGGCGACGATGGGCTTCGCGATGGAATCGACGCCCGGCTACTCGAAATTGAAAGAGGCGCTCGTCGAAGCGTTCACGTGGCAGTCCGCGTCGGCTGGGGTGGTCGCGTCGCTGTGGAAGGCGCAGAAGGACGCGCTGGTCAGTGACAACCCGTACCTGCGTCACCTCGCTGTCGAGTGGTTGGTGCAACACGAGGCGGGCGCGGTGATCGACGAGACGTGGGGCGCTCCGGGAACTGAAGCGCGCGTGAAGGCTGAAGCCGCTTCCCGCATCGTTCCGGAATGCAAATCGTGAATGGAGGGAATCGTCATGAACGCCGCTGATCAACTCGCACTCCTCCGCCGCCTCGACCTGGTGTTCTGCATCGACATCACCGGCTCGATGGGTGGACTCATCGCGTCCGCGCGCCGTCACGTCGGCAACGTGCTCGACGCGTTGAAGAAGGAGCTCGGCTCCGACTTGCGCGTGGGCTTCGTCGGCTACCGCGACCACGGAGACGGCCCGGCGAAGTTGCTCACCGTCGAGACGCTGAACACCGACGTCGACAAGGTGCGCAAGGTCATCGACGAGGTGAAGGTCGATGGAGGTGGTGACGCGCCCGAGGCCGTCTTCGCCGCGCTCGTGAAGTGCCTCGAGCTCGACTGGGCGAAGTCGAGCTACCGCGTGGTGATTCTCATCGGTGATGCGCCTCCACACAGCGTGGGTGCGCCGGGTGACAGCTACGCGAAGGGGGATCCAACGGGGCTCTCGCTCGACGACGTCGCCAATCGCATGGAGACGGAAGGTCTCTTCGTGCACGCGTTGTCGCTCGTGCCGCACGACAAGATCACCGAGTCGTCGTTCCGGCGTCTGTCGATCTCCACCGGCGGCACGTACAGCGACGCGACGAGCGCCGACGCCGCGATGAAGGTCGTCGAGACCATCAGCAAGCAGTTCCTCGCCGACCTCGAGTTCGATCGCCGGCTCTTGCAGCGTTTGCAGCAGGGCGTGGTCGTGCCCGAGGGGGAAGACGACGACGATGTCGTTCCCTCCCGCGATGAAGTGGTCGCGAAGCTGCTCGACGTTCCCGTGCAGCAGGTGTGGGGCGGCATGATGCGGCTGCGTCGTCGCCGCTTGAACATTCCGGATTGAAGACATGCGCCGCGTGCTCTGGACAGACGAGACGCGGAACAAGGTGAAGGCGTTGCTCGCCGTCGCCAACGGCAAGCGTTCGGCGCGCACCATGAGCTTCGACGACGTCGAGGCTTCAGCGCTGCGAGCGCTTGATTCGAAGCTGGGGTTCGACTGGGTGACTGCGGGCGTTGCTCCCGACGCGCGCGCGTTGACGACGGTGTGTCTCGCCGTGGTTCGCGACGAGATGCTGACGCTCGGCGTGAACGCGTCGCACGGAGACGCGACTCCCGCGACGGCGTGGAACGATCTGCTCGCGTGGAATCAGCACGAGCCCGCCTCGAATCGCAGCGCGGTGCTCGCGTGGGCCGGTCGTCGTCGTGATGACCGCGTGCAGGTCGCGTTCTCTTCTCCAGCGAAGACACCGCCCGACGATCGCGGCGCCTTGCTCGAGCGCGTGCTGCAGAACCCCGACGACGACGGCGCGCGGGAGGTGTTCGCTGACTTTCTGACCGAGCGCGACGATCCGCGCGGGGAATTCATCACGCTGCAACTTCACGCAAAGCCCTCGGGGGCGACGCCGTTGGGGGCGGCCCAGACGTCGAAGGCCGACAGGCTGCTCGCAGCGAACGTCACGAAGTGGATTCCCGGTCTGCCGTCGGATCGCTTCGTGGTGCACTTCGAACGCGGCTTCGTCGCCGAGGTGCGCTGCTTCAACCCCGACGCGCTCGAGGAAGTTGCGGCGGTGGTGCGCGTGGAACCCGTCACGCGGCTGTCGTTTCTCTCGACGCGCCCGTTCGACATGGCGGTGGTCGCCGCGTGGCCTGAGATTTCGCGGCTGCGCTCGATTTCGCTGCACATGTTGAGCGGCATGGCGCTCGCCGATGGAGAGGCGACGCTCGAGGCGATGCGCGCCGTTCGCTGGCCTGCGCTCGAGGCGCTCTATTTCCGCGCGCAGCGAATTGGCGACGAAGGCTTCAACGTGCTCGCACAGCACGCACAACACGCATTTCCGAAGCTGACCGCGCTCGGCGTCGATGAAGACACGGTGACGGCGGCGGGCATGGGTGAGCTGCTCAACTCGAAGTGGGCGTCGCGGCTCGAGCGGTTGTCGCTGTCGGAAAACCTCCTCGGTCCGAATGGAGCCGAGGTCATCGCGCAGTCGCGTCGCCTCTCGCGCCTCACGCAGCTCTCTCTGGCGGGAAATGGGCTCGGCAACGACGGCGCGCGTGCACTCGCCGATGCGGGCGGGCTGCGCTCACTGCTCTCGTTGGACCTGCGCAGAAATCGCATCACGCCCGCGGGCCTGAACGCCCTGCTCGAGTCCCATCACCTGCGGCACCTCGAGCAGTTGGAGCTCACTGGAAATCCACTCGGCCGCGCTGGCTGGAAAGAAGTCCGCGAGCGGTTCGGCGAGTAGTAGAAGCGCGGCATGATCAAGACCGCTGCAGTGCTCGTGGCCCTGTTGTTGTCTGCTCCTGGTGACTGGGCTCGCGTGGGGCCGAAGGGTGCGTGGGTCGCCACGCTCGGAGGCACCTCACTCGATGGAAAGCTGTACACCATCGAGTCGACCGGAGCGCTCTACTCGACGGATCCCGCGACCGGCACGTGGAAGCTCGTCGGCAAGCCGGAGTTCGGCAACACGCGCTGGATGATCGGCGTCGCGGGCGCGCTGTACTCGATCGAGAACGACGGCTCGATGTACCGCATCGATCCCAACAACGGCTCGTGGAAGCCCATCGGCGAGAAGGGCGCCTGGAAGGGAACCATCGCCATCACCGAGCTCGACGGGAAGATCTACACGGTCGAGACGAGCGGCATGCTCTTCGTGACCGAGCCGTCGAACGGAGCGTGGAAGAAGATCGGCAAGCCGGAGTTCGGCAACACCGCCGTGCTGCGCGGCTTGAACGGCATGCTCTACAGCATCGAGAAGGACGGCAGCCTCTTCGCGATCGATCCCAAGACCGGTACGTGGTCGCAGAAGGGCAAGAAGGGCGAGTGGGGCCCGACCATCGCCATCGCCGCGCTCAACGGAAAGCTCTACACCGTCGAGACCAGCGGCAAGCTGTACGTCACCGAGCCGACCACCGGCGCGTGGAAGTCGATCGGCAAGCCCGAGTTCGGCACCACCAAGCGCATGTTCGGCGTCGGCAAGAAGCTCTACACGATCGAGAACGACGGCAGCCTGTACGCCGTGCAGACCGAGTAGTCAGAGCCGCACATCGACGCCGAGCACCGGAATCGGCGGCAGCGGAGAGCGCGCCACGTCAGTGCTGAGAATCGTTCCATTCGTCACGTAGCGAGTGCCCGTGGGCTGCGACGCGCTCAAGTTCGCGACGTCGAGGAACATCTCGATGTCGGAGCTGCCCGTCGGGTGCCACGTCTTGCTGACGCGAAGATCCGCGCGCACGTAGAGCTGCGCGTCCGTACTGACGTCGCGATCCATCGGCACCCAACGCGACGCGCCAGTCAGTGAATCGGTGCCTTGCCGTTGTTGCTGCGAGAAGAGTCCGCCGACCATCGGCGGTCCACTCGACAGCGTGCCCGCGATTCGAATGTTCCAGTTGAGCGGCAGCGTGATGTTTGCGAGCGCGCGGACCTGATGCGCCTGTCGGTGTTGCCACGGCACCCACTCGGTCGCGTCGCCCGTCGGCAGTCCATTCGTGTCGAAGCGCGAGAACGTCGCGAGTCGCGACGAGTGCAGGAAGGAATAGCTGAGCTCTCCGCTCCAGTTGGTGGAGCCGCCGAGCTTGAGTCTGATTTCGCCGCCGCCGAGCCAGCCGCTGGTGCGTTTGCGCGCGACGCGTTCATCGACCTGATTGATGAGCTGAAGGAAGTCTTCATCGAAGGGGCTGAACTCGATGCTGCGCGAAATGCCCGCACCGAAGACGTGGAGCGAGAGCGAGTCGAAGCTGGAGATCTTCAGCGCGATGGTGGCGTCCGCGCGCGCGAGTTCCTGCACGCCTTGCTGCAGTGCGATCGACTCGAGCACCGGAATCGTCACCAGCCACGACGGCGCCTGGTGCATCAGCCCAAGTCCGAACTCGAAGCTCGCGAAGGCCCAGTCGCGGCGCGTGGTGAGACGCGGATCTGCGGTGGCGATGGCGCTCCCCTTTTCTGCCGCAGGCGCCGTTGGGCTGAAGCCCCCGGCGGGCACCCAGAGGTCCGCGCGCACTCCGAACGTCGTCTTCCACTCACCTTCGGTGAGCGTCACTTCGCCAAACGCGCCGCCGACCATCGCCAGGCCGAGCTCGCGCAGCG
>JAEUJS010000701.1 GCA_016792935.1 Archangium sp. | reverse complement strand
TTCGCATCGACGACTTCGCCATCGTCGCCAACGATGTTGCGACGCCTCCGCAGACGCCGGACGACACCAGCGTGATGCGCCCAATCGACGAGGCGTGGGATGGCGTCGACGCTGACGACGAGAGCGTCGTGGCGTTCAGTGGCTTTCGCGTCGACTCGATTCAGAACGAGGGCGCGTCGGTGCGGCTGGCCGAGCTCGACGCGCTGCCTCCGCAGAGCGTGACGGTGCGCGGGAAAATCTGGGCGCGCAGCTTCGAGCGCGTGGTGACCATCGATGACGCGTTGGCGCGGCGGCTGCCGGCGTACGCGGTGGGTGATGAGTCACTGCGCGGGCAGCTGAGCGATGACGAGCTGCGCACCGTCTCGTTCGTGTCTGGAGCGGTGTCGCCGGTCACGTCATACCTGGCTGCTCCGCAGAACGCGGCGCCGTCGGTGATTGGGCTCGAGCTCATGCCGGAGCGCGGTGGGCTGGGGATGAGGGGCATCGGCTGCGGCGGCTGTGGAACCTCGAGCCGCTGCGGTCTGCGCGTCGGACGCGTGCGCATCAATCTGCTCGAGACGTTGCGCGTGTTGCTCGAGCCTGGCGTCGCGGCGTGTGAGGCGCAGTTCGGCGCGCGCGGTGGAGCGAAGCTCTCGCTCGAGGCCACGGCTGATGAAGTGGTTGATGCGCGAGCGACCGGCGGAAGCGACGCGATGAACGCGTGTCTCGTCGAGGCTGCGTGGGCTGTGCGGCTGACCGACGTGTTCGAGCACCACCGCACGTACGACATCGAGCTCTGATCGCGCGAGAGGGTTGGGGACACTCAGTCATCGCGCTCAGCGCCCTCGCTTCGTCGCCTTCAACTCATCAACCAACAGCTCGACGACGCGCCGCACGCGCGGAATGTCGAGCGCAGACTTCGGACACACGAGGTGCAGCTCCTGCTTCGCATGCGGCCCGAGGTCGAGATCGAGCGGCACCAGCGGAGAGTCCTTGCTGAAGCGATGCTGAACACGCCCGAGAAACATCGCTCCCACGCCCGCATGCGCCGCCGCCAACATGATGAGGAAATGATCCGCCGTGAACGCCGGCTCAAAGTTCGGAATCGCGGCAACCAGCTGCGGATTCGGCGGCACCATGTCGTACGGCGGACACCACGCGCAGAACGGAATCTCACTCAGCTTCGGCTTCTTCGGCAGCCGCGCCTTCAGCTCGCGCGAAACGAACACTGCGTTGTCGATCTGCAGCGTGTGCACCACCGTCAGGTCGGGATTCGCCGGAGCCCTCGCACGCAGCGCGATGTCGGCCTCTCCGCGCGCGAGGTCGAGGTACTGAATCGACGAGATGACCTCGAGCCGCAGCCCGGGATGTTTGCGCGCCACCAGCCCCGCGAACGGCGCCACGAAGTCGAACGACACGAACGGGCTCGCCGTCACCTTCACCAGCCCGCGCGGAGAACCGTCACTGGCCTCGACCGCGCGCTGCAGCTCGCCGGCCCACTCCGCCATCTTTCGCGCTGACGGCACGAGCCGCTCGCCGACCGTGGTGAGCGACGCGCCCTCGACGCTGCGCCGGAAGAGCGGAGTGCCCACCTGGTATTCCAACGCCGCCAACCGCCGCGTCACCGTCGGCTGACCGAGCTTGAGCCGTCGCGCTGCGCCGCTCACCGAGCCGGTCTCAGCGACCGCCAGGAACAGCCGCGCGTCCTCCCAAGAGATATCCATTTTCGGATGATGCCATGCCGAATCAGCCAATTTCCATCCACTTTCGGATGCGTATGTTTGGCCCATGAAAACCAAAATCCTCGCAGTGACGGTGGTGGTGCTCGCGGTGCTCGGCTTCGCGGCCACGGGTTGCTCGGTGACGTCTCACGCCACCAAAGCCTCGACGTTGGGCACGGTGCGCTCCGGCGACGACCTGAAGAAGTCGCTCAGCGCGAGCGACGGCAGCACGTTCGTCGAGCTCGAGACCGTCGCGTCCGCAGACTGGGCCGTCACGCGCGCCGGTCTCATCAACCTGAAGCACCCCAACGCGGTCGCCGCGGGACTCACCGATGGAGATGAGCCCATCATCATTCCCTTCCACGTCATCAAGCACCCCACGAAGGGCACGTTCATCGTCGACACCGGCGTCGAGACCGCGATGCGCACCGACCCGTCGAAGTCAGCGCTCAGCGGCCTCGTGCGCTCCGCGATGGGCATGGAGAAGGTGAAGGTGAAGCAGTCGCTCGGAGAGTGGCTCGCCGCCGGCAATACGCTCGACGGCATCTTCCTCACGCACCTGCACGCCGACCACATCATGGGGCTGCCCGACGTGCCGAACTCGACTCCGGTCTACAGCGGTCCGGGTGAGGCGAGCGCGACGGGCTTCATGAACATCTTCGTGCACGGCACCACTGACCGTGAGTTCGAGGGCAAGGACGCCATCAACGAGTGGGCCTTCCAGAAAGATCCAACCGGCACCTTCGACGGCGTGCTCGACCTCTTCGGCGACGGCAGCGTCTGGGCGCTCTGGGTTCCCGGTCACACGCCCGGCAGCACCGCGTACCTGGTGAACACGAGAAGCGGTCCGGTGTTGCTGACTGGCGACGCCTGCCACACCCGCTGGGGTTGGGAGCACCACGTCGAGCCGGGCACCTTCACCGGCGACGGCCCGCGCAGCGTCATCAGCTTCGAAAAGCTGCAGCAGTTCGTCGCCGCCAACCCCGCGATTCAGGTGCGGTTTGGCCACCAGTTGTGAGGCGCCATTCAAACCTGACAATCAGCTGACACTCCGCGGGCGCACGATGCGCGCACCATGAAAACACACCACGGCAGCTGCCACTGCGGAGCGGTTCAGTTCGAAGTTCAACTCCAACTCGATGGGAAGGCGACGCGATGCAACTGCACCATGTGCACCAAACTCGGAGCGAGCGGCGCCATCACCAGGCCAGAGAACTTCAGGCTCCTCCAAGGCGAGTCGTCGCTCAAGACGTACGCGAGGCATCCGGAGATTGCGCAGCGTTTCTTCTGTTCGACGTGTGGCATTCACTGCTTCTCGAAGGGAACGCTCCCCGAGCTGGGCGGCGCGTTCGTCGGAGTGCACGTCAACGCGCTCGATGACGTGGACCTCGGCGAGTTCACGTTCATGTATTGGGATGGGCGTCACGACAACTGGCACGCGGGCATGCGTTCCACGCCGTGGCCCATCTTCACGGCGAAAGCGGCGTGACGACCGCGCGCGCACCGACCTCGACGCCGCGCACGTTCTTCACCACCGACCACGGCCACTCTCCCTGCACGTTCACGCCTTGCTGCGCGAGCACCCACTTCACCGCGACCGCCGCGACGTCGGCGTTACCGGAATGCACCTTCACCGCGATGCCCTGCCGCTTCTCCGGCCGCGCGATGCAGAACAGACCTTCGGCGCCGACCTTCACCGCGAGCCACTCGTTCGCGCCTTGCGTGACGCGCAGGTCGAGCCGCTCGTCACCACTCACGAAGAACGGAGAGCGGTGCATCGCGAGCCCAATCCTCCCGAGCGTGGAGTCGGCGTCGTCACTCATCGCTTCCGCGAGCCGGCTCCAGGTGCGAGCCATCGCGGAGAGCGGCGCGAAGAAGGTGGGAATCGAACAGCCGTCGACTCCGAGCTGCAGCGCGTGACCACCGAGTCCTTCGAGCAGCGCGCGGTTCTTCACCTGCAGCGGGTGCGTCGGTGCGCGGTAGTCGAGGTCCCACCCCTGCGCCTTGCACGCGGCGAGCATGAAGGTGTGTTTGCCCGAGCAGTTGTTGTGCAGATTGCCCGGCGTCTCGACGCGCTTGGCTGAGCTCTCGTGCATCGGTGGATGTCCACCGCACTGCAGTTGCTCAGCTGAGAGTCCGAAGCGTGCGAGGAGCTTCTCCACCAACGCGACGTGCTGCGGCTGTCCCGAGTGGGATGCAGCTCCGATGGCGAGCTCATCGTCGGAGAAATCGCGCGCGCTCAGTCCGTTGAGATGACCGAGCGAGTTCGAGAGCTGAAACGGTTTGCACGCGCTCCGCCAGAACGTCGAGACGTCATCACCGACGCTCCACGTCACGGCGCCGCGCTCGACGACCACCGCGCTGAACGGATGAATCGACTCGCGATGGCCGCCACGCGTGCACTCGACGGCGTGCATTTTAGAAGCTCTGAATTCCGCCGGGCCCACCTGGATTCGAAGGACCGGTTGAAGCCGCTGCGGAGGCCGCGCTCGCCATCGCCTTGAACTTCGCCATGTTGTCCGGCGAGTAGCCAATCAAGATGCCTGGCCGCATCGCGTACACCGCGGCCGCGAGCTGCTGCGCGTGCGCTTCACCGTCGGCGGGAATTCCAATCACCGAGCCCGTAGAGAGACCGAGCTGCGCGCTCCAGTGCACGGTGCGCGTGCCGTAGCGGCGATTCACGACGGTGAGGGAATGCACGTAGCTCCAGATGATGAGCTCGGGCCGCCGCTGAATCGCCCACAGGTGCAGCGGGCCCTGCTTGTCCACCCAGTACGAGCCGTAAAGCACCGCGCCCAGCGCGAGGAGCCCGCCCGCGGTGAAGATGAGGAACTCGCCCTGCAGTCCACCGGCGAGCATGCCCATCGCTCCGAAGAAGCCCCAGAAGCCGCGCAGGAACACGTTGGGTTTGTGCGCCGGCAACGTGGCGAGCTGCGGAGGAAGCGGCTGCGTGAGCTTCGGGTTCGCGTCGTCTTGCAACTTCATCAGCCCGAAGACGACGGCGCCGATGCCCGCGACGAACACCAGGTGTCCGAGGAAACCGAAGATGGCCGGAGGCAGTCGGCCCTCGAGCACGCGCCGCGCGAGCTGAAAGAGGATGTAGCCGCCTGCGCCCGCCGCCATGAACACCGCGGCCTGCTCGTTCTTCTCGCGCACCTTCGTCATCGCGACGCCGACCACTGCGCCGCAGCCCACCAACGGCAAGAGGAACATCACCCATCCGAGGATGTTCATCGCGGCACCCCCGGCGACTTCGCGGCAGTCGCGAGCGCGAGGGCCGACCACGCGAGGCACGCCCAGAACCCGCCGAAGACGAGCCGCGGCAATTCGTGGAAGAGCACCTCACCGCCGGGCAGCCGATAGAAGATGCCTCCGAGCGGAATCGCGACGAGTCCCCACCCCGCATCGATTGCCAGGAGCACTGCTCCGATGCGCATCGCCGTGGCCGCGGTCTTCGACGCGAGCGCCAACTGCGGAGCGACCTCGAGGCCCAGCACCGCCGCCGCGAACGCGGAGAGAATCGTTCCTGGATTGAAGAGGCTGTAGCCGTACATCAGGGTGCCCTCACGCAGTTGAAGGTGAGCGGAATCTCCGCTCCCAGGTCCACCACTTCGAAGTTGTCGACGCCGATGTTGTTGAACGTCTGCGCCGTGATGCCGAGGGTCGCCCACTTCGCGGTCGTCGTGCGGTCGTCGGCGAAGGTGAGCGCGATGTTGCCACCGTCGCTCAGAATGAGGCCGTACTTCTTCATCGCGCGGAGAATGATGCGCGCGTTGGCGTTGAACGGCGTCTCGTCGAAGGTGGACTTGAGCCGCAGCCTGACCCCGTAAGGCGGAGCGTCGGCGTTGGTGCTGCTCGGCCCGCCCGCGTGCGTCGCCGGCCGCACGTACACCTGCCGCTTCATGCGCGCGTTGGGGAGGATGAAGCGCAGCGCGTGCGGCACTTCTCCCGCGGCGACTTCATCGGCCGTCGGCAACAACGCCGCGATGGGCAGACCCGCGGCGTCGGCCGAGGTGCATTGATCTCCACGCAGCACTTCGCCGTACTGCTTCGTCAGGTCCCACGTGAACGCACCGAGCGCCGCGATGTTCTGGCCCGTCGCCGTCGAGTTGTAGAGCTCGTACAACTTCCGCTCGGTCCGCTCGACCACGAGGATGTGGCAGTCACCGTTCGCCACGTCGCAGGTCAGGTCGGTGCTGCCCTCGATGTTCGCGTTCGCGGGAATCGGCATCTGCAGCGGCACGGTGTCGCAGTCGGGGCCGCCGTAGCAGTAGCCACCTGCGGGCGCGACGATGGTGCGGCGCGGCGTGTTGCTGTCGGCGAAGAAAATCGGAATCGAGAAGTCGATTTGCAGCCGGTTGCTGTTGCCCCAACCGCCACTGGCGATGAGCTGCGCGGTGATGGCGTCACTGCGCGTCGATTTCGGCAGCGCCGAGACGTCGGTGTTCCACCCGTGAATGCGATCGAACAATCCAGTGGCGCTCGAGCCACCGCCCGTGGTTCCGCCGCCCGTCGCGCTGCCTCCGCCGATGCCAGCACCGGTTCCGCCGCCGGTCGCAGCGCTGCCGCCTCCGGCCCCTCCGTCAGTTCCTGGCGTGGAGCTGCATCCCGCGACGACGACACAGCACAGCAACAGCGCGTGTGTTCGCATGGCCGCGGAGCATGCGACATCCGCGAGCACGTCGCGCGGATTTCACAGCCTCGAGTGAAGACCTACGCTCGCGCCCCATGGCGACTCCGGGCGGCATTGGCGTCTATCTGACCTCTGGGCCTTCGCCCGCGCGCGTCAACGAGCGACCGTGGCGCGGCGTGTACCACCACTGGGGCGGGCAGCCCGACGACCTCGGCGCGGAGTTGATCAAGCGCGCGCGGCTCTTCAAGGGAAACCTCGGCGGCCTCGTGCGCCAGGTCATCGACTCAGCGCCGCGCGGTTGGTCGTCGCTCGCGCAGCAGACTCAGCTCGACGACGACGGCTCGACGGCCGGGCCCGACGACACCGGCAACATCGCGTACGCGTACGTGTTCGACGTCGGCGCGCGCCGGCTCGACTGCTTCGCCACGCACGCCGACGCCAACGGTGAGTTCATCGGAGCGGTGACCTTCGACGCCCAGGGCGCAGCCACTCCGCCGCAGTTCGAAGTGGTCGAGCCACCCTCGCCGCTGCTCGCTCCGCAGGTGCTGCCGAGCTGGACCCCATCGACGCCCGAGAACGCGGCGTTCCGGGCTTCCGTGCGCGCGCGCGTCGAGCGTGACTGCGCTGCGGCGGGGCTCACCGTACGCGCCTTCGTCGACGCCGTGGCGCTCGGTTTGAGCGAGACGCTCTTTCACGCCGCGTGGGGCAAACGTGCGCCCGCGCCGCTCACGCGCGTCATCGTGCCCGGCGACCGCGTCGCGTGGTCGGTGCTCATCGGCTCGCTCGAGGTGCTGTACCCGCCCGCAGGCTCGCGCCGGTCGCTGCGCACCAAACTCTCGGGCGAGGAGCTCGGCGTCTTCCTCACGCCAGAGAACGATTCCGCGGAGCTCGACGTTCGCCGCAGCGTCGTCACCGCGCACCTCGGCGAGGGCGCCAAGACGGCGTACGACATTCTCATCTCCGCTCTGCCCGCGTCCGATTGGCTCTACGCCTTCCTCGACCTCGCGCGCGGGCTCATGGTGCCCGAGTTGGAGCAGGGCGCCGCGGCGGGATCGACCGAGCTCCCGTGGCGCGTCTTCACGCACGCCGACGGTCGGGTGTGGGCGATTCGCTCGGCGAAGGGCCGCTACATCTTGCGCCTCGGCGCGCGCGACGACGACCCGGTGTTCAGAGAACGGCCCTCGGCACAGCCCGAGCGTGAGGTGGACCAGTTGATCAAGGAGCAGCTGCGCGACGGCTTCGTGCCGGCGCCCGACGAGCCGGTCTGATCAGCGGTGCGACTTCATCGCGTGTCGCGAAATCACCTGCTGCAGGTTGGTTGCGTAGACTTTGTTGTCTGGAACGAGCTCGGTGGCCTTGCGAATCATCTGCTCCGCGCGCCGGTAGTCGCCGCGCTCGCGCATCAAGATGATGCCCAGGCGGTTGTAGAGCGACGCCGCGTCGGGGCTCTGCCCAATCGAACGCTCGAGAAAGCGAATCGCCTCGTCCATGCGGCCGTTCTGTTCCATGCGCAGCGCGACCTGCAACGAGTCACGCGCCAGCACGTCGGCGAGCGGCTGCTTCTCTTCTTCGCGCGTCGCCGGTCCGGAGCCGTCGTTGCGCTTCACCTGCTTGAGCGCGTCGAGCACTTTGCGGTTCGCCTTGCCGTTGTAGACGATGCGCGGATCCGTTCTTCCCTCGACGGTCGCCTGCACGCCTTGCGGAGGCGCCGCAGCGGAAGGACCCGGCGGCTGCTTCCCGCGCGATTCCGCTTCCACGTTCACTGGCTTGCTCGGATACGCGGGCATCTTCGCGGGCGAAGACTGCTCGTGACGACTCACCGCCCTCGCTGGCTGACTCGAAGGCGTCAGCACCGGAGGCACGGCCTTGCCGGTGACGATGGGCGCTTCCTGTTCTTCGTCGAAGAGCTCGGGCGGAATTCCGCGCGACACCGACGGAGGTGGCACCGAGCCCGGAAACGCCGGCACTCCACCGGTGGCGCGAGTCGGAGCGCGCGGCGCTGCACGTGCTGCTCCTTGAGACGGAGTGCCGGTGCTCACACGCGCGGGAGGAGGTGGCGACTCGTCTTTCGGCATCACGTTCGACCAGTCATCGGCCGACGACGTGCGCGATTGATTGGAAGGCGGAGCGACGAAGCGGCCATCGCGGCGATCGACGTTCGCTCCGTAGCTGGGCGCGGGCACCGCAACTGCGGGTGCTGGAGCGGGAGGCACCATCGACAGGTCAGCCGGCTCGTCGCCGTCGACGTCCGCCGCCATCGTGCCCATCACCGCGGGCAGGTCGAGGTCTTCATCGCTCAGCGGCTCGTCGGCGAAGTCGATGATGCGCTTCTCGTTGAGCGTGCGGAGCATCACGCGCAGCTCGAGCTCACGCACGCCGGCCTTCTTCGCGAGCGCCTCGGCGTTGCACAACCCGTCGATGAGCGACACGAGCCACGCTTCCAGCTCGGTGAGCGACTCGGACTTGCGCGAGAGCGTCGCGACGACGACCGGCACGCCCGCGAGCTCAGGCCCGAGGTCGAGCTTGCGCGTCGGACCTTCGAGGCCATCTCTGCTGGCGCCGCCGGGCTGAAACCCTTCGCTCTTGCTCCTGGTGGCCGCGCGCACTTCGGCTTTCACGTCGAGCTTGGCGGAAGGAATGCTGCGCTGTGGCCGCTCGAGCATGCGGCGCACGACGCTGACCTCGGTGTTGCGGCCTTCCGGCGCCTGGCTCGGGTCGAGAATCAGCTCGCAATTCGGGCACAAGAAGTCCGTCGGCGCGATCGGTTGAAAGCACGACGGGCATTTGTCCTTCGGGCGAGCGACGGCCATTGCGGATTCAGGGTTCGGGAACGGTCGGCACTTCACCGCGAAGCACGCGTCCGACAAAGCGCGTCGCGTCGGTTGTCGCAGCCGGGTTACTGAACACCACGAAGTGCCCGTCGTAGCCGCTCGGCACGTACTGACGCATCGCCGAGGTGACGATGCGCGGAGACATCACGTTGCCGCTCACGCTGGTGACTTCCATCGCGTCGTACTCATCGACCTTGGGCCCGACGAACGGGAGACCTGCCGCCCGCGCGTAGCTGGTCTGCACCGGCCGTGCGGTGAACAAGTCGTCCTTGCCCCACACCTGGAACACGTTGCGCGCGAAGGCCGGCGTCATGTTCACAGTGTCGGCGGGCACCACCACGTTGCGTCCCGCGAAGTGGAGTGGATCCACCACGTCGGTCCACGACTGCAGAATGCCGAGCACCGGGTGGAACGCGTTCACCGCCTGCGGGCTCTGTTCACCAAGCGCGGCCCACAAGCCTCCGGCGATGTCGACGGGGGCCTTCTTGCTGGTGAGTGAATTGACCAGCGTGGCCGACGCGCCGCTCATCAACGCTCCATCAATCTGTCGGTCCTCGGCGAGGAAGAGCGCGCCTTCGGTCGCTCCCTGCGAGTGGCCCCAGAACGCGAGGTGCGTCACGTCGAGCGGCGGCAATTCCGCGGGGAAATTCGCGGGCAACGACTTGAGGTACTTCGTCACGCTCAACAGGTCGGTCGCGCCCTGCGCCATCGTGCCGCGACCCGACGCGGGGTTGACGAAGTTGAAGACGATGTCGTCGGGAGAGGTCATCTGGCCCATCGCTCCACGACGCGGGCCGTGACCGACTTGATCGAACCCGAGCACCGCGGCGCCGAGCGGCATCGCGACGCCGGGCAAGGTGACGCTGGTGAGCGCGCTCGCGGCGCCGTCTCCAGCGTGACCTCGATACGTGCCGCCGGTGCCGTGCGCGTAGAGCACCACAGGCCAACCTGCGGCGGGCGCAGTGCCCTTCGGAACCGTCAGGCTCGCGCAGACTTTTTCGCGACGCACCGGCATCAGCGCCGCGGTCGAGTTGTCGATGCCGCCGCCTTGCGAGGGCACGAGGTAGGGCGCGGTGCCCTGCTGGTAAATCGGCACCTCGATGAGCGAGTGCCACTCGTCGAAGCCGGTCGCGTTGCCACACGCGCGCGGGCCGCTGACGTCGGGGCACGGAGAAGGCGTCGCGCCTCCGCACTTCACCCACGTGTCCGCGGTCGGAGCAGGAAGCGCGGTGACGGACGCAGCGAGACGGTCCATCAGACGACGCGGGTTGGCGACGGTGAAGACGGTCGCTCCGACGATGTCGTTGGCGCTCAAGTTCTGCTCGGTCATCCACGCGCGCAGCGGCGCGTAGGACGGATACGCGAGCGCCTGACGCGCCTCGGTGGGAGCAGTCGCCGCCACCATCGCGCTGAAGTCAGCCGAGGGATTGATTTCGGAGCCGCCGGTGCCGCCCCCGCGAATTCCGCGCAGCAACACCACCGCGTATGTGCCGGCCTGCAGCGAGTCGCCGTCGAAGGGACGAATCGCGAGCCAGTTCGGACACACGTATTGATTGCGGCCCTGGTTGTAGAGGAGCGACAGGCCACGCGGCGCGCCGTTCATCGGCTCGAGCTTCACCAGGCGCACGGAGGGTGCGGTGCCCGTCAGCGTGACGGAAGAGAAATCGACGGGACCATCGAAGCGCAGAATCACCGTCGGCGCGTTGCCGAACGGTTCGGTGGCGAGCGCTTCGAAGTAGCGACCGAGCAGGTCGAAGCCGAACATCGGGTTCGGTTCCTTCGGGTGACGAGAGAAGTCGATGCGGCCGCTCGCGTCGCGGAGCGCGTCGTTGGGGAAGGGCAGGCGGTAGAAGTCTTCCTTCACCGTCGCGTCGTCGGAGTCGCGCGGCAGCATGAAGAGCGATTTGGTCGCCGAGGGCAGCGCCATCTCGCACGCCGCGCCCTTCCAGCCCGTGCCCGGAGTGGGCGGGAGAATCGGCGGCACTCCATTCGGAGCGAGCGTCGAGGTGAGCGGCGACGTCGCGCACACGCTCTGGATGCAGATGAGTCCCTGCGCGCATTCCAGACCGAGCGTGCACGCGGCGCCGACGTCCTTCGTCCCCGCGGGGAGACAGGCGGGAAAGAGCCGCTCTCCATCGAAGCCACACTTGAACGGCGCGGCGCAGTCGGAGTCGCCCTTGCACGTGGTGCCGAGCGTTCCGGTGCCCGCAGCCGCGCACGCACCACGCGCGCCGTTGGGTGCACAGTTGCCGCTCACGCACTCGACGCCGAGTGTGCACGCGGTGCCGTCAGCGCTCTCGCGCGAGCCTTCGCAGGTGTTCGACGTGGCGCCGCACTTCAAGCCCGCGCGACACTTCGTCTCGGCGTTGCACGTGGCTCCGAGACCCGGGCCTTCAGGAGGGCCGACCGGGTTGTTCGTGCTGTCGTTACAGCCGACCAACACCAGAGTTGCGAGGACTGCGAGGCGTGGGGACATGTTGGGGAGCCTAGCGAATGCGAATGTAGATGCCGCTGCGACGCGTGAAGTTCGGTCGATACACACGCACGGCGGGCGCGCGGTAGCTCGGGTAACGCACGTAAGGACGTGGTGGGCGGCGGTAGTACGTCACCGGACGCGGGGCCCACTGCGCCTGCGGCTGCGTCACTTCTTGAATCTGCTCGGGAGGCGCCTTCGCTTCGGCGATGGCCTCGGGGCGCTCGAGTGAGATCCACCACGCTTCGAATGCATCGGGCGCGTTGGGCGGCGTGACTTCGATGGAAAGCCCTGGCTTCTGGTCCAGCGCGGGAGCCGGTGTCAGCGCGAGCACGCGCGCCTTGTCGCCTTGCTGATCAATCGTCTGCCCAGAGATGAACTGAATCAGGCACTGCTTGAGCGCGGGGTCGTCGACCTTGGTGCCGACCTCGAGGCCGACGAGGTCGCCCGGGTCTCCGTACGCGTTCAACTCGACGTTGCCGTTGCTGAACGACTGGTACGGCACGTTGGCGAAGACGCCGATCTCGATGACCGACGCGGGGATGTCGTGCAGGCCTGCGACGCACGGGAACTGCTCGGCGTTGGCCATCACCTGGTCCAACGGAATGATGCGCGGCGGCCAGCGAGACGTGGCGACGGTGCTGCGTGAAGACGCGCAGCCGACGAGCGCGAGCGAGACCACGATGATCAGCTTCTTCATTGCGAAGAACTCCTCGAGTCAGAACAGCGTGTAGATGAAGGGAGCAGCCGGACTTGCCGTGAGCAGCGCGAGCGCGGCGAGCACCGCGAGGACGATGAGCACTGGCACCAGCCACCACTTGCCTGAGCGCTTCAGGTAGTCGAGCCAGTCACGCAGCGCTGAAGGTGATCCGCCCCCCGCGGCGGCGCGCTCGAAGTCGTTCGGCACGGGCCGATACTGGCCGAGAACTGCGAGGAATTGCACTCCGGCGTGCGCCCGTGGGTCCTCGGCACGGAGGGACCACCATGTCCAAACGGTATTTCGAGTTCGTCGAAGGCACGTCGTCCAAGTTCTGGGAAATCTGGCGCGAAGGCTCGAGCGTCAACACCCGCTACGGCCGCATCGGCGCGTCGGGTCAGACCACCATCAAGACCGAGAAGGACGAGGCTTCGGCCGAGAAGCTGTGGAGCAAGCTCGTCGCTGAGAAGACGAAGAAGGGCTACATCGAGAAGGGCGGAACGCCGGCTCCGAAGGGCGCTGCTTCTGCGGGTCCTGCTCCTGCTGCGAAGAAGGCTTCCCCCGCTGCGAAGCCGGCTGCTGGTGCTGCTGCCGCGCCGGCGTCGCTCAAGGGCAAGTCGGTGGTCATCACCGGCACGTTCGCGCGCCCGCGCAAGGAGCTCGAGAAGTTGCTGCAGGCCGCGGGCTGCATGGTCGGAGGCTCCGTCACGGCGAAGACCGACGTGTTGCTGGTCGGCACCGATGCGGGCAGCAAGCTCGCGGCGGCTCAGAAGCTCGGCGTGAAGATCATGACCGAGGCGGAGTTCGATTCTGCTGCCTCGTCTTCAGGCCCGGCGCAGACCGTTCCCGGTCCGAAGGCGAAGGCCGCCGAGTGGCAGGTCTACGCTGATCAGCTCCAGGCGAGCGGAGATCCGCGCGGTGAAGTCATCGCGCTGCAGTTGGCGATCGAAGCGAAGCCGGCTGACGCGAAGCTGCGTGACGCCGAGCGCGCTGCGTTGAAGCCGTTGCTCAGCGCTCCGCTGTCGGACTTCGTCGCGCGCTTCGACGCGATGGTCGAGAAGCTGAAGAAGAAGTCGTCCATCAAGCAGCTCGCGTACTTCAAGCATGAGCCGGTGACCGAGAAGGAGATCATCGAGGTCGAGACGAAGCTCGGCGTTCCGCTCCACCAGTCGATTCTCACGTTCTTCCGCCAGACGAACGGCATCCAGTTCTACGCGGAGGACACCGAGCACGAGGAATACGAGGAGACGGACTTCAAGCCGCTCACTGGCAAGTACGACAAGAAGGCGAAGGACCAGATGTCGCGCTTCTCCGAGAACTTCCAGATCGCGCACGGCCTCTCGATTCCGACGCTCAAGGAAGTGTTCCTGTCCGACTTCGAGGGGATTCTCTGGTTCGACCACCAGGACGACGAGAACCAGGCGCAGTTCGGACGGAAGAGCTTCCCCGAGCTCTCGTTCCACAAGTCGCTGCGCGTGCTCGACGAGCACAACGGCTACTACGTCATCGCGTTCGCGTTGATTGATCAGCCCGCAAATCCGCGCATCGGCCTCGGTGACGACCACGGTGTGGGCTGGGACTCGACCAAGACCGTCGACTTCGAGACGTACATGAACACGGTCATCAAGAACGAGGCGTCGACCGAGAAGATGACGCGCTTCTTCAGCAAGTACTGAGCAGCGCAAAGCCCCCTGGGGCGACGCCGTTGGGTGGGGAATCAGTACTGCCGCAGATACGACGCTGGGGAATTCGGAGCGCGCGGCTCCCAAACGCTCGCGCTCTTGTCTCCCCAGCGTTCTTTTTTCATTCGCAGCGGGTCGCGACCGACGAGTCGAGAGATCAACGCGACCGGCGTGATGATCAGCACGTACACGAACAGCAGCACGAGCGAGCTCAGCCACAGCTGAAGGCGGAAGAGGAAGCTCAGACGAGCAGCTCCGAGATGACCTGCGTGGCCTGGCCCGGGCCGATGCCCCAGCTCGTGATGCCCGCATCGACCGCGGCCATCATCGTCAACGGCACGCAGCTCACGTTGCGACCGCTCGTCGAGCGGTAGTGGATGCCGGGGTGCACCAGCTTTCCGCCCGCGCGGCCAGCGATGAGCATCGGAATGCCGGGCTGTGCCGTCGCATTGTGACCGCGGCCTTCCGTGCACTCGGAGAAACCGAGAATGGCGCAGTTGTCGAGCACGTTGCCCGCGCCCTCGGGAATCGCCTTCAACTTCTCGAGCAGGGCCGCGAACTTCGTCATCACGAACTCGACGCAGGTGCGCACGCCGGGTTGGTCGCCCCCTTCCCAGTGCGTCATGGCGTGCATGCTGGTGCCAGTGTCGGTGGTGTTCGGATCGATCACGAACGTCGGGAAGCCCGGGTACACCGTGAAGTCGTTCGCGGGACTCTGGCGGAAGGTGAAGACGCGCGTCTGGTCGCACACCAGCGCGTGCACGAGCAAATCGGTCTGCACCGTCGTCAGCGCGTCCCACTGAATCTGTTGCTGATCAATCGCCGCGAAGGACGAGCTCGGTCGCGTCGGCTTCACGCATGCGCCGGTGGTCATCATTCCCGGCATGCCGGTGAGCTGCCGCTCGAGATCAGCGATGCCTTGCAGGTGTTGATCGAGTCGCTGCTTGTCCTTCGTGCCCAGCTTCGCCTGCAACGCGCGCGTGTCGGCCGAGACGACGTCGAGCACGCTCTTGCGATTCTGAATCGTGACGCTCGCGACGTTGGTGCCACCGGGAGGAACGAAGCCCGCACCGAACACGCGGTCGTAGAGCGCGATGGGGTCGTACTCGGGCAGGTTGGGCGCGTTGGGACCGTTGTGCGAGATGGCCTTGTGCACGACGCCGAAGTCAGCGTCGCTGGTGTCGGTGCTCGCGACGCCGAGATGCAGCGAGCGGAAGCGCTGCATGGTGCTGATCTTCTCGGCGATGGCGACGTCGAAGCTCTTGTTCGCGTACGCGTAGTTGAGACCGCCCTGCGGCGTGCCGAGCGCGCCCGACAGAATCGCCATCAGTGAGCCGAAGTGTCCGCTCACTTGATACGGAATCTGCACCACCGCGCCGGTGAGCACCGACACGTAGTCCTTCACGTTGCTGAGCGGCTGGAGGAGCGGCGTCAGCTGCCACGTCGGTCCGTTCCCCGAGGGGAACCAGTGGCTGGCGACGACTCCGTTGCCCCAGTACCAGGAGCCGAAGCGCTTCGGGAGCGGGTCGCCCGCAGCGAGCGCTTCGCCGTTCACGTTCAACATCGCTTCGAGCATCGGCAAGCCAACGGAGACGCCGACTCCATACGCGGCACCACGCAGCAACAGTCGGCGACTCAGAGCGTGTTTGCTGGTCATGGTGTGGGGACCGGGATGGTGCGGAAGCCGTCACTGGTGGCGATGTTGATCAACAGCGGCTTGATTCTGCCTCCGCTCGATTCGAACGCGTCGATCATCGCGGAGTACGTCACGCGATCGAACTCGGTGGCGCGGCGGCCGACGCTGTTTCCGTACAGCGTCTGCATCAGACACGGCGCGACAGCCGGATGTTGGCGGAGCAGCGCGGCGAGTCCCGGCTCTCCGTCGTAGGTCTTGCCTTCGAGCACGCCCGTCGCGTCGATGGCCATGCCGCGGTCGTCCGCGCGCCACGTGCCGAGCGCGTCGAAGTGTTCGAGCGAGAGACCGACCGCGTCCATTCCCTTGTGGCAGCCCGCGCAGGTCGCGTTCTGGTCGTGCACCTCGAGGCGTTGGCGCGCGGTCATGCGTCCGCTCGGAGGATTCGGAATGACGAGATCGGCCGGAGGTGCGAGCGGCAAGTTCTGACAGACGAGCCGTGTGAGCACCCACAGTCCGCGCTTGGTGGGCGAAGTGGAGTTGACGCCGTCGTGCACCGCGAGCACTCCGGCCTGGCCGAGAATGCCGGGGCGTTGTTGCGCGGTTTGCGCGAGGCGCTGGAAGCCGGTCGCTCCGCTCGGCCATGACACGCCGTAGAAGCGCGCGAGCTCTTCGTTCATGAACGAGTCATTGGTGTCGAACACGGTGCGGTAGTCGGCGTCGCGCGTGAAGACGAGGTCTTCGATGCCGAGCAGCGTCTCTTCTTTGAGCGCCGCTCCGATGGTCGGAGTGAAGGCCGGGAAGATCGTCGGTGAGCGGCTCAGCGTGTCGAGGCCTTCGAGCGTGTACAGGTTTGCGAAGTAGCTGCGCACCGCTTTGCGAGCGGACGGCAGTGCGATGAGTCGCTCGGCCTGAAGGCGAATTCCATCGGGCGTGGTGAGTTGATCAGCCTCGGCCGCGGCGAGCAGCGTCGCGTCGGGCATGTCGTTGGTGAGGAAGTACGAGAGCCGCGACGCCATCTCGTACGAGGTGAGGCGGTAGCGGTCGGGGCTCGCGGGGTCGGGCTCTCCGAGCTCGACGAGGTAGAGGAAGTAGGGCGACTGCATGAACGCCGTGGCGGTCGCTTCGAGTCCGGCCCAGACGTCGTTGCTGTTCGTCGCGGTGGTCGTGGCGAGCGTCGCGTAGCGATCGACCTCTTCGGTGGTGAGCGGGCGGCGGAACGCGCGGCGTCCGAACGTGGTCGCGAAGTCCTGAAAGCACGTCATGTCGGTGTTGCTCGACGGAGTGCACGGCGTGAGCGACGAACGCAGCGCGGTGTTCGCGAAGGCCGCGGCTGCGAGGGCGCGCGAGGCGTCTTCGAATTTTCCGACGCCGAGCGCGCTGATGACGGCGCTGCTGGCTCCGAGAGACGCGAAGCCGGCGACGGGGCTCACGGGTTCGGTGGAAGGGATGCCGACGGGATCCACTCCAAGCAATGAGCGCGTGGACGCCAGGTACTGCTCGGTCGTGAGGCGACGCAGGCCAGAGATGTCTTCGCTCGGAGCGAATTGCGCGGGCCAGCCGGTCGACGGTGCTTGCGGTTGATCAACTGGGTCGAGTGGCTGTGGCTCTCCGCGTGCTCCGAGGATTTGACCCTCGCAGCCCGAAGTGACCAGGCAGAGAACGCCTGTCAGCCAGAAGCGCTTCACGGATGAGACGAGAGCAAGCGACATGCCCTGAGTGCGTGTGCGGGAATGCAGGCATGTAGGCGCGCGAACCGACCGCAATTCACGCAATGCGTGGGGGGATCACCCCATCAGCTTCAAGGCCCTGGGGTCGAAGTGGGGTTGTACGACGCGCGCTGAGGCGAAGAGCGATCGAGCCCTCACCTCCGAGCGAAAAGTGGTTCAGTGCGTTCAGTCTTCGATGCAGGGTCGACCACTGAGTGAAATTGGTCGTCAGGACAGCCAAATTCATACACTGGTCAACTGAACAAACTTCGCTCGTAGATGAGGGGCTCTCACGCCTCTCGGCACAGCCAGAATCTGAACCACCCACCACCCATGGCAGCTGTTCTCAGCAGACGTTCAGCCCGAGCGCAACGGCCATTCCTGGACAATGGTTACACCACCACCCCGATGCCATGGTTGAGTGCGCCGCGATGACCTGCTGGCACAACACGTTCGACTCCGAGACGCACGAGACGGCGTTCTCCATCGACCCCACGAGCATTTCGTTCGGTCCAGGCGTGTTGCGCGAAGTCGGCGAGTCGCTGGCTGGCTCGAAGCGCGTCGCGCTCTTCACCGACGCACAGGTCGGGAAGTTGCCGATGCTCGAGACCGTTCGCGAGTCGCTGAAGAAAGCGGGCATCGACTTCGAGCTCTACGCCAACGTGCACGTCGAGCCGACCAACGCGTCGTTCGAAGAAGCAGCTCGGTTCGCACGCGACGGAAAGTTCGACAGCTTCGTCTCGCTCGGCGGCGGCAGCGTCATCGATACGTGCAAGGCCGCCGCGCTGCTCAGCTCCTGCGAGGGCGGCTTGATGGCGTACGTGAACGCTCCCGTCGGAGAGGGACGCGTGGTGCCGCGCGAATTGCCTCGCCACATCGCGTGCCCGACGACCTGCGGAACGGGGAGCGAGTGCACTGGCATCGCGGTGTTCGATCACCTCGAGCTGAAAGTGAAGACCGGCATCGCGTCACGTCGACTGCGTCCCACGCGTGCGTTGATCGACCCGACCGCGACCGAGTTCCTGCCGCGCATGGTGGTCGCCGCGAGCGCCTTCGACGTGCTCTCGCACGCGTTGGAGAGCTACACCGCACGTCCGTTCTCCTCGCGAGCGAAGCCGGTGAACGCCGCGCGTCCGATGAGCCAGGGACGAAATCCGTGGAGCGATGTCGGTTCGCTCGAAGCGCTCCGCCTCGCGGGGAAATTTCTCGTACGCGCGGTGCACGACGCGTCCGACTTCGAAGCGCGTTCGCAGCTCAGCTGGGCGGCGACACTTGCAGGTGTGGCGTTCGGAAATTCCGGAGTCCATCTCCCGCACGCGATGTCGTACGCGGTCGCCGGTCTCGTGAAGTCGTATCGCTGCGAGGGCTATCCAGGCGACGAGCCGCTCGTGCCGCATGGCATCTCGGTGGTGGTGAACGCTCCGAGTGTGTTTCGTGCGACGGCTTCGTCATCGCCCGAGCGTCATGCGGAAGCCGCGCGCGCACTCGGAGCGTCATTGGAAGCAGACGCTCCGCTCGCAGAGGTCGTGGCGACGCTGAGTGGAACGCTGACGCGTCTGATGCGCGACGCCGGAATTCCGAACGGCTTGAGCGCGCTCGGCTACGAAGATGAAGACGTCCCCGCGTTGACGAAGGGCACGCTGTTGCAGAAGCGATTGCTCGACAACGCGCCGGTGCCGGTCGATGAGGCGCTCATGAGCTCGTTGTTCCGCGGCGCGCAGAGGTGTTGGTGACTTCCAAACGGCTTCCCGGTGCGCGCGCCGACTACGTGCGCTTTCTCCCGGTGCAGACGCGCTGGGCCGACAACGACGCGTACGGCCACGTGAACAACGTCGTCTACTACTCGTACTTCGACAGCGTGATGAACCGGTACCTCATCGACGAAGGCGCGCTCGAGCTCGAGAAGTCTCCGGTCATCGGGTTGTGCGTCGATTCCGCGTGTTCGTATTTCTCGCCCGTCGCGTATCCGCAGGCGCTGGAGGCCGGAATTCGCGTCGGTCATCTCGGTCGCTCGAGCGCGCGTTACGAAATCGGAATCTTCGTCGCGGGCGCAGCGACTCCGAGCGCGGAAGGTCACTTCGTGCACGTGTTCGTCGACCGCGTCACGCGCAAGAGCGTCGAGCTGCCGGAAGCGGTGCGAAAGGCGCTCTCCAGGTTGCGCAGTGGAGAGCCGACTCGGGCCTTGTAGCGAGCCGGAAAAATGTCGTGTCAGGCGCGCGCTGAAACCTGCGTCAGCAGCAGCACATTGATTGTCCGGCCCGAGAGGCCCTACACGCACATCCCCTGATAAGGGCCTGGTAGCGGGTTCGATTCCCGTCGGGAGCTTTCGTTTACGCTCCCGTAGCTCATTGGCAGAGCAGGCAATTTGCGGCTTCTCACCTCGGGCGATCGATGGATTCTTTTTGAAGTCTTCAGCGCACCGCTTCCTCGAGCGCGGCCTGATCGAAGCCGAGGATGAGCTTCCCCTTGAAGTCGATGACCGGAACTCCGCTCGGTCGCACGCCGGCGCTTCGCGCTTTCTGAGCGAGCTCTGCCGCGGCGCCTTCTTCCTTCTCGACGTCTTTGTCGACGAACGAAACACGGTGGTCGGTGAGCCACTTCTTGGCCTTCTTGCAGTACCCGCACCACGACGCTGAGTAGATGACGACGTCACCGCTCCCGCTGTTGCCGTTGTTGCTGCGCGCGAAAGACGGCGAGTTCATCGGCTTCTGCGCGGCGGCGATGAGTTGTTTCTCGAGCGCAGCGACGGCGCTCTGACTCGCGAGCTTTTCCTTCATCTCACTGGTGGCGCGCGCGCGAATGGGTTTGGCGAGCTTCTCGTCTTCCGCGCTGAGCTTCGCTTGCCCGAGTTGATCGACGGCCAGCTTCCAGTCTGCGGCTTCGACCGCCAGCTGGGCGCGCAGCAAACGCGCCGAGCCGTTGGCGGGTTCGAGCGCGATCCACGCGTCACATGCACGCTCGGCTTGCGCGAATTCCTGCGTCGCGAACGAGGCGCGTGCCGACGCTTCGAGTGACGCCGGGTGCTTCGCGTCGAGCTTCTTGGCCATCTGGGCAAACTGCAGCGCGAGCACGTCGTCTTTCTTGTCGAGCGCCGCGCGCGTGGCCTTCGACAACAGCACCACGGCCTTCGGCGTCTCGCTCGCGTCGAACGTCTTTCCCTCGAGCTCGAAGAGCACGTCGTCGAGCTTTCCCGCGGCGAGGTGTTGCTGCGCGGCTTCGAGCGGCGAGGCAGCGAGGGCGATCAGGAGCAGCAGGTGCATGCGTGAAGAAGAGCACAGAGCTCGCGCGACTGGTCAGTCGGGCGCGAAGTTCCGCTCTGGCGGCGGCGCCTTTCGCTGCTCGGCTTTGAGCGCGATGCAATCTCCCATCACCAACACGTCGACGCCGGTGGCGAGGAAACACTCCACCGCGTCCTTCGGCGTGCAGACGATGGGCTCTCCACGCACGTTGAAGCTGGTGTTGATGACCATCGGGCAGCCGGTTGCTGCGTGGAACGCGCTGATCAATTCGTGAAAGCGCGGGAAGCGGCGTGCATCGACGGTCTGCAGTCGCGCCGAGAAATCGAGATGAGTGATGGCCGGCCAGGACGATCTGACCACCGCTGCTCGCTGCACGAGGTCTTCGCCCGTCGATGGCGTGTGAGCGACGCGGTGCTCGTCGCGGACCTGCGCGGTGAAGCCCATGTACGGAGACTCGGCCCGCTCGAGCGCGAAACACTTCGCAGTCTCGGAGGCGAGCACCGACGGAGCGAAGGGACGAAAGCCCTCGCGCTGTTTCACCTTCGTGTTCAGCAGCGACTGCATCTGTGGATTGCGCGGGTCTCCGAGAATCGAGCGGGAGCCGAGCGCGCGCGGGCCGAACTCCATCGCGCCTTGAAACCAGCCGATGACGTTTCCTTCAGCGAGCAGCTTCGCGGTGCGTGCCGGGAAATCTGAAGCGTGGCGAGTGAAGACGATTCCGAGCTCGCTCAGTTTCGCTGCGACTTCCCCATCCGTGAACGACGGCCCGAGGAGCGAGCCGCGCATCGAGTCACTTGCGCTCGGAGTTCGCGGCGCGTCGAGCAGTTGATGCGCAGTGAACAACGCGGCGCCGAGCGCACCACCAGCATCTCCGGCCGCGGGCTGCACCCAGACGTTCTCGAACGGCCCTTCTCGGAGCAGCCGTCCATTCGCGACGCAGTTCAGCGCGACGCCACCGGCGAGACAAAGTGCCTTCTCCTTCGTCCGCGCGGCGACGTGACGCGCGAGCGTGAGCAGCACCTCTTCGGTCACCGCCTGAATCGATGCGGCGAGGTCACACTCGCGCTGCGTGATGCGCGACTCGGGCTCTCGCGCGGCACCTCCGAACAGCGCAGCGAACTTCTCGTTCGTCATGCGAAGCCCGGACACGAAGTCGAAGTACTCCATCGCGAGACGGAACGAGCCGTCGTGCTTCAGGTCGATGAGCTTCTCGAAGATGAGCTGCTTGAACCGCGGCTCACCGAACGGAGCGAGCCCCATCAACTTGTATTCACCGCTGTTCACCTTGAAGCCGCAGAAGCCAGTGAACGCCGAGTACAGAAGTCCGAGTGAGTGCGGAAACGAGAGCTGCGCTTCGAGCGTGATGCGATTGCCCGTTCCGGTGCCCCAGGTGGTGGTGGCCCACTCGCCCGCTCCATCGCAGGTGATGATGGCCGCCCGCTCGAACGGAGACGGAAAGAATGCGGACGCCGCGTGCGCTTCGTGGTGCTCGGTGAACGCGAGCTTTCCCTTGAACGAAGGTCCGAGCGCCGCGCGCAATTCACGCGGAATGAACAGCTTCTCGCGCAGCCACACGGGCAACGCCTTGTTGAAGGCCGCGAACCCGAACGGCGCGGTCGCGAAGTGGCTCTCGAGGATGCGGTCGAACTTGCGGAGCGGCTTCTCGTAGAACGCGAGCCACTCGAGGTCTTCGAGCTTCAGGCCTCCGCGCTCGAGACAGAAACGAATGGCGTGGAGCGGAACGGATGCGTCGTGACGAATGCGTGAGAAGCGCTCTTCCTGCGCGGCGGCGACGAGGTCTTGTCCGACGACGAGCGCAGCGGCGGAGTCGTGGTACCAGGCCGACACCCCGAGCACTGCGCTGCTCACGGACTCGCCTCTCGCAACAACGCCTCCGCGAGAATTTGCGCGAAGCGTCCCGCGCCGTGGTCGGTCGGGTGTCCATCACCGGCGATGAAGTCGCCGACGTCGAAGGTGGGCGGCACGATGACCGGCTGCTCGAAGCGCGCGAAGAGCTCACGGTCGAGTCCGTGAAACGCGAAGACGTGCACCTTCACCTTGGGGAACTGCTTCTGCAGTGCAGCGAGTCGAGCGGACTGCTTCGCGCCGTGTTCGATGTCACGCGCGCTCGTCTCGTGGCCGACGGCCGTGAGGCGCAACACGATGGTGTTGATGGAATCTCCGAGCACGGCGCGCAGAAAGCTGAAGGCGGAGGGACGACGAGCGGCGGCGCGCAGAACCTGCCCGTCGACGGGCGAGAGGTCGTTGTTGAGCGTGAGGCAGACGACGACCGCGTCGAGGTCGAGCTGCTTCAACGCTTCGCCGGTGGTGGTGACGTGCGACGCGAAGTTGTTGCCGGCGATGCCGAGGTTGAGCACCTCGTAGTTCCCGTTCGGGTTTCGTGTCGCGAGCTCGCGCTGGAGCTGCATCGCGAGGGTCATCTTCTCGTCGAGGATTCCGTCTCCTTCGACGAACGAGTCGCCGATGAGCGCGACGCGGAACACGCCGGGCTTCTTCTCGAGCGCGAACTCGGGCCCGCGAAAACCGCGCGAGTTGAGTGGATACGCCGAAGTTCCGGGTGAGAGCGTCGAGACCTCACCGAACATCGTGAGCTCGGTGCGGGGCAACGTGACGAGCCAGAAGACGAGCGCGGAGCCAACGAGCGTGAGGCTCACGGTGAGTCCGCCACGTCGAACGAGCGACGACGCGAGCGCGAGAACACCGGCGCCGAGCAACGAATCGAAGACGATGGACGCGTGCGATGGAGCGCGTGACAGCTCACCCACCGCGAACACCGTGGTGTGCCAGAAGGCGTCTCGCAGCAGGGCGGCTCCGGCGACGGACAGCGCGACGCACGCGAGCACTCGCGCCACGGCGTGGCCGCGCTCGGAGAGACGCCCGCGCTTTGCTGCCCACCGAATCGTGAGGGTCGCGAGCGTTGCGACGAAGACCGCGAGCACGACCACGACGGCGAGTCCCCAGGGGAAGGGCGCCTTGAGTTCCTTGTCGACTCCGGGCGAGGGGAGATGCGTGAAGTCCCAGCGGATGCCGGCCTCTCCGGCGCGGATGCGTTTGACGAGCTCTTCCCGCAACCCTGTCGGAATTTCTCCGAAGAGCACGAAGCGCTCAGTGCGCGCGATGGCGCTCGGCGCGTTGATGTCGGTCGGGTGCTTGAGCGTCAGCTTGAGAATTCCGCCGCCGCAGTCGTACTGGCTGATGATGAACGAACGGTCGATGAGCGCGCCGTTCCAGCGGCAGCCGTCGGGCAACGGTTCGCCGCCGCGGCCGAGCATGTCGGCGAACGCGTCGTCTTGACCCGGAGGCAGCGTGGCTTGCGTGCCGGGGTCGGCGGCGAGCAGCAAAGAGAGGACGAGCCACGACATGCGCGCGCGCAGCGTAGAGCCACTCCCGGTCGAGATCACCGCTCAGGAGGAGTAGCCTGTGCGCCTCGATGCTCTCGGAAGAGACCCACGCTCAGAACGTCGCCGATACGCGGTTGGCGTCGCACGAAGACGCGGCGCACGAGAAGCGGAATTGGGTGCGGCTCACGTTCGACTGCAACAACGGCTGCACGTTCTGCCTCGATTCCAACACGCACGACGGCACCAATCGCAGCAACGAGGAGATCAAGAAGCAGATCCTCGACGGCCGCTCGAAGGGCGCCACGCGGCTGATCCTGAGCGGCGGTGAGCCCACCATTCATCCGCACTTCGTCGACTTCGTGAAGCTCGGTCGCCTCGCGGGCTACCGGAAGATTCAGACCGTCACCAACGGCCGGCTCTTCAGCTACCCGCAGTTTCTCGATCGCTCGCTCTCGGCGGGCTTGAACGAAATCACCTTCTCGCTCCACGGGCCGAATCCGAAAATCCATGACGCGCTGGTCGGCGTGCCCGGGGCGTTCGAGCAGGAAACGAAGGCGCTCAAAGACGCGCTCGCCGACGGCCGCCCGGTGGTGAACGTCGACATCGTCATCAACAAGGGCAACATCAAGGTGCTGCCCGAGATGCTCGAGCTGTTCATCTCGTGGGGCGTGCGCGAGTTCGACTTGCTGCAGGTCGTGCCGTTCGGGCGCGCGTTCAACGAAGGCCGCGAGTCGCTCTTCTACGACTTGAAGGAGATGCGGCCTTACTTGCTGAAGGCGCTCGAGATCTCGAAGCGGCCTGACATGCACATGTGGTTCAACCGTTTCCCTCCGCAGCACCTCGAGGGGTACGAGCACCTCATTCAGGATCCATACAAGCTGAACGACGAAGTGCGCGGGCGCAAAGAAGAGTTCGCCGGCCTGCTCGAGACCGGAGTCGACCTCGACTGCCGTGAGCCCGAGCGCTGCAAGTACTGCTACCTCGAGCCGCTGTGCGACACGCTCTACGACCTCATCGATGACGTCGCCGCGGAGAAGTTCGAGCGCGTGCGTGTCGACACCGAGTGGGAAGCGAAGCAGGGCCCGGTGTTCGGTGGTGACCCGGCTTCTCGTGCGCGTGCGGAAGACCGTCGCGCGGCGCTGTTCACGAAACTGAAGGCGGAAGGCCGCGTCATCAACACGCCGGAGGATGCGTTCACGGCGGTGGTGACTCCGGCTGAGCTCGCGCGGCGCAGCGGGAGCAAGCGGTTGTTGGTCGTCGCTCCGACGCTGCAGCGCGCGCTCGAGACCGCGAAGGACTTCCCCGCCGACGTGCAGCTGGAGCTCGAGCTCGCGTCGCCGCGCGAGTTGCTCGGCAACCGCGACGCTCGCATCGCGCGGGTGTTGGTTTCGGAAGTCGAAGACGCTCGGGCGTTGTTGGCCGATGGTGGCGGGTTCGAGGTCGTGCTCGCGTTGTCGAACGCGTCGGCGGCGTGGCTGCAGTCGTTGACCGAGGCTCCGGCGCGGTTGGTGATTCGGCAGCCGACCTACGAGCGGCTCACCGACTCGCAGAGCAACGACGTGAAGCTGAAGTCGTTCTTCGCGGGCATGAAGGTCGCGGTGCCGGTGGAAGGCGCACCGAAGTGCGTGGCGCCGACCGCGCGCGCTGAGCCGCTCACGCTCGACACCGCGATGATGACTCCGGACGGCCGGCTCGAGGCGTTCCGCTTCACCAAGCGCTACATCCTCGACCACTACTTCACGAAGAGTCTGCGCTGCGTGACGTGCGCGCACGAGTCGTCGTGCCGCGGAGTGCATGTGAACTACGTCCGCGCGCATGGCTACGCGGAGCTCGAGCCGCTTCCGTGAAGGTCCTCGTCGTCAATCCACCGGTCTCGGTGGCGAAGGACTTCATCGACTATCCGTATTTCTCCAACCTCGGAGCGGTGCAGCTCGCGGCAGTTCTCCGCGCGCGCGGGCACGAAGTCTCACTGGTCGATGCTTTCTCCGCGGGTGGTGAGGATCCCCTCTCCCTCGGGGAGAGGGTCAGGGTGAGGGAGCCGCGACTCATCCTCGGAGCCCTTCCGAGCAAGATGCCCGAAGCAGAAGTGACCTTCGTCACCTACGGCTGTTTTCACCGACCACCACATCGCGACGAAGTGCTCGGAGAAGTTCTCGGCAAACTCAGCGGTCCCATCTATCTCGTGGACGCGTACCAATCAGGTCAGCACTACGTGGATGCCGACGCGAAGGAGGTCTTCGCCGCGTATCCCGAAGTCCGCGGCTGGGTGAAATACGAAGCCGAAGTCTCAGTGCCGAAGCTGCTCGAAACGCAGCCGCTCCCGAGCGGAATGATTCGAGGAGAGCAGGCGAAGCTCGACGAGCTCCCGATTCCTGCGTGGGATCTGATCAACCTGCAGGCGTTCGATGAGTTTCGGCGCGAGTTGGTGAGCAAGCTCGGCCGCGGAGGCTGGGCGTTCCCCATCGACGGCCGCACGTTGCCGCTCATCACCTCGCGCGGCTGTCCGTATTCCTGTGTGCACTGCAGCAGCAATCCCGACCGCCTGCCGGGCACTCCGAAGGTGCAGCGGCGGTTGTCTCCGGAACGACTTCGCGCGCTGGTCACTGAGCTGGCGAAGACGCACAAAGCGACGCGACTCGAAGTGCTCGACGAGTTGCTCAACGTCGATGAAGCGCACTTCGACGGCTTCTTGTCGCTCGTGAAGGAGCTCAACGTTCGCTTCGACGTGCCGAACGGTCTGCGCGCCGACGGACTCGAGCCGCGTCACTTCGACGCGATGAAGCCGCACGTCACCACCGTGAGTGTCTCCGCTGAGAGCGGCGTGCAGCGCGTGGTGAACGAAGTGGTGAAGAAGAAGCTCGACCTCGCGCGCATCACCAGCGCTGCGAAAGAAGCGAAACGTGCCGGCGTGTCGCTGATGATCCACTTCATCATCGGGCTCCCCGGAGAGACCGCCGAAGAAGTGAACGCCACGCTCGGCTACGCGATGGAGCTGTGGGACGAATACGGAGCGTGGCCCGCAGTGCAGTTCTCGACGCCGCTCCCTGGAACACAGCTCGCTCGCGGCAGAGAGCTTCCGAAGCTGAAGGACTGGGGCCCTGCGTTTCAGCACGCGCCGTCTCAACCTGGAGCAAGTGTTCCCGCGGAAGAGCTCCTCCGCTTCAAGTGGACGTTCGACGAGCGGCTGCGCGCCTCGACGGGCCCCAGGAAGGTCATCCTCAACCTCACCTACGTCTGCAACAACCACTGCACGTTCTGCGCAGTCGGCACGCGCACGCAGCTGCACGGACATCCCGAGCGGCAGCGAGAACATCTCGAGCGTCATCGCGAGCAGGGCGTGACGATGCTCGACATCGACGGCGGCGAGCCGACGCTGCACCCTGAGCTGATTCCGCTCGTGCGTTACGCGCGGCACCTCGGCTACCGGAAGGTGAACGTCACGACGAACGGGCGACTGCTCATCTACGAAGACTTCGCGAAGCGGCTCGTGCAGAGCGGCCTGACGACGCTGCTCTTTTCGGTGCACGGGCCCGATGCGCAGTCACACGCGCAACAAGTCGGAGTCGCCGAAGCGTTCGAGCAGACGACCGCGGGCATTCGCAATGCGCTCAAGTTCAAGCCGAAGCAAGACGTCGAGCTCGGCCTCAACATCACGCTCACGCGCAGCAACACCGAGAAGCTCCCGGCCGTCGCGCAGCTCGCGTGGGACCTCGGCCTCAAGTGGATGAACATTCAGTTCCTCACGCCTTTCGGTCGAGCGACGCGCGGTCACGCTCCGGACACCGAGCAGGCGGCGGCCATCACGCGACAGGTCATCGACGCGTGGAAGGACCGCATGAAGTTTCAGGTCATCAACCTGCCGTTCTGTTTCATGCGCGGGTACGAGCAGTACCTGATGGGTGACCTGCTCAAGCTCGAGCGGCACATGATCTTCGTGAACAACGAAGAGGTGAATCTCTCGCGGTATTTGTCCGAGCGACGCGTGCGCAAGCCGGTGTGCGCGACCTGTCCGCACGCGGTGTTCTGCTCGGGCTTCTACGAACTCGACTCGGTGCCGGAGCCGCCGTGGATTTTCAGTGAAGACGACGCTGCGGCTGAAGGTGTGAAGCTGCCGGTCCTCGGCTGATCAGGCTTTGACCGGAGCAGGCGGCGGAGGTTCTTCCTTCTTCTTCTCCGGATGCGTGTGCGTGTGTTCGCCGTGCTCGTGCTCGTGGTCGTGCTCGTGCTCGTGCGAATGCGGAGCCGGGACACGCTTCATGACCATGTCGACGCCTTCGAGCGCGGAGACAGGAACGGCGAGCAACTCAGCCGCGAGCTGCCGCATGTCTTCGCGGTGCTCGTGCGGGAGGATGTCGCTGCCCGCAGAAATCTCCATCGTGATGGTCGCCTTCTTCGTCAGCTCGTCCTGCTTGAAGATGAGCGTGATTTTCCGACCGCGTTCGATGGTGCTCATGTCTTCACCGCCACGATGATCAACTCGTTGGTGCTGCCGACCTTGCGCTCGGTGACCGACTCGACGGTGCCGAGTTGCTGTGCGCGCTCGAGCAGAGAGCGCTTGGTCGTCGCGCCGCTGACGTCGTCGACTTCCTTCTGAAGCTGCTCCTGCACCTTCTCGAGCTTCTCGAGGTTCTTGCGAATCATCTCCTGCTTGGCGATCGCCTTGCGCGTGTCGAGCTTCTGCTGCGCTTCGGCCGCGGCCTTGTCTTCCACCGCCTGCTGCGCGGCCTTGTCCTCTTCCTTCGCGCGGCCCGTCGCTTCGGCTTCCGCTTCGACCTTCTGCTTCTCCTTCACCACGAGGCGAATGGTCGAGCTGTCCTTCTCGATGGTGGCGATGCCGTCACCGAAGGGTTTCTGCATCGAGCCGTCGGGCTGCAGTTCCCACCCGCGCTTGGCGAGCTCCTCTCGGAGAATCTCGTGCAGACGGTCTGATTCGAGGATCGGCAGAAGACGCACGTCGATCTCGAGGTGATCAGACTCGCTGACCTCGTCTTCCTTCTTCACGTTCTTGCGTACGAGCAACCAACCGAGCTCGAGGAGTGCGCCGCAGGGCATGCACGAGAAGCTAACTCAGTTGAGATTTCCGAGAAGGCGTTCGAGTGCTGCTTCCAGCCTCGGCTTGCCGGGACCCACCCGTTCGCGGTGCGCAGCGGCGACGTGCAGCGCCTGCTCGAAATGCTTTCGCGCGGTGAC
>JAEUJS010000693.1 GCA_016792935.1 Archangium sp. | reverse complement strand
TCGGGCGCGTTGCAGAACGGCAGCATCATCGGACACCCGCGCGTGTCGACCAGCAACGGGTCGAAGCCCTGTTCCACCCGCGCCAGCTCGAACGAATCAGTGAAGCCGTCGTCGTCGGTGTCCGGCTTGAGGACCGAAGTGCCAGCGGCCGTTTCCTTCTCGTCGCTCACGCCATCGCCGTCGCTGTCGAGTACCCAGCCCGTGCTCTCGAGCACCGCGTGACGTGGCTTCACGAAGAACGAGCGCTTCGCGTTGGGAACGAACAGCGTCGCGGTGTCGATGTGGTCGAGCGAGAACGAGGGCGGCAGCTGCTCGACGTACGAGCCACCACCCACCTCGGCGATGCGCTCGAGAATTGCGCGACCCTCGACGCGCGAGAACTCGGGCACCTCGCTCACTGGCACGTCGACGCCGCTGCGCAGCTTTCGCCCGAGCAGCTGCGCGCAGGGCGCACCACACGCGACGAGCGCCTCGACGTCGGTGAGCTGCACGGTGTGCACGCGCAAGTCTCCGATGCGCAGGCGACCGAGCGCTTCACGCATCGCGAACACGGGCGCCAACAACGTCGCGTCCTGGTTGCGCGATTGTCCCGGTCGGAGGAACGGCAGTCGCTGCTGCGCCGCGGGGTCGTTGCAGATGGGGTGCGAGTCAGGCCACTCGCCGCTCGGGTCGAGGTCATCGGCGTACTTCGGCCGCGTGTCGTTGCTGTTGCAGCGCGGCGCCGGAGGCCCCGCCGAGACGATGATGACGACGAACTTCGTGCGTGAGACCTGATCGACCGTGGTGAACGTCAAACGCTGCGCGTCGGACTCGATGGCTCCCGCGACGAACTCCAGCGCGCCCTGCAAGTCGCTGAGCTCGTCTCCGAGAGAGAGGTGCAGCTGCGAGAGCTGCGCGGTCAGCGTCGAGTCGGGCTGCGCGGTGAACTCTCCGTTGAAACGCGAGGGCCACACCTCGTCGAACCGCGCCGAGTAGGGGATGAGCGCGACCGAGACGTTTCGCGGCGCGAGCTGTTGGAAGAACTGCGTCAGCACCTCGTTGCGCGTCGGAGAAAAGCCCGTGAGCGCGGGGCAGAACCCCGACAGGTCCGCCGACGCGCCGGGTGGATTGATGCGGCACATCAGCGCGCGTTGATCGAGCAAGACGAACACGCGCGTGGTGAAGCTCCCGAAGTCGGGCGCGGTGGTGCAGACGCGGCCACTCAAGGTGAGCGTCTTGCCATCGCTCGGGGCGCCACCGTCGGGCGTGCTGGTCGTCGGGCACGCGCTGAGCACCACCACCACCGCCAGGAAGAGCCCGCTGCGCATGGTCGAGACCGTAGCGACTTCGGGCGCTTACAGAAATCGACGCGGCGATGTCGATCTCCGCGGCCCCCATTTGTCGTGTGAATGACGGTCGGCAATTTCGCCGCCCATTTTCGAAGAGGTTCCCATGCAGACCTGGACTGGCCGTGTGCTGAGCGGCTTCGCGGTGCTCTTTCTGTTGTTCGACGTGACCATCAAACTCTCCGGCCATCCCTCGGTGGCGGAAGCCTCGGCGCAGCTCGGCCTGCCGCAGTGGGAAGCGGTGCCCATCGCGCTGGTGTTGCTCGTGTGCGTCGCGCTGTACGTCGTGCCGCGCACCTCGGTCATCGGAGCGGTGTTGCTCACCGGCTACCTCGGCGGCGCGATTCAGGTGCACGTGCGCGCGGAGAGCCCGCTCTTCTCGCACACGTTCTTCCCGCTCTACGTCGCGGTGTTCATCTGGGGCGGCCTGTTCCTGCGAGACCTGCGCGTGCGGCAGATGCTCGCTGCTAAGGAGGCCGCATGAAATTCCTCATGACCTACCAGTCGATTCCCGGAGCGCCTCCGCCCACGCCCGAGCAGATGATGAAGCTCGGCGCGTACACGCAGAAGATGGTGCAGAGCGGAGTCGTGGTGTTGACCGGCGGACTCGTGCGGCCGACGCGCGGCACGCAGATCAAGTGTGAAGCAGGGAAGGTGAGCATCACCGACGGTCCGTTCACCGAGACCAAGGAGCTCATCGATGGCTTCGCGCTGGTGCAGGTGAAGTCGAAGGAAGAGGCGTACGCGCTCGCTTCGGAGTTCATGCAGATCGCCGGAGACGGCGTGGGTGAAATCCTCCAGGTGTTCGACCCCTCGGAACTGGGCCCACCTCGTCCGGGCAAGTGAGCTGAGGCGGGCTACGGTGTGGCGGCATGTCCGCCGCGCCGACCGCCGAAGCCATCACGCGTGTGTGGAGAGAAGAGTCGGCGCGCGTGGTCGGTGCGCTGACGCGAGTGACGAGAGACCTCGCGCTCGCGGAGGAAGTCGCGCAGGACGCGCTCGTGGCCGCGCTCGAAGAATGGCCTCGCACTGGAGTTCCGTCGCGGCCCGGCGCGTGGCTGATGACCACCGCGAAGAACCGCGCCTTCAACGCCCTCAAACGTTCGCAGTTCGTCGACGCGCACCACTCGGCGCATCCGCCCTCGGAGCAGGAGAAGTCCGTGTCGCCGACCGACGAGCTCGATGCGCGCCTCGACGAAGACGTGAGCGACGACGTGCTCAAGCTGCTGTTCACCGCGTGTCACCCCACGCTGTCCAGGGAAGTGAGAGTGACTCTCACTTTGCGGCTCGTCGCGGGCCTCACCACCGCGGAGATTGCGCGCGCGTTCCTCACGACGGAGCCCACCATCGCCCAGCGGGTGGTGCGTGCACGGCGAACGTTGAGCGACGCAGGGTTGCCGTTCGAAGTGCCGCAGGGCGAAGCGCTCGGTGCGCGGCTCTCGTCGGTGCTCGAGGTCGTCTACCTGGTGTTCAACGAGGGCTATTCCGCGAGCGCGGGCGACGACGTGTTGCGGCCGGCGCTGGTCGATGAGGCGCTGCGCTTGTCGTCGTTGTTGGTGGCGCTCGCCCCGGATGAGCCCGAGGTGCATGGGCTGTTCGCGTTGTTGTCGCTGCAGGCCTCTCGCTTCGCGACGCGCGTCGATGCGAACGGAGAGCCAGTGTTGCTGGCGGACCAGGACCGCTCGAAGTGGGACGCGGCTGCGATTGCGCGAGGGCTCTCGGCGCTCGACCGTGCTGGCGATGCGCAGGGTCCCTACGTGTTGCAGGCGTCGATTGCGGCGTGTCACGCCCGAGCCCGTGATGTGGCGAGCACCGATTGGACTCGCATTGCGCAGCTGTACGGTGCGTTGAAGGCGTTGGTGCCTTCCTCAGTCATCGAGCTCAATCGCGCCGTCGCCGTCTCACGCGCGAGTGGAGCGGCGGCCGGACTCGCGTTGCTCGACGCTCTGCAAGCGGGTGGCGAGCTCGAGCGGTACCACTTCCTTCCTGCGGCTCGCGGAGAGTTGTTGGAGCGACTGGGTCGTCACGACGAGGCGCGGGCGGCCTTCGAGCTCGCCGCGTCACTCGCTGAGAACGCGCGGCAACGTGAACGACTGACTGCGCGCGCGGCGAAGCTCACTCGTGGTGCTTGAGCAGTCGTGTGTCGGGCCCGCTGAAGAAGTCGAACAGCAGCGGAGCGACTGAAGGCAGCCGGAAGCTCAGCGTGAGAATTCCCTCGAAGCGCGGCGCATCGACGAAGCCGACGTTGAACGCGCCACTCAACTCGAACCAGCTCGTGAAGAGCACACCGAGGCGCGTAGAGAGAATCACTGGCTTGTCATTCTTCTGCCATCCCACGTAGCCGCGCAGCTCGACCTGCGCTGAGAGCCGCTCGAGCACGCGCGTGTTCACGGCGAGGCCCCAGGTGAGGCAGTCGTTCTGGCCCGCCTCGCCCTGCTGCCAAATCCAATAGCCGCCCATCGCGAGCGCTTGCAGCTCGAGGCCCTTCAGCTTCACGGGGAACTTCTCTCCGACGAGAAACTCCATGAGGTAGCCGGGGCTATCGGTGAAGCGCCGTTCCTGAAATCCCTTTCCCGTCGTCGTCTTGGTGAACGCGCGGAAGCCGACCTTCGGGAGTTCTTCACCCAGGTCGGCGAGCAGCAGCTTGAAGCCGAAGCGCAGGTCGGCCTTCGCGATGCCCTGCGTGTTGACGAGCCCCCACTCTTCGCGCGTCTGCGCAGAGCTCCACCAGAACTCGACGATGCTCCCTTCGAAGTACGTGCTGATCCACTTGCCGAACGGCGTGATGAGCCGGAAGTACGGAAGGAACGAGGTGTCGTAGCGCCAGCCTTGCGCGAGCTGCGCTCCGAGCTGGAAGGTCGTGTAGTCGTTCGCCCACGGCGCTTCGATGGCGAAGCTCGGCACGGCGTTGGCGCCCATCTCTCCGGGGTTCATCCAGTCGGTGCGCGCGCTCGCGAGCGTCGGGGAGAGGAGCAGCACAAGGAGCGCGGTACGAGTCATCTTCGGGCGCGGCGATTAGCACGCTGTGCTCTGGTTGCACGCCATGCGACGCGCGGTGTTGTTCACGGTGCTGCTGCTCGGCTGTCGGACGGCAAAGCCCCCTGGGGCGACGCCGTTGGGTACGGTCGCTCCGACCGAGTTCGCGGTCTTCGAGCGTCTGCCGGGTGGAGGCGTCATCGAGCACGGCCTCGTTTCGCTCCCTGGCGCTCCGGTGCAGCGCGGGCTCTTCGTGCGACCGCTCGACGAGTCGCTCGACGTGGCTGCGATTGCCCGCGCGCTGAAGGGCTCGAACGTGAGTGGCGTTTCGCTCGCAGGCTGGCCGCGCGTCGATGCGCTCTCGACGCTGTGTGAGTCGGTTCCGCTGGAATGGCTCGACCTCTCGCGCACGAACGTCGTCGGTGTGCTGCGCGACCTGTCGAAGTGCTCGCAGCTGAACGCGCTGGTCATCGATCAAGCGCGCGTGACTGACGAGAGCCTCGTGACGTTGAAGCCGCTGCGGTCGCTCGATGCGCGCGAGACGGCGCTCGGTGACGCCGCGCTCGCCGTGCTGAGCACCTGGCCCGCGCTCGAA
>JAEUJS010000615.1 GCA_016792935.1 Archangium sp. | reverse complement strand
GCGGCCGTACTGGGGCGTCGTCTAAGGGTAGGACATCAGACTTTGACTCTGAGTATCGTGGTTCGAATCCACGCGCCCCAGATGTAGCGAAAACGCGCGGGTGGGCGGCCCGCACGAAGTCAGACAGAATCCACATCAGTTGCCGTAGCCGTTGCCGGATGCCTTCGCCCTGAGGGGGAGCAGCATGGCGGTCAAGGAGCTGCAGTTGGTGCCAGTCGGCCCCGTGTTGGCCGCATTTCTGCGCGAGCTCGAAGCGCCCATCATGCAGGTGCTCGGCGTGACGGCCTACGTCGGCAAGGCGGCGCTCCAACAGCCGACCTTCGCGTTCAACAAAGACCGCAACCAGTACCACACCACCGCCATCATGCGCCGGCTGCTGACCCTCAAGGACATGGGCACGCCGTTCATCATGGGCTGCGCCGACGTGGACCTCTTCGTGCCCGACTCCTCGTTCGTCTACGGAGAAGCAGACCGCGAGTCGCACGCCAGCGTGATGTCGCTGTGGAGACTCAAAGGCGAAGGCGAAGCGTGGAAGCGGCGCACCTTCGTCGAAGCGGTGCACCAGGCCGGCCACCTCATCGGCCTCTCGTTCTGTGAAGACGCGCGGTGCGCGATGTACCTCGCCACCACCATCACCGATGCGGAGCGGCGGCAGTTGCACCTCTGCAACAACTGCCGAAACGAGCTGGCGAAGATTCGCCGGGTGTGAGCGTCTCAGTCGTCATGCGTCGCGCGATTCTCTGTTTCCTCTTCGTCTTCACCCTGGACGGCTGCTTCCTCCTCGGAGGCGGTGGCGGTGGCACCGGGGGCGGAACCGGCGGCGGCACGGGCGGCGGCGGCGAGCAGTTCGTCTTTCAGAAGGGCTTCGCGTTCGCGCGCAAAGACGACCGCAACATCTACCTCGTCAACGACGCCGACCCGAACACCACCACCACGCTCACCCAGTCGGCCAACGTGCGCACGCCGTCGTTCTCGCGCGACGGCAAGCGCATCGTCTTCGTGCGCGGCGGCTCGATGGACGCGGAGATCGCCTCGGTCGCATCGGAAGGTGGGCTCATCACCACCGTGCTCTCGTCGTCGATGAGCGCGAAGAACTTCAAGACGCCGGTGTACTCGCCCGACGCGATGCGCATCGCGTTCGGCTACGAGGAAGGCAGCTCGCAGCGCATCGGCATCGTGAACGCCGACGGCACGGGCTTCACCGCGCTGGCGACGGGCGGTCTTGCGCAGGCGTTTCCGTCGTTCTCTCCTGACGGGCTGAGCGTGCTCGTCGCGGCCGGCGGAGTGGGACTCGGCTTCACGCAGCTCGAGCGCATCACCCTCGCCACCAACTCCGTCGCCAACGTCACCAACACGCTGGGCAACGAAGCGCAGGCGATTCAGAACCGGGTGCTGACCTCGCCCGACGGAACGAAGGCGGCGTTCGACGCGCGCGTCTCGAGCGGCTCGACGCGGTTGTTCATCATCGACCTCACGACCCGGCTCGTGACCTCGCCGTTCGTCGGAGACGCGAACACCAACGACACCTTCCCCACGTGGATGGACAACGGCACCATCGCCTTCTCGTCGGACTCGGGCGGAAGCGACAACGTCTACAAGGTCGCGCTGCCGATGGACCAGGCGTCGCTGCTGGTGCCCAAGGCCATCGAGCCGACGTACTTCGCGCCTCCGCCGTAGTCAGAGGTCCTTGAGCCAGTTCGGCTCGAGGAACTTCTTGTCGAGGTAGAGGTCGAGCAGCGACTTCTCGGTCTGCGCCACCAGCTTGTCCTGCGCGATGGCCGAGCCGCCGCCTTCCTTCCACGCGCTCTCCCACAACTTGGCGAGCGTCTTCGACCCGTCGGCAAGACAGTCGATGGTGCGCGCGCCGAGCGTGGTCCACATGTGCGGGAGCCGGTCTTTGCCGTCTTCCGCGTTGAACGCCTCGATGACCTCGATGGGCGGCAGCTTCTTGATGGTGCGCTTCATCAACGCGACGACGACTGAGGCGGCTTCGTCTCCACCCTGCACGGTGGCGGTGGCCTTGGTGGTGCCGAGCTTCGCGTTGACGCCCACGATGACCTTCTCGGCGAAGCGGTCGAGCATCGTCGACTCGTAGATGGAATGGACCTTGTCCTCGTCGTGGCCCGGGCGACCGTGGTGCAGATACGAGACGTGCAACGGCTGGCACGCATCACCGACGTAGTGCGCGAGCACGCCGGCGGCGCAGATGAACTCCGCGAGGCGCTTCGCCTTCACCGCCTTCACCATCGCGAGGTACAGCTCCTTCACGCGGAACGGCAACGCGCCGCGGTGCTTGTCGGCGATGGACTCTCCGGTCGCGACTTCCTTCTCGTCGTAGAAGCGCGTCCAGTCTTTCGGCGTGCGCAGCCCGTCGTCCCACAAGTCCATCAGCGTCTTGCCGTCGAACGCGCCGAAGCCCTTCTCGTCCATGTCGGCGAAGTGATTCGCCGCGTCCTTCTTGCGCGTGGCACGCCACACCAGGTCGGGCACGTCGGCGAGCGCGACGAAGGCGGTGGTCGATTCTCCAGGGAGCAGCCCGTTCTTGATGCGCTCGTCCGACACACCGATGCGCTCGACGTTGGCCTTCATCAACTTCGCGAGCTTCGCGTCGCGCATCAACGTGCACGCGGCGGCTCCGACCTTGTAGTGGCCGACCTTGCCCCAGTACTCGCTGATGCCGTTCGCCCAGTCGCGCACCAGGTCGACCTCGAGCTCGCGCAACGCGGTGGACAGCGAGGTCGCCAGCGCGACGGGCCAGCCGTTCGATTCAGTCGCTCCGCTGAACGCGCCGCCGCCCCACTGCATCGCGATGGGTCTGCGTCTCCACGCGCGCGCGTCCCGGGGCGTGCGGCGCTCGAGCTCTTCGTCGGGCAGGTCGAGGAACCACAGGGTGCCCGAGTCTCCGGGGCGCGTGTCGAGCTCGCCGCCATCGCGCGGGCCGATGGCGAGGTCGGCGACGTGGTCGATTCCGCCCAGCGAGCGGTAGCGAAAGAAGAAGCCCAGAATTTCGCCGCGCATCGGGCCGCTCGCTCCGCCGTGCGCCATCACCGGCAGACCCGCCAGCTCGAGCGAGAGATTGCCCGGGTGCAGGTCGACCAGCTCGTCGAGCTCTCCGATGCCGAGCACCTGCGCCGTGAAGTCGCGCACGTCGGCAATCTTGATGAGCCCCACGTCGAGGTTGAGCTGGCTGCGTTTGCCCGCGAAGCCCGGG
>JAEUJS010000285.1 GCA_016792935.1 Archangium sp. | reverse complement strand
GGCGCTGGATACGCCTCGGCGATTCCCGAGACGATCGTGCGCGGAGCCGCTTCTCCGAGATCGATCGACAGCTTCAGCAGCTTGTCCGCCTTCGGCACCTTCTCCGCTGCCAACACCTTGCCTGCCTTGAGCGCCACCTTCGTAAAGTCGGTGAACTCGATCTCGCTGCTCGGAACAGCGGCAGCAGGCGGAGCGGTCTTCTTCTCCTCGCTCGGAGTCGGCGGAGCGACGATCAGCTTCTGCACCACCGCCTCTTCGATGCGCCCGATGATCGGCGACGCTTCACCGATCGGCGTGGTGCGCTCGAGCAGCGGATACTTCGCCGTCGCCAGGGCCTTGAACGTCAGCCGCGGTCTCCCGAGCTGCACCGCCAACTTCTCGGCGAGCCCCGGCACGATCGGATCGAGCAGCGCAGTGAGGAGATAGACAATCTCCGCCGCCTCGCTGAGCACCGACTTCGCACCCGCGGGGTCGTTCTTCACCGTCTTCCACGGCTCGGCCTTCGCGAGGAATTGATTCGCCGAGTAACCGATCTCGAGAATCCCCTTCACCGCTTCACGCGAATCGAACCGCTCGAACGCCGCCGCGATGGCCGGCACCTTGGCGAGCGCGTCTTTCACCAATGCACCACCCACCGCCTCGTTCGCCGGAGCGAGCGACTTGTCCTTCAAGAGCGAGAGCGTGCGATTGGCGAGGTTGCCCAGGTTGTTCACCAGCTCTGCGTTCACCCGCTGACGGAACTCGGTGAGCGAGAAGTCGAGATCTTCCGGCCCATCTCCGAGGAGCGACGCGAAGTAGAAGCGCAGGTAGTTGGGATCGAGCAGGTCGAGGTAGGGGCGCGCGTTGATGAACGTGCCGCGCGACTTCGACATCTTCTCTCCGTTCACCGTGAGGTGACCGTGGATGTGCACGTGCTCCGGCTTCTTGAGCTGCGCGACCTCGAGCACCGACGGCCAGAACAGACAGTGGAAGTAGACGATGTCCTTGCCGATGCAGTGGATGATCCGCGCGTCGGCGTCTTTCGCCCAGTAGTCGAGCGCTGCGTCCTTCTTCTGCTTCCACGAGTCGACCGCCGAGATGTAGCCAATCGGAGCGTCGAGCCAGACGTAGAAGAACTTGTTCGTCTCTCCCGGAATCGGAAAGCCGAAGTACGGGCCGTCGCGCGAGATGTCCCAGTCAGCGAGGCCCTTCTCGAAGAACTGCTGCAGCTGCTGAGCGAAGCCTGCATGCATGAACTTCGGATCAGCGAGCTGCCCCCGAAGGAATGCCTCGTGCTGACTCAGCTTGAAGAAGAGGTGCGTGCTCTTCTTCCACACGGGCGGTTTGCCGGAGATCACTGAGTACGGGTTCTTCAGTTCCTTCGGGCCGTACGTGGTGAGGCACTTCTCGCAGGCGTCTCCGTATTGGTCCTTCGTGCCGCAGTTGGGGCACTCGCCCTTGATGAAACGATCAGCGAGGAATCGGCCGGCCGCTTCGTCATAGGCCTGCTCGATGTCTTTGCTCCCGATGAAGCCGGCTTCTTTCGCGCGCCCGTAGATCAGCTCGGCGTAGCGCTTGTTCTCAGGAGAGTTCGTCGACGAGTAGTGATCGAACGAGATCCCGAAATCCTTGAAGACGGCCTGGTGATCCAGCGACACCTCTTCGATGAACTTCTCGGGCGTGACGCCCTTCTTTTCCGCCGAGAGCTCGATCGCCGTGCCGTGCGTGTCGTCGGCGCACAAGAACGCGACCTCGTCACCGCGCGAGCGAAGAAAGCGAACGAAGATGTCGGTCTGGATGTGCTCCACCATGTGACCGAGGTGAATCGGTCCATTGGCGTACGGGAGCGCACAGGTGACCAACGTCTTTTTCGGCTTCGGGCTCGGGGAGTTCACGTTCAACGCTCCTGCTCGCGGCGAATGACATGCATCTGTGATTCCCAGGGAGCCGCTTTGCCGCAGAGAGTCCACAGGAGGCGTTCGAGCACCAGCTCATCACCACCGAGCTTGAGCGCGAGATCGGCCTCGGCACAGGCGACGAGCCCATTGAGCAGCGCCTGACGCCCAAAGCCCATCGCCGATTGAAAACCCATGAAGGCCGCGTACGGGTGCGGGACCTTGGTCTTGTTCGCGGTCGCTTCGGCTTCGATCGCCGGAAAGACGCTGCGCTGAAAGTCGTTGTAGTTCTTCGGCAACGCACCGCCGCGAGCGAAGCGGGCCACGCGTTCGAAGTTGTTCAGCATTCCGCGCACTGCAGAGGCGACGCCGCTCAACATCTGCAGCGGATGCGCTCCCTGCGAGCCGACCATGTCCGCGACGTATTTCCGCGCGGCGTCGAAGTTGCGTTTCTGGATCGCGTCCGTGAGCTCGAAGAACTCGTCTTCACGCGCATGACCAACGAGGAGGTCGACCTCGCTCTTGGTGATGGTCGCCGCGTCGGAATACAGCGCGAGCTTGTTCAACTCGCTCTGCAGCAGCCGGAAGTTTCCGCCCACGCGATCGACGAGCAGCTCCATCGCGCCGGGTCCCAGCTTCTTCTTGTGCGGAGCGAGCGTCTCGGCGGCGAACTGCGCGAGCGTCTCCTTCACCTCGGCGCTCGGCTGGCCCTTGAAGTCGCGAAGGCGCGTGATGGCCTTGAACTCGATGAACGCGCCTTTGTCCTTCGCGAGCTTCACCAGCGGGTTCTTGCCGTCGAGCTCGCTGATGGCGATGACGAGCACCTGACCGCGCGCCGGTTTTCCCTGCAGCCACGTCGTCAACGCGGCGTCGTCGGTGCTCGAAGCGCTGAGACCTTCCTGCGCGCAGTACGCAGCGACCTCTCCAAGGAACGCGATGTCGACGTCGGCGAGCGGAATGCCGAGCTCGCGATCCCAATCGTCAGCCTTCGGAGCACCGCTGACCGAGGGATCGAGATCTTTGGGGCCCCACCCTGCCCTCGCAGCGATGGCCAAAACGCGCCGAGCTGCTTCCTTGCGCCGATTCGCCTTCCACGCATCGCGCGCGCGCGACAACGCATCAGGCCGCCCCTTCTTCGGAGCGAGAAATTCTGGATCGCGCGCGAACACGACCTTGCGGCCGCCGAACATCGGCATGGTGGCGAGCTCTCCGGAGATCTCTTTGGGAGACGCAGCATCCATCGTCACCAGGTTGAGATCAGCGCTGCCGCCGGGCACGAGCCTGGCGATCAACTGCTCGGCCGCTTTGCGCACGAGGAACTCTTCGCCGGCGAGGAGGTAGATCGGCGCCTCTCCACCCGCTTGCAGTTCCTGCAGAACTTCTTCGAGCTCGTCTGCCATTTAGAAGGCTGCCCAGCCCGGCACGCGCGGGTACGGAATCGCGTCGCGAATGTTGGCGAGGCCGCACAGGTAGACGATCAACCGCTCGAACCCGAGCCCGAAGCCCGCGTGCGGCACCGAGCCGTAGCGGCGCAGATCGCGGTACCACCAGTAGTGCGAGGGCTCGAGACCCATCTTCTTCATGCGCGCGTCGAGGAGATCCAACCGCTCTTCACGCTGCGAGCCGCCGATGATCTCTCCGATGCCGGGCGCGAGCACGTCCATCGCGGCCACCGTCTTCCCGTCGTCGTTCATGCGCATGTAGAACGCCTTGATCTGCTCCGGGTAGTTCATGACGACCACCGGACGCCCGACGTGTTCTTCCGTCAGGTAGCGCTCGTGTTCGGTCTGCAGGTCCTTGCCCCACTCGATTGGGAACTCGAACTTCTTCTTCGCGTTCTTGAGGATCTCGATCGCCGCCGTGTAGTCGATTCGCTCGAAGCTGGAGTTCACGAACTTCTCGAGTCGCTCGATCACGCCCTTGGTGACCTTGTCCTCGAAGAACTTCATGTCGTCCATGCGCTCGCTGAGGATCGCCTTGAAGATGTATTTCAAGAACCGCTCAGCGAGATCCGCGTCGTCGTTCAAGTTCGCGAACGCGATCTCCGGCTCGATCATCCAGAACTCGGCGAGGTGGCGCGTGGTGTTCGAGTTCTCAGCGCGGAACGTCGGACCAAACGTGTACACCTTCGACATCGCCAGACAGAACGCCTCGACGTTCAGCTGACCCGACACCGTGAGGAACGTGTCCTTGCCGAAGAAGTCCTTGCTGGTGTCGACCTTGCCGGCGTCGGTGCGCGGCAGGTTGTTGATGTCGAGCGTGCTGACCCGGAACATCTGACCCGCGCCTTCCGCGTCGCTCGCCGTGATGATCGGCGTGTTGACCCAGAAGAACCCTTCCTCGTGGAAGAAGCGGTGGATCGCCTGCGCCGCGTGATGACGAATGCGGGTGACGGCTCCGAACGTGTTGGTGCGCGGACGCAGATGCGCCTGCTCACGCAGGTACTCGAGCGAGTGCTGCTTGGGCTGAATGGGGTACGTCTCGGGATCATCGACGAGCCCGTGCACCGTCACCGTGTCGGCCTGAATCTCGAACGCCTGGCCTTTGCCCTGCGAGGCGACGAGCGTGCCGGTCGCGCTCACTGAAGCGCCGGCGGTGAGCTTCAAGATCTGATCTGCATAGTTGGGCAACGTGTTGGGAACGACGAGCTGCACGGCGTCGAAGCAGCCTCCGTCGCTGACCTGCACGAACGAAATTCCCGCCTTCGAATCGCGGCGCGTTCTGACCCAACCGCGCACTTCGACCTTCGAACCAACGGCAGGATGCCCCGCAAGAGCCTGCTTCACGCTGACGAGCTGCATGCGGCGCGAGTTAGCAAAAGCCGCGTCGCAACACTCGATCGTTGTATCAGCAGCCCCAGCTGCTGCTGGAATCGTGTCAGAGTCGCGATGGGCCCCGGGAGAAAAATCACATGGTGCTTCGAATCACCCTGACACTCGCCCTCGCAGTGATCGCGAGCGGCTGTCTGATCGTCGACAACAACTGCAACGCCAGCAACTGTACGGGCTGTTGCACCTCGGCCGGCGCCTGCCAGGTGGGCAACCAGAACAACGCCTGCGGCACGGCCGGCAACCTGTGCGACACCTGCGCGCTCTCGCAGTCGTGTCAGCTCGGGGTGTGCCGCAGCGGAATGGGCGGCGGAACCGGCGCAGGTGGCGGCGGCGGTGGGTTCGGTGGCGGTGGTTTCGGCGGCGGCGGTGTCACCGGCGGAGGCACGACCGGCACCAACACCATCGCCGGCACCGCGACCTACGAGTTCGTGCGCTCGTTCTACGACCCGGTGGCCGACACCGGCACGCTGCTGTTCAACCAGAGCACCTTCAAGCCCATCCGCAACGCGGTGGTGATCGTCGCTCAGGGCGGCAACTCGATCGGCAACGGCGTCACGGGAGAAGATGGTCGCTACTCATTCGGGTACACGCCGAGCGGCACCGCTCCGATTCAGCTGATCGTCTTGTCGCGCACGGTGAGCCCGGCGATTCAGGTCGAAGACAACACCGACGGCGATCTCGCGTGGGCGATCGGCGGCACCATCACCACGGCGATGACCACCTTCGACGTGCGCGCCACCGCGGGCTGGACCGGGAGCGACTTCGATCCACAGACGCGCACCGCTGCACCGTTCGCCATCCTCGACTCGATGCTCACCGCGTCGCGCGCGTTCATGGCGGTGCGCAACGTGAACTTCCCGCCGCTCAAGGTGAACTGGAGCCCCAACAACGTCCCGCAGGCCGGCAACAAGGCGCTCGGGCAGATCGGCACCTCGCACTTCTCTCCGTCGGAAAACGAGATCTACGTGCTCGGAAAATCGCTCGCCGACACCGACGAGTTCGACGCGCACGTGATCGTTCACGAGTGGGGCCACTACTTCGAGGCCAACCTCGCGCGCTCCGACAGCCCGGGTGGCCGTCACGGTCCAGGCGATGTGCTCGATCCACGCATCGCCTTCGGAGAGGCCTGGGGCAACGCGGTCGCCTCGATGGTGCTGCCTGAGACCGTGTACGCAGACAGCAACTGGGCTGGCGGCACGCTGCACGCGTTCGGCTTCGACACCGAGACCGAGCCCAACCCGACGGATGATCCGACGCCCAGTGGCTTCTCGGAATCGAGCGTGCTGCGCGTGCTGTTCGATCTCTACGACACGCCGAACACCGGCGAGCCGTTCGATCAAGTCGCGAGTGGACTGGGCCCCATCTACGACGTGCTCACCGGGCCGCAGCGCAGCACCAACGCCATGACCACGCTCGCGTCGTTCGTCACGGGCTTGAAGGCGACCGCCGGAGCGAACGGCACCGCCATCAACACGCTCCTCGCGCGCTACAACGTCGGGCCGATCACCGACGACTTCGGCGGTGGAGATCCCGGGTTGAACGGCATGTACACCGACGCGACCGCGCTCCCCTTCAGCGGCTCGATTCAGCTCGGTGGTGGCAACCCGCCCAACTCGTGGCAGCAGAACCAGTACTACGTGTTCATCGGCACCGGCGGCGTCATGACCTGCGCGGCGAGCTCGCAGCAGGACGTGGCCGTCGTCGCGTACCAGCGCGGCATGGCGGTCGGTCAGTCCGACATGACCACCAGCGGCACGGAGAGCTTCACCTTCAACTCGACGATGGGCGCGACGTACGTGCTCGTCCTCACCGGCTTCGGCCAGATGTCCGGTGACTACAACGTCAACGTCTCGGTCTCGGGGAACTGATTCATGAAAACGATCTTCTGCAGCGTGGTGCTCGCGGTCTCGATGCTCGGTTGCACGAGCGGCCCGAAAGAGAAGCCCGACTCCGAACCGGTCTCCAACGTGTCGGCGCCGTTGCCGATCGAGGGAAAGCGGAGCGCTCCGGTCGCGATCGACGCGTCGCTCCGTGAAGCGAGCGCGAAGCTGACGCTCAAGTTCGAGCGCAAGGGCGAAGGGGTGTCGGTCGACGTGAGCGGCATCGATGGCCTCACCTTGAAGAGCGAAGGCGCGGTGCTCCGTGATGCGGCGATCACCGCCGGCGAGGTGAAGAGCTTCGAGGTCGCCTATGCGCGCGGCGCTGGGCGCACCAACCTCGTCATCAGCGTTCGAGGAACGTTCGACGGCGCTCCGCTGGCGCGCGTGGTGACGTTCGCGATCGGTGAAGGCCCGCTCACGCAGACCGGCACCACGGTGATCTTGAACGACGGTGAAGCGTTCAAGCTGATGAACGCGCAGTGATCGTTCCGCGAGACGGTTCCCTCTCGCCTGGCTCGCGATCAAACCGCCGGCGGCGGCGTCGCCTTGAACATCGGGCCCGACGTCGGGAACACCGCGCGTCCGGCCGCCGGGTTCACCAGCAACGCGAACGAGATGTAGAGCGCGATGCCGATCAACCCGATCGTCGCCAGCCCCACTCCGGTGCCGAGCAACTTC
>JAEUJS010000457.1 GCA_016792935.1 Archangium sp. | reverse complement strand
TCTTCGAGCGCCTTCTTGAACAACTCGAGGAGTCGCTTCTCTGCTTCGGCATCCGCACTGCGTGCGCCGGGCTGACACTCACACGAGATGCGGCGCGACAACGCATCGTGCGCCCACGCGCACACGCCAGGGCACTGCGGCATCGAGCCTTCTTCGAGCAGACCGGGCGTGACGCCGGTGACTCCGTCGAAGCCACCGACGCAACCCGGCAGTGATTGATCGAGGCGAGCCCACGGCAAGCGGTGGTGCGTGCTCCGACCACGATCGCCGCGCGCGAAGCTGATGCCGACGCGGCACGTTCCCGTCGCGTTGGTGAGATCGAGCGAGAGCTGCGCGCCAGAAGGAAGCGGGCCCCACGCTGTCGCCGTGAACTCCACACCGCCGTCGAAGGTGTTGCTGTGCAGCTCGAAGCACGCCTCTTCCGAAGTCACGTTGCCGACCACGCACTTGCTGCGAGTCCCTGAGGTGAGCACGCGCGGGCGGCGCAGGGCGAGCAGACCGTTGCTGACGTCGTAGACGGCGTGGAAGCGGCCCCACACGTCCGAGCCCAGCATTCCCTGCGGCGTGTGCGGATTGGCTCCGGGTTCGATCTCGATCGAGCCGTTGGCGAGCCCAAACCCGGGCGCGAGCTCGAAGCTCTCGAACGCATAGCCACGCAGCTGCTGCAGCTCGGCGGGCAGCTCGAGTCCATCGGGGAGCGGAAGCCCTTCGAGCAGCTCGAGGCCCGGTCGCAGCCCCGCACTGCGCGCGACCTCGTCGTAGAGCCGCGAGCGGGAGTCACGCAGCGAGAGCAACATCACCGCGTCGAGTGAACGCGGGCCCTGGCGAACGCGCACCGGGAGCAGCGGCCAGTCATTGGCCGGATCTTTGGTGACCACCAGGACCTGCGCGTCGTCGCCGGTCGCCTCGAGCTCGGCGATCCACTTGTCCTTGCTCTGCGAGGCGCGGAACTTCACGGCGCGTCGAGCGGGATCGATCTCGATCGCCACGCCCTCGAGCTCTCGCGCGCCGAGCACCACCACGCACGCGATGCCCTCGGCGATCGCCGCCTCGAACGGAGCGAGCAGCAGCCCATCGATGCTCAACCCATCCATCCGCACCACGGCGTACGACTCGTCGCTGCCGAAGGGGTCGAGCACCATCACGTGACCGCGCACGTCGGGTCGCTGAAAACACCCGCTGGTCACGAAGGTGATGGGAGAGGCGGGATCGACCGTGACCTCGGCCGACTTGCCGTCGACGTCACCGGGCACCACGAGGCGCAGCGCGGGGGACGGCACCAGCGTGGTCGAGACCCCGACGAGCGATTTGGCGCCGCCCGGGCGCGCGACGCGGTGGCAACTCAGGGACAACAGCACCGCCATGAACAGCACGCGCTTCACGAGACCGTATGCTGGCAGGTAAGCAGCGGCGCATGAAGCTCGCGCTCGCGTCCGCGCTGTCGTTGTTGGTGGGCCTCGGTCTGGGTTGGTTGGCGTTCAGCGCACCGCCCGTGGTGCAGACCATCGAACAGCCGGTCGTGCAGCGTGTCGAGGTCGCCGCGCCCGAGAAGGTGAAGGTCATCGAGCGTGACGTACCCGGGGTGCAACCCGCTCCGATCGCGGCGGCAGCGCCGTCTGCTGCCCCGCCCGCCATGCCAGCGCCGGAGTCGAGAGACAGCGAGCTCAACGCGTTGCGCGCGCAGGTCGAGCAGCTCAAGGGCCAACTCGAGACGGAGCTCAAGATTCGGCGAGCGACGGAGGGCGCTCCGATTCGCGCACCGGCCGGCGTCGATGAGCGCTTCACCAACGAGAAGCGTCTGGTCGAGACCTTCAACAAGGCGCTCAAGGAAGCGGGCTTCGACAAGGCTCAGGTCAGCAACGTCGATTGCAGCGAGTACCCGTGCATCGTGTTCGGCAATGGGTTCGGCGAGCGTGACGACATTCCGAAGTTGATGAAGAGCTCGGCGATGTCCGACTACCGCGACGACCACACCAGCAGCTGGGGCTTCTCACGCTCGGGAGATCCCGCGTCGCGCTTCTTCGCCATCGCCGTCACGCCGAAGGGCAGCGAGCGCGATGAGGCGATGGAGAAGCGCATCAACTTCCGCGTGCAGCAGATGGAAGAAGTGTCGCGTCCTCCGCCGCCCAGGCCGTGAAATTGATCGCGAAATTCGCTCGGGAAATGCCCCGATTTCGTCAACGCGTTTGACGAAGGAGCACGCGGTAACCAGTTCGCTTGCCCGGGCGATACTTCAGCATGGCCAAGATCAATGACGCTGCTGCTCGTGCCGCTGCCGAAGCCGCTCGCCGTGCCGCCGAAGCCCGCCGAGCCGCGGAAGCCCGCGCACGCGCGGCCGAAGCGGCGAAGGCTTCCGCGGCTCGCGCGAAGCAGTCGCCCAGCGCCGCTGCGAAGAAGCTGAAGGCCGACGAGTTCTCGACTGGAAAGGCCAGGGCGCTGCGCGTGAAGTCCCTCGCGCTGGGCAACGCCGCCGCTGAGCTCGCGCAGGTGCGTCCATCTGCTCCACCTGCGCCGACGGGCGTCGCCGCGCGCGCGGGCATTCTCGGCTTCCCTGGCATTCCGGGATTTCCGAGGCCGCCCGCTGAGCCGCCTCCTGCCGGAGCTGATCAGGCACGCGCCGATGCCGAGCGCATCACCGACCTCGCCGCGGAAGATCCCGAGGAGGCCATCAAGGAGCTGCAGGACTCGTTCCAGAGCACCGACCCGGCGTACCGCGAAGAGCTGCTCGATCACGCCGATGAGATCATGTCAGCGGTGGCTGAAGGACTCGACGGAGACGAAGACAAGGTCCGCGAGACGATCGAAGAGATCGGAGACCTGACTGAGATCGCCGGTCCCGAAGCGTCAGCCGAGCTGGGTGAGTCGTTCGCTGAAGCGCTCGAAGGCACGCCGGTCGCGTTCTTCACCGACTTCGACGGCCGCAAGCTACCGGCCGGTGCGGGCGCGGAGGCGTTCCTCGAAGCGGCGCTCGAAAACCCGGGCATGGGCGACTTCATCAACGGAATGATCGCCGAGGCGAAGCGGAACGAAGACGGCGTGATGCTCGCCAGCCTCGGGCAGCTCGTCACCGCCACCACGCAGTTCGCGACCGAGGCCTTCAGCAACGCGGCCGACAAGGTGAATCAGCTCAACGCCGAGCTCAATGCGCTCGTGCAGGGCTTCGGCCCCGGCGACGAAGAAGCGCTGCAGGACGCGATCGACGCCTTCAAGGAGCGGCACGCAGAAGAATACGAGGCGTTCGAGGAGGCCGGCGGCGCGCTGGTCAACGTCATCACCATGGCGGAGTCGGTGCGCGGTGAAGACATCGGCATCGACCTGGCGATTCCGCTGACGCGCGCGCTCGAGCTCGCGCCTCAGGCGCTGGGGACGCAGGCGGGACAGGAAGCGCTCGGTCGTGCGTTGGAAGGTCAGGCGCGCGGCGAAGACTCCGATCTGCTCGACGTCGTGAACCGGCTCGCTGAAGACGATCCGGAAGTGCGTGAGCAACTCGGCCCGGTGGTGATGCAGGCGTACGCCGCGAAGCTCACCGAGCTGCAGGCCGCGGGTCGCAAAGAAGACGCCCACGCGCTCATCGACTCGTTCGGTGACCAGGCCGAGCTGTTCGGCGTCGACGCGGACGATCTCGAGCAGTACCAGGACGCGCTGCACGCCTCGCTCGATGGCGCTCCGGGAGCGAGCGAGAAGATCGAGCTGGCCCTCAAGACGCTCGGGCCGATCTTCCCCGAAGGGAGCCGCGCCGCCGAGACGCTCAAGGGCGTCGGCTTCGTGGTCAGCCTCGCGGGACTTGGAAAGACGCTCGAAGGGCTGTCGAGCGCCGAGCTCGAGAATCAGATCGGCGCGCTCGCTTCGACCATTGGCCTCGGTGCCGACGGTGCAGCGCTGGCGATCAAGCTCTTCGGAAATCCCGCGACGTCGAGCTCACTCACGTCGCTGTTCGGCAAGGCGAGCACCATCACCGGCATCGTCGGAGCGACCGTCGGCGTCATCGACTTCGCGCAGTCACTCGAGAGCGGCAACCTGGGCGACATCGGCGTGAGCGGACTCAACGCGGCCTCGGGTGTGCTGTTGCTGATTCCCGGTGGGCAGATCGCCGGAGTCGGGCTCGCCATCGCCTCGTTCGCGCTCAGCACGTTCCTGGCCGATCGACGTCAGGCCGAAGCAGAAGCAGCGAGCGAGGCCGATGCACTGGCGTTCCTCGAGGCAGCCGGGCTCGACAGCGACTTCGCGCGGGTCTTCGCCAACCTCGACGACAACAAGCGCAACATCGGCACCTTCGTCGAGGAAGTCGCCAGCGAGCTCGGGCTCTCGCAAGACGAGCTGTTCCAGAAGCTGAACGACGCGAGCGGAGAAGATCGCGAGAAGCTCCTGCAGCAGTTCGCGCAGCTGTCGCTGATCGGAGAGTTCGGTGACAACGAGCTGCCGATCTTCGGTCCGCCTCCGACGTTCGAAGACCTCAAGGAGAGCGGCCTCGGAGACTTCTTCAGCGACGACGAACTGCGCAACATCATCGACTCAGTCCTCGAGCGACGTGAAGAGCTCGCCGAGCTGGTCGCCGAGAACATCGAGCCGTTCCTCGACTGAAGCCGAGGACGAAGAGCGCGAAGATCCGAGGGAGAATCAATCCGCGTCAGGGCACAACGACCGAAGTCGTCGCCGTCACCTGCGCACTCCCGGTCGTGTTCACCGTGACGTCCTGGTCCACCGCAACCCGATCTCCAGAGCTCGGAGCCCGCGTCGTCGCAAAGTTCCGATCGAGGTCCACCAGCACCGTCGCCTTGTACGTACCCGCGTGCACGCTCGGCACAGTCACCATCGCCGACGTGTCACTCGCACTCGCCGCGCGCATCACCGATCGACTCGCCTTGCAGTTGAACGTCGGGAAGCACGGAGTCGTCGTCAAGATCACCCACACATCTGCAGCAGCGGTCAGCGTGACGCCGAAGTTCGCAGTGACGTTCACGCTCGCCATCGTCGGCCACGGCGCGCTCCCGTCTCCGCGCGAGACCGTGTCGCTCGGGAACGGCACCGGAATGCTGCGCAGCTCATCGCGCGTCGCGTTCCACAACACGTGCTGGTTGCCGCGCACCCTGGTGTCGAGCGTGAGCTGCGTACCGCTCACCGAGAAACGCGCGTCGATGTAGCCGCAGCCGGCGTCGGTCACCGAGCAGAAGCGCCACGTTCCTCCGTCGGCCTCGACCAACTGCGTGCGGCTGTCACGCAACACGCCCTGGAAGAAGCCGCCGTTGCGATACGCGAGTACGTCGCGCCCGCCGTACGTCTCGATCGAGAAGCCGAAGCGCAGCGTGTTCGCCGCATCGAGATCAGACTGGCCGAAGACGAATTGGCCGTCGACCGGGCGGAGATCGAAGTTCATCACCGGAAAGTTGCCGAGCGGCGTGAGCGTCGCTGGTCCGCTCCAGAGGCCGGCGAGTTTGCCGAGCAACTCGACACCGACGACTCCGGCGTCCATCGCTCCGCCGCCTCCGCCCTGCGCCGAGCCACCTCCGGTTGCGGTGCCGCCTCCGGTCGCTCCCGAGCCGCCGCCGGTGCCCGCATCGGAGCCCATCATCGGCTCAGGACAACCGCAGAGAACGAGCACCGCAGCGAGCAAGTAGACGCGCATGACGCGCTCTGTTGCCCGACACCGCGAAGGTGATCAACGAGGACCGAAGAGAAATGGCAACGGCTCCTCAGCGCCGCCATCGAGCACCGGGCGACCGTCGTCGGCCCACAACACGTCTTCGCTGTCGCACTTGATGGAGCGCGACTCGACGTACGTACCCCACACGCCGCGTGGCTCGCTCACGTAGAGCGTCGCGTTGCAGCCGAGCAGCCCACCGACGAACACGTGCGCCTCGCGCTTGCCGTCGGGAGACGTGAACGACTTCGTGTAGTGCCCACCGAAGAGCGGCGGCAGCACGCCGAAGAACATCACCGGAGCGGCCGCTCCAACGAGGATGAGCAGGACCAGCGTGACGATGAGCCGTGTCACCACGCGGCGGGTGATCGCCGACCAGAGAATTCCCAGCGCGGGCAGGCAGGGCAACGTGACGACGAAGATGAAGAAGAGCCGCTCTCCGTGGGGCGTGAGGTTGTCGGTCGAGTGTTCGTCACGCAGGTACCAGCTGAGCACGCGCGCGAAGACCAACAGCATGAGGCCGACCACGACGAAGACCGGCCGCCAGAGTCGCCATCCGTCGCGGTCGCTCATCGCGTTCGAATCCTCTCGCGGCGAGGGTGTGAGC
>JAEUJS010000447.1 GCA_016792935.1 Archangium sp. | reverse complement strand
CTCGCCGTCTCCCAGACGCCCGCGATTCACGCGTTCGGCGTCACGCTCGGCGTCGGCATCACCGTGGTGTGGCTCATCTCGCCGCTCTTCGCGCCAAAGAGCGTAGACTCAGCTCCATGACGAAGGCTGGAGCAGCGTTCTGGCGGCAATCGACGCGCGGCGGCGCTCGCTGCGCGAGGAAGTCGAGGACGATGTCGCTCCGCTTCGCGGACTCACGATCGAGGAGCGCGGCAAGATTCTCGAGTCCGTCTGTCGCGACGCCATGGCGATCCTTCGCGCACGGCCCGACTTTGAGCAGGCGGTGATGCGAACCGATCCGCGCAGTCCTGAGTCGATCGCCACGTGGCTTCGCATCGTTGAACGGCACCGTCATGGACGCGACTGAGGCTGCGGTCCACTTCGCGCGAGCCCTGCAGGCCGCGCAGCTGATCGGCTGACTCTGCCGGGCACCTCGCGGCGCGCGGCGTGCACTTCCACCGCCGCATGGAACTCGTCCTCGCCACCCACCCCAGCACCGAGCTCTCGTTCTTCCCCCGCACGTGGATGCTGCTCAAGTCCATGCGCCGCCTGAACATCAACCCGGCGGACCGCGTCGCGCAGCGCGCGTTCATGCTCTCGCTCGACCGCACGTCGCTCGAAGAACAGATCGGCTACCTCCGCACCACGCCCGAGGGCCGCCGCCTGCTGAAGGAGCGGCCTTCACTCGACGCGCGTCACATTCCCGTCGCCACACTGTTGGCGTACGCACCCGGCACCTTCGGCCGCGCGCTCGGCGAGTTCTACGCGAGCCACAAGCTCGAGCCGTTCCCCGCTCCCGAGCACGCGCCCCTCACCGACCTCGAGTGGATGGCACAGCGGGTGTCCGACACGCACGACTGCCTGCACGCGCTCACGGGCTACGACGGCCTGCCGATGGGAGAGGTCGAGATCCATGGCTTCATGTGGGCTCAGTCGCGCCCGTACACCTCGCTCATCGTGTTGCCCTTCGGCTTCTTCATGGCGCTGCGCCGGTTCGCTCCGTGGACCATCTGGAAGCGCTTCAAGGCGGGCTGGCTCAAGGGCAAGAACAGCAAACGCGCCGACGATCTGATCTGGGAAGAGTGGCTCGACAAGCCGCTCTCCGAGCTGCGCGCGCACGTCGGCCTCGATTGACTCGTTGATCCAGCCGCAGCGCGCGCTACCTTCCCGCCTCGTTCAACTTTGACCCGAGGGGGAAGTGCACATGGCTGCAAAGAAGAAGGCTGCTCCGAAGAAGGCGACTGCGAAGAAGGTTCCGGCGCCGAAGAAGTCCGTGGCGGTGAAGACGCTGGGCTCGCTCCCTGCGCTCACCGGCAAGCTGCGCATGGCGTACCGCGCGGCGTTCACCGACGATCAGTGCGACGCCTGGGGCAAGCAGACCAAGGCCGAGAACGTGGTGAAGGAGGCGGAGAAGTTCGTCGCCACCATGGAGCGCTCGCTCAAGGAGCACACCGACTCGACCTACTCGCGTCGCCGCCTGACGTTCCTCTGTGAGCTGCTGGTGCTGCTCGAGGACGAGATCTCCCGCACCTCGAAGGACGAGATGGTCGCCCTGCGCGCCACGCGTTCGGCGGTGCTCGAGGTCGCCAACAACGCGCGCCGCGATCTCGCGCGTCGCCTGCGCGCCGTCGCTGGTGGCCAGCAGACCGTGCTCAAGGAGATCTCGGCGGTGGCCCCCGCGTCCGAGAACTCGCCGTCCGACGTGCAGGACTCGCTCACGGCGACGATCGACCTCGCGCAGAAGCTCCGCCGCAACGACGTCATGGAGACGCTCGCTGACGACGTCGGCCTCACCGAGGCGCGGTTGAACTCGGCCTATGCGGCACTCGAGGCGCTCACGGGTGCCGGAGACGTCTCGCTCAACGCCGCGGCCTACGAGGGTGATGCTCCGTCGGTGAACCGCATCGAGGGGCGCGTGCTGCGCGAGATGCGCCTGGCGCAGCGGCTGTTCCGCGAGGGTCGTGAGGCCGGGCAGAACCTGCCGTCGCTGGTCGCGGGCCCGAGCCTGAAGGTCATCTTCGGCAACGACGCGGATGACAGCGACGCGCCGGCTCCGACGCCTCCGCCGAACTGATCGCGACACCAGCTTTGGTCGTGCACTGAGGTGTGGCGATCCGCTCGCCGCACCTCTTCTTTGTCCTGGGGTGAAGAGTCGACGGAGGTGTCGCGCACTGCTCGTCACCGCGCGTGCCCCTCACTGCGCAAAGTGGATCTTCAGTTGGCGGGCGCGGGGCCGAGTCGCTCCCGGGAAGCGCAGTACTCATGACTTTAAGAGCATGACCATTGCGCTTGCTGGAGCAGAGGCCCCGAGGTCTCCGCTTCGGTCGTCGCTCGAAGCTGAGGGGCCAGCGCGCGGCGAGCATCGCGTTCGACACCCGAGCTCACCACCACCTCAGTGCAGTTCTGTCGGCCGCGCGTGCCACGCCTGGCGACGACGCTCGGTCGTTACACGCGCCACGGCCGCGCCACGCACCACGCTCGCACGCTCGGCGGCCGCACGGACCCGCACAAGCTCGGCGCCGCGCACCTCGCTCACCGCCACACTCGGCACGAACACGCTCCAGCGGCCATACACACCACGCTCGGCGGCCACGCGGGCGATTCCTCCGGCTCGAGCATCGTCGCTCGCCGTCCTCCGCAAACCACTCGCCGCGTTCTTCAGGGCACTCGCCGCGTTCTTCAGGGCACTCGCCGCGCTCTTCAGCGCACTCGCCGCGCTCTTCAGAGCACTCGCCGCGCTCTTCAGGGCTCTCGCCGTTCCCCTCGCGGCACTCGCCCGACGACATCACGACACTCGCCGAGCGTCTTCACGACTCTCGCCGCGCTCCGCGGAACACTCGCCGCACACCGCGAGACTCACCGCGCTCGTGGTGCACGCTTCACGCGCCGCGCGCAGAACACTCGCCGAACGACACCAGGACTCGAGCCGCGAGCAGAACCGCTCACGCCGTGCGGCGCTGTTCCTTCACTGGCAGCACTTCACGCAGCTGCTCGAGGCGCACTGGCTTGCTCAAGTACCCATTCATGCCGCTCCGCTCGACGGCATCGAGTTCCTCGCGCACGGTGGTCGCCGACAGCGCGATGATCTTCACCTCGGAGTCCATCGCGCGAATCTGCTTCGCGCTCTCGAAGCCATCCATCACCGGCATGTGCAGATCCATCAACACCAGATCGAACTTCCCGCGCTGGAAGAGCTCCGCGCCGGCCGCTCCATCGCCTGCGGTCAGCACCTGACAGCCCAGCTTCTCGAGCAGCCCGCGCGCGACCTTCAAGTTCACCGCGTTGTCGTCGATCAACAACACGCGCGGCCCCTGAATCGCCACCACGGTCGGGATCGGAGTCTCCGCCGTCACGATCGCGCGCGGCCTGACCAGCTCGAACCGAAACGTCGAGCCGACCCCGAGCTCCGAGCGCAGCGTGGTCTCGCCACCGAGCAGCTCGCCGATGGTCTTCACGATCGACAACCCGAGGCCTGTCCCCGGCACGCCCACGTCCTTCGTCAAACGCGAGAACGGCTTGAACAGCGCCGAGACGTCCCTGGCGTCGATGCCCGGGCCCGTGTCGCGCACCTCGATCACCAGCCGCACCTGGCTGCCCTCGAGCGCGGTCTGCACCACCACCGTCACGCCGCCCTTCACCGTGAACTTGAGCGCGTTGGCGACGAGGTTGGACACGATCTGCATCAGCCGCAGCGCGTCGGTGCGCAACATCACCGGCTCTCCGAGCGGCTCGACCGAGAGCGACAACCCCTTCGCGTCGGCGAGCGTCTGCAGCTGCCGTTGCACCGTCCTCACCACGTCGACCGGAGAGACCGCTCCTTCGTTGATCTGCAGCTGCCCGCGATCGAGCTGCGTCACGTCGAGCACGTCGTCGATCAGCAGCCGCAGCGTCTGCGCCGACTGCAGCACCACCGCCAACCGCTCGCGCTGGGCTGAGGAGAGCTCGTTCTGCTGCATCAGCTCCGCCATGCCGAGCACTCCGTTGAGCGGCGTGCGCAGCTCGTGGCTCACGTTCGCGAGGAAGCGCGACTTGGCCTGCGTCGCTTCCAACATGCGCGTGAGCACGGACACCGCGGACACGTCGAACACGAACGTCACCACGAACAGCACCGCCATCAGGCTCATCATGCGGAACATCGCCGCCGGGAGCGTGAGCTCCTCAGCGAGATTGGCTGGCGCCGGCAGGTAGATGCTCACCATCATCGCCGCGCCGATCACCGCCACCTCGATGCCGAGCCACACCAGGCCGAGCTTTCGCCCACCGAGGAAGAGCACCAGCATCGGCATGACCGTCAGCCATGCAATCGTCGACAGCTCGCGATGCACCACGAAGCCCGCAAAGTAGAGACACGTCGCGAAGACGGCGAAGACGTTGGCGATGATCCCCTCGCGCTTCCACTTGCGCCATGCCAGCAGGAGCAGCCCGCACACCATCACGCCCGACGGAACGACCGCGAGCTGCGTCCACTGGCGAGTCACCGCGAAGCCGATGCCCACCGCCACCGACGCGGCGATGCCCAGCAGCATCAGGGTCGTGATGAACCGCCCGCGCCACCGCGCGTGTTCGGGCTCACTGGCGCTCGCTCCTGCGAGGCGATCGATGAAGGACCAGATGCGACTCAATGTGCTGTTCCGTAACGACCAGCGCAGTTTCCCTCAAGGAACGAGTGGGCTCCATGTTCCGGGCGAAATCAGCCACAGCTGATGTGACGCACGTGTCACGGCAACATGGAGCCTTCGGCGGCCCTCGTCGGTCCCCGGCCAGTGTGCGGCGTTGGTGTCGGGAATGACCACGTAGTCCCACTCCAGGCCCTTCACCGAATCGACGTCGGTGACATCCACTCCGGGGGTGAACGGGAATTCGCCGCGTTCCACGAGGCGCGTGTTCGGCAACCCCTCGATCAAAGGGAAGAAGCGACGCGCCGTGTCGGGCGATGAGGTGATGACGGCCACTGATGCGTGCGGCTCGGCGTCGAGGAGATCTTTGAGCACGCCCGCAAGAAACAGGTGTGCAGCACCCTCACCCGGGAATTGAAACAGCCCCACTGGAGCGCCCTCACGCGAGGCACGCGCGGGCGTCGGAGGAGCCAGCGGGCCAAGGATCTGACGGGCGATCTCCGCGATCGGGCGGGGACAGCGGTAGCTCGTGGTCAGGCGGATCGTGCCCGCGCCCTTCACGCCCATCACGTCGAGCGACTTCGGCCAGCCC
>JAEUJS010000435.1 GCA_016792935.1 Archangium sp. | reverse complement strand
CTCGCCGTGACGGCACTGCACGACGAGCTCATCTCCGAGCTGCAGCGTGGTGTTGCCCTGCGGGTGCAGCACTTCACTCGCCGCGCCGCGCTTCATCGAGAGCGTCAGCCCTCCGAAACGATCGCGTAACGCCGACAAGTTGAGCGGCGCGAGCTGCGCGTTCACCACGAAGCGCGAGACGACCATCAAGTGCTCGGCCAGCTGGAAGCTGTGAATGATGCGTGGGTCGAGCGCCGACAACGCCAACGCCGGAGCCGCGAGCGCCGAGGTCGAGTGCGCCTCGGCCATGAAGTTGTCGCGCACGCGCTCGACGAGATCGTCATCGAACAAACGCAGCACCACGCGCACGCCCTGGTTCAGCTTGCGCGCATCGAGCGCCACGTTGATGTTCGAGAGGTCGTCATCGGTCGCGCACACGATGGCCTCGGCCTTCTGCACGTTGAGGCGGGCGAGCGTTCCCGGTGAGCGGATGTCGTCGATGAGCACGGCGACTCCCAGATCGCGGAGCACCTGCGCGAACGGCGCATCGGCGCGCTTCTCGACCACCACCACGTCTTTGCCGAGCTTTCGCAGCTCCAGCGTGACGCGGTACCCGACCCGCCCCGCTCCACACACCACGACGTGACCCTTGAGACTTTCGGCGAGCACTTCGATCCACTCCCGGTCAGCGCGTTTGCGCGCGTTGAAGAGGTACGAAAACCGCACCACGCCATCGACCACCGTGACGAGCCCCAGCGGTGGAATGAGCAGGTTGAGCACTTCCAGCACCGCGTCATCGACGTAGTCGAGCGACGGCTGCCCGAAGAGCAGGAAGTACACGTGGTGCAGCGCGCGCCCGAAGCTGATGTTGCCCGGGTAGCGCGCCACGTAGATGAACGGGAGCATCCCGAACCACACACCCACCAGCGTGAACGTCAGCCGGAAGCGCCACAACACGGCCCACGCGTAGCGGAGCCACTTCACGAACCGCACGCTCAGGGCCTGGTGCGGAGCGTGGTGCTTCACGTCGCGTTCGCGTCCGGAGGAGCGTCGGTGGGGTTCAACTTCGCGCGCCGCTTCTCGACGATCCACACCAGCAGCACGCCGAGTTCGTAACAAAGCAGCATCGGGCCAGCCATCAGCGCCAGGTTCACCGCGTCACCCGTGGGCGTGATGATGGCCGCGACGATGAGGCACACCACGAACGCGTGGCGCTGGTACTTGAAGAGGAACTTGCTGCTGACGAGGCCCACCATGCCGAGCAGCGCCATCACCAGCGGCAGCTCGAAGATCACGCCGAACGCGAGCTCGAGCACCAGCACCAGCGTCAGCTGCTCGCTCATCGACAACATCGGCCGCGTCCAGTTGAGCGACTCGTTGCGCGCCTGCGCGGCGCCGAGCAGCTTCTCCAATTCCCACAGCGCGGAGAGGTCGTCCTTGTTCACGTCACCGTCGATGAGCAGCACGGCGGCTTCATCGAGCAACGCGCTGGCCTTCTGGTAGTCCTTGTCGGCGAACGCGCTGGCGGCCTCGCTCTTCTTGTCGGTGACGGCGATGAGCTTCGCGGTGAGCGTGGGATCCGCCGCGGGCAAGCCACGCGCGAGCATCAACGCGTCGAGAATGCGCCCCAGACCCTCGAGCCGGAACAACACGTCGACGTCGGCCTTGGGCACCAGCGTCAAACCGAACGCGCCGGTCTGCGTGGTCTGTCCGTCTCCCGGAGCAGAGAGCGCTCCCGTCGCGGTGCGCGCCCAGGCCGACGCGCGTTGGTAGTCGCCGAGCCGCAGGAAGCGAACGGCATCTCCTTCGTGGAGCTTCGCGCCGGTGAGTCGCCTGGTGATGGCCGTGGTGTCTTCCTTCTGCAGGAGGAAGGTGAACATCTGCGGCAGCAGCACGAAGTAACAGAACAGCGCGCCAGCGAGGAACGCGAGCGTGCCGAACACGATGAAGGGACCCGCGAGCTTGCGCTCGTTCTCGTAGAGGCCGGGCGAGACGAAGCCCCAGATCTGCCAGAGCAACACGGGCGTGCTCAGGAACACGCCGGCGTAGAGGCCGATCTTCATCAGCACGTTGATCTCTTCGATCGCCGATGTGTAGACGAGCGACGACGCGTCGGGCGGCAGTGAGAGCAGCACCGGGCGCATCAACAACCCGTACACCTCGCGCGCGAAGATGAGCGACGCGGTGCCGAGCACCAGCACCGCGACGGTGAAGCGCATCAGGCGCTGACGGAGCTCGGACAGATGCTCCATCAAGCTCATGCGGAAACTGTCGGGTTCTGCCCCCTCGGCTTCGGTCGCCACGTTTCAGCTCTTGAGAGGATCCGAAGAAGGAGAAGGAGAAGAAGGAGGTGCCGGAGCAGCCGTCTCGGCAGACGGTGCGGCAGGCGTCTCGCTCGTCGCCACGGCGGGGGGAGCAGGAGGAGGCACCGGCTCTCCCTGCGGCATCCCACTGCCGAGCTGCGCGAGCCCGTCGTGTCCGGGGAGCAGGTTTCCGTTCGCGTCGTGGCCCATCAAGTCGTGACCAAGCGGATCAGACCCGTTTGCGACTGCACCCTGCGCGGGCTTCGGAAGCAGCGGCGCCTCAGGCGGAGGCAGCGAGACCTCCTGGTCCATCTTGTAGAACTCGCGCTCGACGACGCCGCGCACTTCATCGGTCTGTCGGCGGAATTCGCGCACGAACTTGCCGATACCGCGCGCGAGCTCGGGAAGTCGCTTGGGCCCCAGAATGAGGAGGGCCACCACCGCGATGAGCGCGATCTCGCCGGAGCCGATGTTGAACATCTCGGCTCGGTTTGTAGCCCGGTTTGAGGTCAGCGGCGAACGGGGAACGCCGTGCCCTTGCCGCAATAAACGAAGGTGCCATCTGGCGCCTTGCCCGCGCGACGCAAGCCGGAGAACGCGAGGAAGCTCCCCGCCCGGGCAGGGCCGAGGTTCGGGTCTTCGATGCGCAGCACGACCGGCACGCCGACCGGGAAGCCATCGAACGGCGCGATGAGCTCGGCGGTCACGAACGAGCGGCCCGAGGTGCAGCCGTTGTTGTTGATGCCGTAGTAGGGGAACTTTTCCGCAACCGAGACGACCTTCACGCGTGCGTCTTCGACCATCGCGCCGGCGACGAAGCGAGCGTCCCTCTTCGCCTCATCGGCGGTCGCCGCGGGAACGAGCCCACCGACCGCGGCCTTGCTCCCGAGGTACGAGTTGGCCGACGTGGCAGTGGCCGACGTGCCGGTGCCGACCTGCTGAGAGCCGTTGTTCTGCGGCGGAGGCGGGTTCGAGCTCCCCGTGTTCGTGGTGTTGGTCGCGACCGGCTGACCTGAATTGGACGGCGGAGGCGTCTCACCGGGCTTGAGCACGCGGCGCTTCTCTTCCGGAGGCGGGTTCTTCGCTGCTTCAGCGGCGAGACGATCGGCTTCCTTCTTCTGCTCGGCCTCGAGCTTCTTGGCGTCCGCCTCGAGCTTCCTGGCGTCGGCGGCGGCCTTCTTCTCGTCTTCCTTCCGCTTCTTGTCTTCTTCGGCGAGGCGCTTCTTCTCCGCGAGCTCAGCGTCCTTCTTCGCCTTCGCCTCGTCGGCCTCACGCTTCTTCTGCTCGGCGGCGAGCTTCTTCTCTTCTTCCTTCTTCGCCTTCTCTTCGTCGGCGAGGCGCTTCTTCTCAGCCGCTTCCTCTTCCTTCTTCTTCTTCTGTTCGTCGGCAGCGGCCTTCGCCTCGTCGTCCTTCTTCTTCTTCTCTTCGGCGGCGAGCTTGCGCTCCTCTTCCTTCTTCGCCTTCTCTTCTTCAGCCGCCTTCTTCTTCGCCTCGAGCTCGGCCTTCTTCGCCTCGAGCTCTTCTTTCTGCTTGGCGAGGGCGGCCTCACGCTCCTCGGCCTGCTTCTTCTGCTTCTCGAGCGCCTCTTCCTTCTTCTTCTCTTCGGCGAGCTTCTTCTCCTCGGCCTTCTTCACCTTCTCTTCTTCGGCGAGGCGCTTCTTCTCTTCGGCGTCGAGCTTCTTCTTCTCCTCGGCGAGCTTCTTTTCCTCTTCCTTGCGCTTCTTCTCTTCCTCGACGAGGCGCTTGCTCTCGGCTTCCTGGGCCTTCTGCTTGGCGACGAGGTCGTCCGCTTCCTTCTGCTTCTTCTGCTCGGCGGCGAGCTTCTCCTTCGCTTCTTGATCGGCCTTCATCTTGGCGGCGGCTTCTTCAGCGGCCTTCGCCTTGGCCTCGGCCTCCGCGAGCTTCTTCTCGGCCTCGATGCGCTTCTTCTCGGCCTCTTCGGCCTTCTTGCGCTCTTCCTCGGCCTTGATCGCCGCAGTGCGGTCGTCCTTGGTGATGGCCTTGCGCGGACCGCCGCTGCCTTCAGCCTTCACCGACGACTTGGGGCCCGCCGTGTCAGGGACTTCTTCCTGAGCGAAGGCAGGAGCAGCGAGGGACAACGAGAGTGACGCAGCAACGACGACGAAGCGGTTCTTCATGATTGGAGGCGGCCTGTAACCCACGGGGGTCAGGTGGATCAACCAACGCCGAAGGAACGTTCCAATTCAGGTGGGAGCCGGCGCTTCGGGCGGTTTGGAACGGGCACGAACGCCCCGTTCCACCACGTAGAGCATCAGCGGGACGATGAGCGAGAGGCCCATGCTGACCATCGCCACCGTGGGCATGCCTTCGAGGTAACTCCGCTCCGCGACGCCGTCATGCGCGGGCACGACGACGGTGGTCAGAATCTGCGCCGAGGCGATGGCGGCGACGGCGGACGCTCCGTGTTGCGCGGCTGACTGGAACGACTGGAAGCGCGCGCGAATCGCTGGCTCCGGCACCTTGGTGGTGAGCGTGTTGTACGAGACGTTGCGCAGGCCCTGCGCTCCCATGAAGAGCACGAAGACGAGGAGCACCAGCGGCACGCCAACGTCGTGATGCGGCACGTAGAAGAACGCGTAGATGACGCCGATGACGAGCAACGCGCCGATGGTGCCGACGCGGAAGCTGCCGAACTTGTCGACCGCGCGTCCGCCGAGCTGCGTGACGAAGAAGCTCGCGATGCCGCCGACGCCGTACGCGTACTTGATGGCGCTGCGGGGGAAGCCGAGGTTGAGCTGCAGGTACGAGGCGATGTTCGGAATCAGCACGAAGCCCGCCATCATGACGACGATGGTCATCAGGTAGCTGAGCTGCACGAGCGGGTTGCTGAGCATCGTGAACACCACGTTGGGGTCGTTGCTCGCGCTGTGTTTTCCCGCCACCAGATGACCCGTCATCGGAGGGATGAAGAAGATGGCGCCGGCTCCGACGACGAGCCCGACGAGCGCGACGCCGAGGAATGGAGCGCGCCAGTTGATGGCTTCCGCCAGCCACAGACCCATCGGCACGCCGACCACGGCGGCGAGAGAGAAGGCGCCCATCACCGTGCCCATCGCGCGGCCGCGCAGGTTGCCGGGAATGGCGTCGGCGATGATCGAGAAGCTCAGTGACGTGGCGGGTCCACCGAACGCGCCGGCGACGATGCGCGCGGCGAGCAGCGTGGGGAGATCGACCGCGAAGCCGCCAGCGGCCGTTCCCATCACGAGACCGAGCATCGCGACCGCGAGCGCTTTGCGGCGATCGAAGCGGTCGAGGAAGAAGCTGCCGAGCAAGCCCGCGATGCACGCCGCCGCGGTGTACGCGCCGCCGACGTAGCCGAGATGCGATTCGGGAACGTGGAGCGCCTTCGCGAAGTCAGGCCCCAGCGGCATGACGATGACGAAGTCGAGGATGTTGACGAACTGCACCGCCGCGATGAGCAGGACGATCTGCCACTGGCGTGGGGTCAGGCGATCAGGCGGCGGCGACACGGGACTCAAGTAAGGCAGCCGGCAAGGCAACGCCGTACAAAAACCGGTTCGCAGCCGGTTTTTGTACGAACCTTCAGGGTGTGGAACGCCTCATCAATCGTTTGCATCAGGGGCCGGCGTCAGTCCCGACGCCGGTGCAATTCAGGCCGATGCAGTGGTTGCAGCCTTGCGCGCCGCAGATCTCCTTCTCGGTCAGAGGACGTGGACCGCAGGCTGCCGCGGTGAAGAACGCAGCCACGAGGAGCAAGACGACGACGATCGGGCGTGAGCGCATACCCTGGAGACTATTCTGAATCCACGCGTGCGCCGCGTGCTGTTCATCGTCACGCTCGGCGCGGTCGCGTCGCGGCTGTACGTACTCGGGCAGGAGAAAGGCTTCGAGTTGGTGGCGCGCGCGACGGTGCTCATCACCGCCACGGCGCTCGGTGCGTGGCTGCTGCATCTGGTGCTCCATGAGGTCGCGCATTGGGTCGCGGCGGTGTCGCAAGACTTCGTGATTCGCGGAGTGATGCTGGGACCGCTCGCGTTCGACTTCGTGACGAAGAAGCCGCGCACCGTCGTGTCACTGCGGGCAAGCCTGTCCGGTGGTGTCAATTCTCTTCCGCGCGGAGCAGATGGATTGCGAACGCGACTCCGCGTCGTCGCGGGAGCAGGACCGGCGATGACGTTGCTCGTCACCCTCCTCTCCTGGCGCGCGTGGGCCACGAGCGGAGAGTCGATCGCTTCGATGCTCGGCGTGTTCGTCGCAATGGGAGCGCTCACCTTCGTGACGGCGATGTTGCCGGGCGCGTTGCTGCCGACGCGCCCCGAGAGTGGAACGGATTTGGAGCAGCTGATTCAGCCGCGCGCGGTGCTCGCACACTGGGTCAACGCCGCGGCGGTGCAGCGGCTCTTCGAAGGCGCGCGCGTGTCGCAGGTGTTGGATCGCGAGGCGTGGCGCTGGGTGTTGCCTCCGCTCGACGGAGCGGTGGAGCCCATCGAACTCGGCTGGTGCATCTCGTGTCTCGACGGCGGCGCGGTGAACGAGGCGCGTGTGCGATTGCGCACGATGGCGGAGCGACTCGATGAATCGTCTCCGGAGTGGCTGCGCACCGACGCGTTCAATCAGCTCGGCTGCCTGAGCGCGTTCGATGGAGACGTGGCGCTCGCGAAGACGTGTCTGGAGCGGGTCCGCGAGACGCAGAGCATCGAGTGGTACTGCGAGCTGCTCGTGGCCTGCGTCGCGCGCGCGGAAGGTGGAGACGCGGCCGCTCCACTGGCCCGCTGGTATGCGGGCGTCGAAGTGCATCCCACGAAGATCATCGCGCTCGCCGGCAACGAGTGGATCCTCGCGCGACTCGGCACGACGTAAGGTCCCGTCTCATGATCGCGCGAATGTTCGCAGTGTCCGCGGTGCTGCTCTGCGCGTCGGCGTGGAGCAAGCCACCGAGCAAGAAGGGCGGCTGCCCGGGCGGCGACTTCGAAGCGTGCTTCAAGGAAGGAATGAAGGCGGTCGACACCGGAGACGAAGTGAAGGCGGCGAAGCTCCTCGAGAAGGCCTGCACCGGCGGCTTCTTCCGCGCGTGTGGCCCACTCGGGACGATGCACGCCCAGGGACACGGCGGCCTGCCGGTGAATCTGACGAAGGCGTACGAGCTCTACGCGAGCGCGTGCGAGGCGAGGAGCGCGGGCGGCTGTGTCTACCTGGGACGCGCGTTGCTCAACGGGCACGGCGTGAAGCAAGACGTCGCGCTCGGCCTCGAGAAGATGCAGACCGGTTGCGAGCTCGGAGAAGGCGAGGGCTGCTACCTCCTCGGCACCGTCTACGAATACGGAGAGCTCGGCGTCACCGTCGACTTCGCCAGGGCCCTCGACTGGTACCAGAAGGCGATCGACGCCAAAGCGGCGAGCGGGCAGTTCGGACTCGGGACGATGTATCTGCTCGGTCGGGGCGTCGAGGTGAACCATGCGCTCGCGCTCGAGCTCCTCGGGAAGGCCTGCACGAGCGGAGAACCACGCGCCTGCAACAACCTCGGCGAGATGCACCTCAAGGGTCTCGGCACGAAGAAGGATGCGTCCAGGGCGGCCGACGCGTACGAGCGTTCCTGCAAGGAGAAGGAGCCCGTCGGCTGTCAGAACTTCGCGTTGATGCTCGATGCCGGCCGAGGTCGTCCGCGCGACAAGAAGGCGGCGCAGAAACACTTCCGCTTCGCGTGCGACCACGGGCAGCAGGTGTCGTGCGACGAGCTGAAGAAGAAATAGCGGCCTTGCGCTAGAGCGGCGCGGTGCGTTTCCCCGGGCGTCGCAAACACAAGCACTACTTCCCCGTCAGCGCGCGCGACCCGCTCGTCCCGCGCCCTGTCTCTGTTCACGTCGCGCGAGCGCACGTGGTGGGCATCGATCAAACGCTGGTCGACATCGACGCACGCGTCAGTGAAGAGCTCCTCGCTCGGTACGAACTTCCGAAGGCCGGCTCGACCGTCATCGACGACGCGCGCGCGCTGCGGCTCTACGATGAGCTGCGTTCCGAGAAGCTGATTCAGTCGGAGTTCGCTGGCGGCACCATCGGCAACACGCTGCACAACTACTCGCTCCTCGCCGATGACGCGTCGATTCAGCTCGGCGTGATGAGCGAGACGATTCGCCTCGGCACGTCGGGGTACCGCTACCTCTCGAACACCTCGAGCCGGGTGAACCTCGACTACCTGCAGCCGGTGAATGGACCCATCGGGCGCTGCTTCGTCCTCGTGACGCCCGACGGCGAGCGCACCTTCGCCATCAGCGCCGGAGAGATGAACAAGCTCGAGCCCACCAGCATCCCCGAGCGGGTGTTCGACGCGGCGTCGTGTCTGGTCATCTCGAGCTACCTGATGCGCTGCCGAGAAGGCGAGCCGATGCCGGCGGCCACGCTGCGCGCCGTCGAATACGCCAAGGCACGCGGAGTTCCCGTCGTGCTCACGCTCGGCACGCGCTTCGTCATCGCCGAGCGGCCGCAGTTCTGGCGCGACTTCATCGAGGCGCACGTCGACGTGGTGGCAATGAATGAAGAAGAGGCGGCGGTGCTCACCGGCGTCGAGGATCCTCTGCTCGCGTGCGAGCGGACGCTCGATTGGGCCGACCTCGTGATGCTCACCGCAGGAGCCCACGGGCTCTACCTCGCGGGTCACACCGACGATGCGCTCAAGCGTGAGACGCGGTACCCGCTCCTTCCCGGCGCCATCGCGGAGTTCAACCGCTACGAGTTCAGCCGCCCCATTGCGCGCACCGACTGCACGAAGCCGGTGAAGGTCTACGCGCACATTGCTCCGTACCACGGTGGGCCGGAGCGCATCGCGAGCACCAACGGTGCTGGAGACGCGGCGCTCGCCGCGTTGCTCCACGACATGTCGGCCAATCGACACCACCGCGCTCAGGTGCCGAACTCGAGCAAACACGCGCGGCCATTTCTCACCTACTCGTCGATGAGCCAGATCTGCCGCTACGCGAATCGCGTGGCGTACGAGGTGCTCGCGCAGGCGGCGCCGCGGCTCTCGCGCGGTCTGCCCGAGCGCGAAGAGGGCCTCGAAGACGAGAAGTACTGGGCGCAGTAGTTCTGTTGCTCCGTTGGCACCGGAAGCTGGTTGCCCTGAGGTGGAGAGTCGACGAGTGCAGGAGATTGCGGTGTGTCCACGCATCACCTTCGTCAGCTCGTCAACCCCCGATATTCAGCTTTTTGAGTACACGGATGACCCCGGCTCACAGTGCACACCTGCTTCGGTTACTCCGGACCCAAACCTCGGCTTCATCCCGCAGTGCGTCGGGAGCAAACCGTCGAGTACCGAGCTCCCTATCCACGTCGCGCGAGAGCAGTGGTACGACCCACAATGTCGTCAATCAGGTCCGCACACCATCGTCGGCCCCGGCGACGTGATCGCGCTCAACTCAGGGACCTCGTGCGCGGCCGAGACACAGGTCATCGACTACCAATTGAGCTTGCAGGACGTCGACGCGCAGCTTGGGTCGACATTTTTGAACGGCCTCGACGCAACCGAGTTGCTCCTCAAAGAAGCGACGTTCGCGCGATTCGTTGACGTATTCGTTTTCGACAATCTGCCGCCCGGCGTACCATTCCACTGCCCCTCAGGCGTGAACCTCGAATTTCAGAGTTGGGCCGACTCCGCGACGGTACGAGTCAGACAGTATCGGTTGTCAAACCCCTCGGATACTCAGCCCGATAGCGACAAGACCTTCGCAACTGAAATCCGGCCAT
>JAEUJS010000424.1 GCA_016792935.1 Archangium sp. | reverse complement strand
CGTTCGACGAGATCGGCGTCGAAGAAGCGCTCCGCCTGCAGGCCAAGCACCAGGGCGAGGTGGTGGTGGTGAGCGTCGGCAGCAAAGACGTGCACGAGCAGCTCCGCCACGCGTTGGCGATGGGCGCCAGCAAAGCCATCTGGGTGAACCACTCAGGGCCGATGGATCAGCTCGGCATCGCGGCGTGTCTGCAGAAGATCGTCGAGAAGGAAAAGCCGGACCTCTGCATCCTCGGCAAGCAGGCCATCGACGACGACCAGAATCAGGTCGGCCAGTACCTCGCGGAATGGCTCGGCTGGTCGCAGGCCACGTTCGCCAGCAAGGAAGAGTCACTCGAGTCCGAGCAGGAAAAGTCGAAGACGCCGGCCATCAAGCTGGGCGCCGACAGCAAGAGCATCACCGTCATCCGCGAAGTCGATGGTGGGCTGCAGACGCTCGAGTGCCCGCTGCCGTGCGTGGCGACGACCGAGCTGCGCTTGAACCAGCCGCGCTACGCGTCGCTGCCGGGCATCATGAAGGCCAAGAGCAAGCCCATCGAGGAACACACGCCGGCCGCGCTCGGAGTCGACATGACGCCGAAGCTCACGGTGACGAAGGTCGCGCTTCCTCCTGCGCGCAAGGCCGGCATCAAGGTGCCGGACGTGGCGACGCTCATCGACAAACTCAAGACCGAGGCGAAGGCCCTCTAAGCCCCAGGACCGAAGCCAAGGAAACGGAGAAATCACCATGGGTAACGTTCTCATCGTCGTCGAAGCCAACTCGGATGGATCGCTCCGCAAGGCGACCCTCAACGCCATCGCCGCGGGCCAGAAGCTCGCCGCTGCCACCGGTGGTCAGGTGCACGCCATCGCGCTCGCGAAGAACGCGTCGGCGCTGGCGGACGCAGTGAAGGAATACGGAGTGACCGTGCACGCCGCGTCTGGCGCGCACCTCGAGCACCCCGTCGCGGAGAACTGGGCTCCGGCGATCGCCGCGACCGCGCAGAGCATCTCGGCGGAATGGGTCGGCGCCGCCGCGACGGCCATCGGCCGTGACGTGATGCCGCGCGTGGCCGCGAAGCTGAAGGCCGTGATGGCCAGCGACATTCTCGGCGTCGAGGGCAGCGGAGCGGACGTCTCGCTCACCCGCCCGATGTGGGCCGGCGCCGTCGTGGCGACCGTGAAGTTGAGCGGCTCGGTGAAGTGCTTCACCGCGCGCACCACGGAATTCGAAGCGGTCGCGAAGGCCGGCGGCGGCGAGGTGAAGCAGATTCAGCCGGCGCCTCCTGCTCAAGCGTTGTCGAAGTTCGTCGGCTTCAAGGAAGTGAAGAGCGCGCGTCCTGCGTTGACCGAGGCGAAGATCGTCGTCTCCGGTGGCCGCGGCACGAAGGGCGACTTCAAGCCGATCGAAGGTCTCGCCGATGAGCTCGGAGCCGCCGTCGGTGCCTCGCGCGCGGTCTGCGATGCGGGCTGGCAGCCGAACGATCTGCAGGTGGGTCAGACGGGCAAGGTGGTCGCTCCGTCGCTGTACATCGCGGCGGGCATCAGCGGCGCGATTCAGCACGTGGCCGGCATGAAGGGCAGCAAGACCATCGTCGCGGTGAACAAGGACCCCGACGCGCCCATCTTCCAGATCGCCGACTACGGACTGGTGGCGGACCTCTTCAAGGCGCTGCCCGAGCTGCAGGCGGCCGTGAAGGCCGCCAAGTAGGCCCTCGGGCGTGAGGGGGAGTCGATGCACGGCGAAACGACCGACCTCAGCGACTCCTCACTCCGCGAACTCGGAATCCACCGCATCGAAGTGCCGGTTCCGTTCGTCGAAGCGGGCGGACCGGCGAACGTCTACGCGATCGAAGACGCCGACGGCCGCTACACGCTCTTCGATACCGGCATCGGCACGAGCGACGGCATCATCGCGCTGAGAGCCGGAGCGTCACAGGCTGGCGTCGATCTCCGCGCGCTGTCACGCATCGTAATCAGCCACGGTCACCTCGATCACTTCGGCAACGCGCAGCTGCTCAGCGAAGAGAGCGGCGCGAAGGTCTACGTCCACGATCACGATCGCGAGAAGGTGATCGGCGACGCGCGCTTCGCGGCGATGTTGCGCAAACACCGCGCGTACTTCCTGTCGCTCGGAGTGCCGGTCGAGACGGCTGATCAAATGCAGGCCGCGGCCGACAAGAGCCCGTCGCAGATTCGCTACGTTGAGCCGGAGCGCCTGGTGTCGATCGGCGAAGGCGCGATGCTGGACTTCAAACACTTCTCAGTGAAGGTGAAGCACCTGCCGGGGCACACGCCGGGGCTCATCTGTCTGTGGGCGGAACGGCAGCGCGTCTTCTTCGCAGACGATCACGTGTTGGCGCGCGTCTCTCCGAACCCCGTTCTGGATTTGTCGCAGGGCGAGGGCGAGACGAAGTTCCGTGCGTTGTGTCGGTACCTCGAAGGCGCGAAGTGGGTGCGCGATCTCGAGCTCGAGATGGTGCTGCCCGGTCACGGGCCGGCGTTCAGCGGCCACCGCGGTTTGCTCGACGGGCTGTTTGGTTTCTACGACCGGCGACAGGCGAAGATCCTCGCGAAGCTGAGCGCAGGCCCGGCGACGATCTACGAGCTGTTGCCGACGCTGTTTCCGCGGCGCGATCTGCCACGCATGGTGTTGATGCTGAGCGAAGTGCTCGCCAACGTCGAAGTGCTCGAAGACAGCAAGCGCGTGCGCGTCGTCGAGCGCGGCGACGTCGTGCGCTACGGCGCGGCGTGAAGCTAGACTCGCGGCATGGTGCGTCGTGAAGACTCAGAGCCAGCAGGCGCGCGAGCGACTGAAGAGGCGGAGTCACGCTGCACTTCACCAGCGGGTGAAAGTCCCGTCCGGGTAATCGCCGGAGAGCCCGGTAGCAGGCCACCACCTGAGGCAGAGATGCCGATTGGTGAAGCGTGGCGTCGAAAGCCTCGAAAGAGGGAGCAGGTCCGCGGGCCGCAACATGAAGTGAATCCTGCAGCCTCGAAAGACTCACAACGGGAAGGCCGAGCCGCTCATGTCACGGTCAAGGCGACCTCTTCAGCTCGCGAGTCCGGATGGGCGGAAGACTTCTCCGGGGTAAGGGGAGCAGCAAGCGGACAAGGTGAAGTACGGAACACGAGAGGTCCGTCTGCGCAGCGGCAGTCACCGCGAGTCGCGTCTCATAAGCCGAAGGCGAAAGGGAGCGATGCGCAGCGGAAGTCCGAGGGGCCAGTCGTACTGATGATGAGCGTGCGGCAAAACGCGCTCGGAGGGAGAGGGCCCTGGGGTGGGAGTGCTGACGAAGCAGGTAAGCGCGAGGGATTGGCGGAAGCGCCTAAACACCCCCTGACGCGAGAGCGGACGGAAGAAGCGCGACAACTGCAACGCCGGCTGTGGTCGGCCGCCAAGCGGCAACCGGAAAGACGTTTTCACGCGCTGTACGCACACGTGCACGGGAGTGACGTCCTGTGTGAAGCGTGGAAACGGGTGAAGGCCAACCGAGGCGCAGCTGGTGTCGATGGAATGACGCTGGCTGACGTCGAGGAATACGGCGTCGAGCGCATGCTCGAAGAGGTGCAAGCGACGCTGAAGGAAGGACGGTACCGGGCACCCGCAGTGCTGCGCCGGTACATCCCGAAGGCAGACGGGAAGAAGCGCCCGCTGGGCATTCCGACGGTGAAGGACCGGGTGGTGCAAGCGGCGGCGAAGCTGGTGCTGGAGCCGATTTTCGAAGCGGACTTCAAAGAGTCCTCGTACGGATTTCGACCGAAGCGCAGCGCAACCGACGCGCTGGAGAAGTTGCGAGTGGAAGGCGCGCGAGGCGGCAACCACGTGCTCGACGAGGAGTGGGAGCGGAAGCACGCGCAACTCGGCGTGCTGGTGCGGTACGCGGATGACTTCGTCATCTCGTGCAACACGAGGGCGGCGTGCGAGGAGGCCGAGCGACACGTCACGCGAGTGATGAAGAAGCTCGACCTGACATTGCATCCCGAGAAGACGAGGCGAGTCGACAACCTGAAACCCGGCGAGCCAAAGCAATGGCACCGCGGCTTCTTCGAAACACGGGCTCATCCGACTGATGGGTCGAATCCGATATCCGGGAGCTGCGTAATGCGACTGTCCGAAACCCTACCGGTAAGCCGTATGCGGGAAATCCGCACGTACGGTTTGAACGGGGTTCGTGCTTCCTTCGCTGTGTCTTTAAACCCGCAGTAAAGGAAGCACGATCTACCAATGTTCGGTTTCGGAAAGAAGCAGCCCGGTGACGGGAAGAGCCTGACGCAGCCCATCCCCGCAGGGTGGCAGATCGCCGACCTCGGCTTGCTCGGAGCCGGCGGCATGTCGCGCGTCTACCGAGTGCGCGACGAATCACTCGGCCGCGAAGTGGCGTTCAAGGTGCTGCGCCCCGAATTGCTCGAAGAGAACGAAGCCATCGATCGCTTCGTCGACGAGGCCCGCATCACCGCGCAGTTGGATCACCCCAACATTCCTCCCGTCTACGCGCTCGCCGCCGACCGCAAACGCAGCACCTGCTTCACGATGAAGGTGCTCGAGGGACAGTCACTCCAGCAGATGCTCGAGGAGAACGAGCGCGAAGGCGTCGACGGTCTGTTCGCTTCGCTCGACGTGCTGGTGCGTGTCTGCGACGCCGTCTCGTTCGCGCACAGCAAGGGCGTGCTGCACCTCGACCTGAAGCCCAGCAACGTGATGGTCGGTGAGTTCGGTCAGATCTACCTCGTCGACTGGGGCCTCGCGCGCCGCAAGGCCGAGCTGCCGACGAAAGAGACCGACGACGGCACGATGAACGGCACGCCGGCGTACATGGCGCCCGAGCAGGCCAAGGGCCACAACTGGGACATCGACGAGCGCACCGACATCTTCGCGCTCGGTGGAATTCTGTACCGCATCCTCGCGGGCAAGCCGCCGTACCTCGAGATGAGCGCCGACGAGACGCGTGAAGCCGCCGCGCGCGCCGAGCTGACGCCACCTGATCAAGTGCACCGTCGCGAAGGCACCACCATGCCGCGTCGCCTCGTCGCCATCTCGATGCACGCGCTGCAGCCGAACAAGGACCAGCGCTTCCAGGAAGTCGGAGCCTTCAAGCAGGAGCTCGAAGAGTTCATCCGCGGCATGGCGCAGCTCCCGCGCAAGACGTTCGCCGCCGGTGAAGCCATCGTGCGCGAAGGAGAGGAAGGCGACGCCGCGTACGTCATCTTCGAAGGCCACTGCCAGGCCACGCGCGTCGTCGCCGGCAAGACGCAGTCGCTTCGCTTGCTGGGGCCCGGCGAGATGTTCGGAGAGACCGCCGTCTTCACCGGCGCCCCACGCTCAGCGACCGTCACCGCCATCATGGACACTGTGGTCGGCGTGGTGGACCAGCTCTACCTGCGCGAAGAGATGGAACGCACCTCGTTCATGTCGCTCGCCATTCGCACCGTCGCCTCGAGCTTCCTCGACTTGAACGCGCAGACCGCGGCGATGACCGAGGCCAAGCGGCTCGACAAGGTGGTCGACCTGACGCTGCGGCACCTCGCGCTGCTCGGCACCAATGGAACCGGTGGCTCGCGGAAGACGCCGTGGAAAGCGCTCCTCGCGAAGCTGGTGGCCGAGACCGGAATTCCCGAGGAAGACATCTCGCGCCGCGTGCTCAAGGAGAAGGGCTTCGACGTCGAGAATGATCAGCTCATCCTCCGGCCGCCGAACACCTGAAACTCGCGCGCGTTCCAGATCATCGTGGCGGTCATGCGCACTTCCATTCTGTGTCTGTCATTGATCTGCACCGCGTGTGTTCGCACGCCTGCAGCGCTCACCGCTGATCAACTCGCCACCCTCGTCGGAGCGGCAGATCGCACCGCCGACGACAAGGCGCTCGACCCGGGCCGCAAGCCCGCCGAGTTCATCGCCTTCACGCGCGTCGGTCCCGGGATGAAGGTCGGCGAGCTGATGGCGGGTGGTGGGTACACGACGGAATTGCTCTCTCGCGCCGTGGGCCCGAGCGGCGTGGTGTACGGCGAAAATCCCCGGTGGGTGCTCGAGCGCTTCGCCGAGAAACCATGGACCGAGCGACTCACGCGCTTGCCGAACGTGAAGCGCGCCGACCTCGAGCTCGACGCGCCGTTTCCTGCTGAAGCAGACGCAAAGCTCGACGTGGTCGTGAGCAACGCCATCTACCACGACGCCGTGTGGAACAAGGTCGACCGCGAGAAGATGAACCGCGCCGTGTACCGCGCGCTCAAGATGGGCGGCTCGTACGTGGTGTGTGATTCGTCGGCACTGGATGGCGCGGGCGACACGGTCACCGAGACGCTTCACCGCATTGAGGAAAAATTCGTTCGCGCGGAGATTGAGCGTGTGGGTTTCAAACTCGCTGCAACTGGCGATTTCCTGCGAAATCCGAGCGATGCGCGTGACTGGAATGCCTCACCTCGTGCTGCGGCAGAAAAGCGCGGCACGAGCGACCGCTTCTGTCTGCGTTTCGAGCGTCCAGAGGCATACTACTGACGCTCCGATGTGCCGCGGGAACCTGGAGAGTTCGGGTTGCCGGGAGCCGTAGCTGCACCTAAAGCGGGGTTCACATGCGTTCCCTTCGTTCGCTCGTCTTCGGCGCGGCCTTCGCGCTCATCTCGGCGTGTAACCCCGACACCACCGGCGCGTTCTGCACGTCGGACTCGAACTGTCCCTCGAATCAGCACTGCGACCTGTCTGTGCAGAAGTGCGTGGCGGGTCCTCCGACGACAGGCGGCGGCGGTGGCGGCGGGACAGGCGGCGGCGGTACGAGCGGCGGCGGCACGGCTGGCGGCGGAACGGCGGGCGGCGGCGGAGTGACTGGTGGCGGCGGCGTGACCGGCGGCGGCGGAGCGACCGGCGGCGGCGATCCGATGGGTGGCGGCATCGCGACGGGCGGCGGAACTGCGATGGGCGGTGGCACTGCGATGGGCGGCGGCACGGCGATGGGCGGCGGCACCGCGACGGGCGGCGGCACCGCGATGGGCGGCGGCACCGCGGTGGGCGGCGGCACGGCGATGGGCGGCGGCACGGCGATGGGCGGCGGAACCGCGACGGGCGGCGGCATGGCCGACACCACGCCTCCTGAAGTTCAGCGCGCCACTCCGATGGGAGGCACCACCAACGTCAGCATCGGCACCACCATCGAGATCATCTTCAGCGAGCCGATGGACACGCAGCAGGTGCTCTACCTGAGCAGTCCGATGATCACCTTCAACGCACCGCAGTGGATCGCCGGCAACACGGTGCTCACGCTCACGCCGACGGCCCCGCTCGCGTTCTCGCAGAACTATTCGTTCACCATCACCGGCCGCGATCTCGCGAACAACGCCATCTCGCCGCCCTTCGCCTTCAGCTTCACCACGCAGGGCGCTCCCGACACGACCGCGCCGGTGCTCACCGGCTCGCAGCCCGCGAACGGCGCGACCAACGTGGTGACGACCACTGGCCTGGTCATGAACTTCAGCGAAGCGATGAACCCCGCCTCGGTACTGGTGTCGCTCACGCCGAGCACCGGGCTCGGCACGCCCAGCTGGGCCAACAACAACACCGAGCTCTCGATCTCGCCGTCATCGCCGCTGTCAGCGATGACTGGCTACACGGTCACCATCACCGGCACCGACGTCGCAGGCAACGCGCTCAGCGCGGCGGCCGGCACGTTCGCGTTCACCACCGCGGCACCTCCTGACACCACGCCGCCGACGCTCGCGTCTTCCACTCCGACGGCGAACGCGTCCAACGTGCCGACCAGCACGCAGCTCTCGCTCACCTTCAGCGAGCCGATGAACGTCAACTCGCTCGCGCTCAACGTGAGCCCGCCGCTCGATCTCGGGTCTCCGACGTGGGCCATGGGCGGCACGACGGCGACGTTCACCATGCCGACGGCTCCGTGGAATGCGGGCCTCGACTACGCCATCGACATCAGCGGCACTGACGTGGCCGGCAACGCGCTGGCCGGCACGCAGCTGCGCTTCACCACCGCGCAGCCGCCCGACACCACGCGGCCCACGGTGCTCAGCACGGCTCCTGGTTCGAACGACACGGGCGTGCCTGAGAGCACCACCATCGAGTTCAACTTCAGCGAGCCGATGAACCAGGCCGCGACGCAGGCTGCGTTCTCGTCGTCGCCCAGCATCACCTGCAACTTCACGTGGAACATGGCCCGCACGTTGATGTCGTGCAAACCGGCCTCGAACCTCGCGTTCAGCACCAACTACAACATCACGCTCGGCACCGGCGCGCGCGATGACGCGAACAACACGCTCCAGACCGCGTACCAGTTCTCGTTCACCACCGCGGCGATGCCTGACCTGACGCCGCCCACCGTGGTGTCGACGATTCCGGCGAACAACGCGATCGGTGTGCCGCGCTACACGGGCATCATCATCTTCAACCAGACGCCGACGCCGATTCGCATCACCTTCAGCGAGTCGATGAGCCTCTCGAGCGCGCAGGGTGCGTTCAGCATCACCAGCCCCAGCGGCTACAACGGCGGAACCTTCCAATGGAATCGCAACGAGATGATCTACACGCCGCCGATGGCGTTCCCCAACGGCACGCAGGTGACCTTCCGCGTGCTCGGTGGATCGAGTGGCGCCACCGACCTCGCCGGCAATCGCATGGTGAACACGTACACCGGCACGTATCGGGTCAAACGCCTCATCAGCAACCAGCGGTTCTACGCGTCGGGCACCACCAACAACGGCATGACGTCGGCGCTCGATGGCTTCATGTCGAGTGACACGTCGTGTGGTGGAGTGAACGTCAGCGCCGGCAGCTCGGTGGCGGCAGCAGGTGATTCCAGCACCAACCTCGTCTACCGCGGGTACTTGAGCTTCGACATCAGCGCCATGACGGGCCAGAGCAACGTCGACGTCAGCTCCGCGACGCTCAACGCGCAGCAGACGACGTGTCTTGGAAATCCGTTCGCGTCGGGCTTCGGCGGCGCCATCGAGGCGTGGCACGTGTATTACGGCGCGTCGCTCACCTCGAGCGACTGCTCGCCGACCAACATCAACAACCTGCAGTACACGCTCTCGAACAGCCTCACCACGGGCCTCAAGACGGTGAGCGTCATCGGCAAGGTGCAGGACGACTACGACAACTCGTTCCTGCGCGGCTCTCGCAGCCAGTTCCTCATTCGCACCGCCACCATCTTCACCAGCGGTACGAGCTCGGACTACTGCAGCTTCGGCTCGTTCAACCAGGGCACGAGCAGCAACGACCCGTACCTGCAGGTCTCGTACGAGTACGACTGAGAAGCTCAGCGCGGTTCGAACGTCAGCTCGATGAAGTAGAGCTTCGTGCCTTCGGGCGCGTTCTGGCCGTTCCACCAGCTCCGCTCGAGATCTCCATCGAGCGGCGAGGTGTAGTTGCTGATCAAGAAGCGGTGCGCGTCGAGGCGCACGATGCTGGGGAACGCCGTGTCGCCCGCGCTCGGCAAATCGAACACGTGCACCACCTTCTTCGCCGACGTGTCGATGCGGTAGAGCGCGGTGCGCTTCGCTCGCCCGCTGTAGGCCGCGAGGTACTGCAGCTGTTGATCAGCGAACGAGAGGTTGGTGTCGCCGCGATCGAACGGCCCGCCGACGTCACGCCGCGCGACGAGGAAGAGCTCGTCTCCATGGCGGAACATCTTGGGTGAGTCGTACCGCTCGGGGTCGCTGCGCGCGCTGCAGGTCCAGGTCCCGAGCGCGTCGGCCGGAGCCGTGCACACGTGCGAGCCGAAGCCGGTCGCGTCTCCGTCTTCGTTGCGCGTCACCGCCCATAACGTGCCGTCGGTCGCGAACTCGAAGGCCATCTCGCTGACGCCGCCGCGGTACACGACGCCGTCTCCGGAGAGGGGCTCCCACGTCACGCCATCCGTCGAGCGCGTGAACGCGGCTTCCACCATCGTGGGCTGACCGAGCCGGTAGTGGTTGCCGATGTACGAGGTGCGCCACGCGACGCCGCCGCGCTTCTTCATGGTCCAGGTGATCTCGAGATCGGGCCCGAACTTCTCGGGCTCGGTCCACGTGCCGTCTTTCTTCCGTTCGATGCGCCACTGGTGCTTCGGCTCGAACGAGAAGCGATCAGTCCCCGCCTCGAACCAGTGGAAGAACAATTGGCCGTTCATCGAGAGGAAGAGCGGCTCTCGCATGTCGGTCTGCATGAAGATCGTGTGCTCGAACTTCCACGTCAGGCCGAGGTCGTCCGACGACATGAGGTGGAGGCGGACCTGATCTCCCGCGAAGTGCGTCTCGCCGGTACGCCAGCCGAAATACAGGCGCCCCTCGTGCATCAAGATGTCGGCGTTGTTGTTCGACGGCAGCTGCGGACTCACCGGCAGTCCACGCTGCGGCACCACGAAGCGCGGCGCTCCGAGCACGGGCTGGTACTGCACGCTGGTGTCGAACGGCCAATCGTTTGGGTCGTCGCTCGGCGTCACGGGCTCCGGGTCGGGAGGCGTGCACGCACTGAGCACGACGAGACAGCACCACGCGGTTCTCATGCCCGCGGCAAAGCGCAGCCACTGCGTGCGTTCAACGCCCTGCCACGAACGATTCGCAAAAAGTGGTTTGAGGTCACGCACGTTGGCGCGCGAGCTTCTTCACTTCGCGCGGAACTTCACCCGTCCACCGGCGGAACGCCTCGCGGAAAGACGCGGCGTCGCTGAAGCCACACTCTCGCGCCACTTCGCTGACCGAGGCGGACGGTCTCGCGAGCGCCTTCACTGCGTGCTGGTGGCGCACGTCGTCGATCAACGCCTTCAACCCGTGGCCCGCTTCCGACAAGCGGCGCTGCAGCGTGCGCTCGCTCATCGCGACGCGCTTGGCGATGGCGCTGGCGCGGGCTCCTTTGGCGAGCTCGGCCTGCACGGCTTCACGCACGCGATCGACCAGCTGCGCCGAAGGGTCCACGGTCAGCTGCTTGCGCGCCTGTTGCTTCAAGAACTCGCCGAGCGCGGGGTCTGACGCGTCGAGCGGCTGATCGAGCGTCACCGCGTCGAAGGTGAGCGAGTTGATGGGTGCTCCGAAGCGCGGCGTCACGCCGAAGAGCCGCTCGTATTCTGAGACGTTCGCGACTGCGGCGTGCTGGAACTCGACGGCGAGCGGCCGCACGTTCTGGCCCGTCCACCGGCGGCCGGTGCACACGTACCCGGCGAGCGCCATCTCGTTGTAGGCGCGCGGCCATTCCGGCATGCCCTTGAGCGCGCCGATCTCGAGACGGCCGACGCCTTTGGGTTCGCGCGTGAAGACGATGTGCGAGGCCTCGTTGGTCACCTTCCCGAACTCGGACGTGACCGCGTACGCATCACCGAGCGTGCGGGCCTGACGCGCGGCGAAGCCGACGATCTGCACGCTGCGCGCGGCGACGTGATGCTCTCCCGCGTGGAGGCCGAAGAAGGCGTCGGTCGAGCGCTTCGCGCCTTCGGCCCACAGTGAGAGCAGCACGGCGCTCGGCACGCGCACTTCAGGGTCGAAGGCCTCGCTCAACCCCGCGGCCTCGAGCAGGTCGGCACGAGCGAGCCCGAGCTTCTCACCGTACTCGAGGGCGGGGAGCACGAGCGCTCCGAGGGCTGTGGGCCGACCAGGCACGGAGCGGCACGCTATTGGGAAGCGCGGCTCTGACGCCAGAGTTGCGTGCTTTCGGCGCCAACCTGGCGTGCGTGAACGAGTGCCGCAGCCGCTGCGAGGAGCCGTTCAGGTACGGCTTTCGACCGCTCGCCGCGTCCAGGGGAAAGACGTTCGGCGAGCGGTCGTAGTTTCTCTGGCATGCGCATCCTGCTCCTGAATCCTCCGCACACCGCGATTGGCAGCCGCTGCGTTCCTGATGATCACCTGCCGCCGCTGGGGTTGCTCTCCATCGGCGGGCCGCTGATCGACGCCGGTCATCACGTCGAACTGCACGACGCGGATTCCATCGATCAACCGCTGCCCGACATCGTCGATGAGGTCGTCAAACGCGCGCCTGACGCCGTCTTGATTGGTCACACCGGCTCGACGTCAGCGCATCCCACCGTCGCGTTGCTCACGCGGCGAATCCGCGAGCGTCTTCCGACCGCGCGCCTCGTGTACGGCGGCGTCTTCCCGACCTACCACTGGAAGGAAGTGCTCACCGAGGAGCCGCAGGTCGACGCCATCGTGCGCGGCGAAGGTGAAGTCACCGCGGTGAAGTTGATGAACGCGCTGGAGCAGGGAACTCCGCTGCTCGACGTGCGCGGCATCGCGTTTCGGCGGCTCGGCGTGCCGTTCGCCACGCCAGAGCAGGAGATGATCATCGACCTCGACGCGCACCGCACGGGCTGGGAGTTGATCGACTTCGATCGCTACCACTACTGGGGAAAGAAGCGCGCGGTGGTGATGCAGTTCTCGCGCGGCTGTCCCCACCTCTGTAACTACTGCGGGCAGCGCGGGTTCTGGACGCGCTGGCGTCATCGCTCTCCGAAGAAGTTCGCGCAGGAGATCGCGCGGCTCCATCGGGAACACGGCGTGGAGATCGTCAACCTCGCCGACGAGAACCCGACCTCGCAGCGCAAGGCGTGGAAGGAGTTCTGTGAGGCGATGATCGCCGAGAACGTCGACGTGGAGATCGTCGGCTCGACGCGCGCCGGAGACATCGTGCGCGATGCCGATTTGCTCCACCTCTACAAGAAGGCCGGCGTGTCGCGCTTCCTGCTCGGCACGGAGAGCACCGACGAAGCGACGCTGCAGAAGATCAAGAAGGGCTCGACCACCGCGGTCGACATGGAAGCGATTCGCCTGCTCCGCAAGCACGACATCCTCTCGCTCGCGACGTGGGTGGTCGGCTTCGAAGAAGAGACCGCGAAGGACTACTGGCGCGGCTTCCGTCAGTTGCTCACCGCTGATCCTGATCAGGTGCAGTTGCTGTACGTCACTCCGCACCGGTGGACCGGGTTCTTCGAGGAAGCGAAGAAGCGCCGCGTGATTCAGACCGACGTGCGCCGGTGGGACTACAAACACCAGGTGCTGGCGACGAAGCACTTGCCGCCGTGGCTGGTCATCACCTTCGTCAAAGCCATGGAGGTCGGCATGCAGCTGCGGCCGCGCGCGTGGACTCGGCTCTTCCACCACGACAAGAAGATCCGCGACGCGCAGCGTTGGTACTACCGCATCGGTCGCGGGGTCTGGTTCTTCGAGTGGAAGAACTGGCTCTTCAACGAGTCGCGCACTTCGGATGGTCCCACGGTCGAGGAGATGTGGGGCAAGGCGCAGGTGCACGAGGAATTCCCCCTCGCTCCGAGGAAGCACAAGAAGGCGGCGTGAATCGATTTTCAGTGGTGCCGTCAGAGCGGCGTGCCGCGCGCTCTGGTGGTGTGCCTCGTCGTCTTCTCCGCGGGTTGCGCGGCGACGAAGGGCCAGCTGATCAACGGCGAGCCCACGCTGACATCAGAAACGTCGCCCACCTGCGCTGATGTGGTGATTCGCCGCGCTGCGCTCGGCTCGCGCTGGGGCGAATTTCTGCGCGTGCGAATTGATCAGACCGACGCGGTCATCGTGGGTCAGCTCACGTTGCGTGCCGGCGCCAGGGTCGAGAAGCAGAAGGCGTTCTTCGTCAGCGGCAAAGAGCTCGTCGTCGAGTCGAAGTGGAGCAACGAGAAGCTCGACGTGTCGAGCGCGCTGCCCAAAGGAACGATGCTCGAGGTGTCGCTCAACGACCTCACCGCTGCAGCCGGTCGCTGCGAGAACGTGAAGTTCAACGTCGAGCACGGCGCGCTGACTCCAGACATCGACGAGGCGCAATGGCTCACGCAGCTCGGCGGCGCTCCGAAGGTGGCCCTGTCGAGCAGCAGGCCGGCGACGACGGTGGTGACGTCACCGCGCAAGCCGGCGCCGAAGCAGAAGACCGCGTCCTCCGAATCGGAATGGTCCACGTGGGCCGGCCGCAACGCCGACCTCGACACGTCCGAGTGGGAGCCGTGGCCGCTCGCCTCACGACTCATCGCACCCACGGTCGGAACGCCGCTCGCGAAAGGACTCTGGCTCGCGTTCAGCGCGCAACCCGCATCGAAGCAGAGCGTCGCGCTGGCCCTCGCCGCTCGAGAGAAGCTGAAGCTCGAAACCCCACGCGACATGTCGGTGTTGGTCGACCGTCTTCGGCCCACTGTGAAGACCGACGACGCCGCGGCGCTGATGCTCTTCGTCGGGCCGCTGGCGGTCGATCAAGCGGTGCGGCGAACGCGAGCCGACGCGTCGTTCGAAGAGCTGAGCCGTGCGCTGCTCCCCCATGAACGCGCGCAGCTCGATGGAGCCGCGCTTGCGCTGACGATGAGCACCGCCTTCGCGCTCGGGTGGCCGGTGCCCGACCTCACCGAAGTCACTTCACCGTACGGCATGCGCACGCATCCCATCCTCGGGGGTGAGCGCATGCACGGCGGCATCGATCTCTCCGTCCCCGAAGGCACGCCCATCATCGCGACGGGTCCGGGCATCGTGATTCGAGCGGGCGAGACGAAGGTGAACGGCAAGTACGTGGTCATCGATCACGGCCACGGCGTGACCAGCGCGTACCTCCACAACTCGAAGCTGCTGGTCACCGAAGGCCAGCGCGTCGCGACGGGAGACTTCCTCTCGCTCTCGGGGAACACCGGCCGCAGCACGGGACCGCATCTGCACTACCAGCTCGAGATCTCACAGCAGACGGTGGACCCGCTCTACTTCCGGCCCCAGCCGTTGCTGCGCGCAGGACGCTGACGCCTGGTCGAAGTAAGAGCAGTTCATGCGGCGCGCGCTCGTCTTCGCTCTTCTGATGGTGACGCTCAGTGACTGCGCGTTCGTCAGGCTCAAGAGCGAGGTCGCGCGCATCAACAAGGCGGCATGGGTGCTCGGCGTCGTCGAAGGTGACATCGAAGGCGACGCGCCGATGTTCCTGGTGCACCTCGTGGGGCAGAAGAAGCGCGCGATTCAGCGGCTGCTCCCCACGACGCCGGAGTTCGATCTCGTGGTGCGCCTCGGCGAGGTGAACGACGTCGCCGCGTTTCAAGATCTCGACGGCGACCTCATCTACGACCCCGGAGAGCCCTGTGGCTTCATGGCCCAGCTCGAAGGACTCGAGTCGCTCGGAAAGAAGGCGGTCGAGCTCCCTCCGCTGATTCTCGATCGCAAGGCGCTGTTGCCCGTCACGCTCGACTTGAGCCACGCGCGCTCGTCGCCGGGCGGCACGGTGGGAGAGATCGTCCCGCTCAACGACCCTCGCTACGAGGAAGACCGCGTCAGTGAAGGCATGTGGACTCCGTTCCGCGCGACGCGTCGTGGAGATCACGGCATCCACTTTCTCGAGCCACACCAGGCCGGAAGACTGCCGGTGCTCTTCATTCACGGCATCAACGGCAGCCCGCGCAACTTCGAGAAGCTCATCGAGCACCTCGATCGCACGAAGTACGAGCCGTGGGTGGCGTACTACCCGAGTGGCATTCGGCTCCCGGTGCTCTCGCAGATCCTCGCGGGCCTGCTGATTCGCCTGAAGGAATCGTACGACGTGCCGCGCATCTTCATCGTCGCGCACAGCATGGGTGGGCTCGTCGCGCGCTCAGCGCTGCAACAGCTCGCCGCAAAGAACCAGGGCGCGCTCATCGCAGGCCTCGTGACGCTCGACACGCCGTGGGGTGGGCATCAATCGGCGGCGACCGCGCTCGAGTACGTGCCCGAAGCCGTGCCGAGCTGGATCGACATGGCCCCGGGCAGCAAGTTCCTCAAGTCGCTGCCGGAGCCGCGCGTCAGCGTGCCGCACCATCTGTTCTTCGGAGTCGGTGGACGCATCAGCCGCTACGACGAGAACAACGACGGCGTGGTGACCATCGAGAGCCAGCTCGTGCGGTGGGCGCAAGACCAGGCGAAGTCGCTCACCGGGTTCGATGAGAGCCACATGGGCATGCTGCAGTCGGCCGAGGTCGAAGCGAAGCTGTGGCCGATTCTCGAAGCCGCGCGCTGATCAGCGGAGCGCGTCGAGCACGTGTTGGTACACCACGCTCGAGGCCTGCAGTCCGTTCGCGCCGTCGTGCTCGAGCCCCGGAACGAGGATGTTGTTCGCGCCCATCAGCTGCGAGCTCATCTGCGGAACGGTGTCGTCGCTGTCCGAGAAGATGCTGGTCCACGTCGTCGGTCCCGGAGTCGCGGGCGGGGCGTTGAGATCTCCGATGAACATGCCGCTCTGACACAGCTGCTGCCACACGCAGACCGGGAGCGGAGACAGACACGGCGAGCTCAGCCCGTGGTGCATCGTGCCGAGCGTGACGAACACTTCGACGTTCGACGTGCCCATCAGCGACTTCAAGTAGTAGCGCGAGCTCAGGCCACCCATGCTGTGCGCGACGACGGCGACGTGTTGCGCGCCGGACTGGCGGAGCTGGTTCACCCACGTCTGCAGCTGCATCGCGTTCGTGTCATTGCAGCCCCAGCGCGGGTCGGCGTACGTGTTGGCGATCAACCGATTCGAGGGCCAGCCGTCGGCGAGAAAGCGCGCGACCATCGGATCCCAGTCGGCCCTCGAGCCGTTGATGCCGTGCACGAAGACGATGCCGTCGATGACGAAGCCAGCGTCGGCGACTCCGGAGTCCATCGTCATCGTGCCCGCATCAAAGCCGGCGTCGATTGTCGTGCCCGCGTCCGTCGTGGTGCCTGCGTCGGTCGTGCCCGCATCGATCGTCGTGCCTGCATCGATCGTCGTGCCTGCGTCGCTGGTCACTCCGGAGTCGTTCGTAACGCTCGCGTCCATCGCGACGTCGTTCCCGGCGTCGGGCGTGACGGGCGAAGTGTCACCACACGCCGCCAACGTGAGCGCTGCAGCCACCACGAGGATGCGTCTCGAGAGCACGCCGCGCGTCTAGCGCGCACGATGGGGCATGGCCATGCCTCGCGCGCTGATTGCCAACACCGCCGACGATGTTGCCGAGCACGTCGGGAGGTCCGTCCTTCTTCTGTTCGCGCGGACCGAGCAGCGACTCACTCGCAGTGAGAGTGCGCGCATGGGACAGGTCGTAGCTCACATCAGCGACACGAGGACTTCCTCGAGCCGCTTCTTGTTCGGGTCACCTTCAGGCAACGCAACGAGCACCGCGCGAATCACCTGCTTGGTCGAGTTGAGTCGCGCGAATTCGGCGCGATCAAAGCCCCGGGGGGCGACGACGTTGGCCGGCTGTACGAGCGTCTTCGACTGCGTCGGATCCCACAGCTTGTTCCAGCGCACGCCGAGCCCGATGACCCATGGCTCGAAGATGTTCTTCTCGACGTCTTTGCGCACCGCGAGCGAACGCAACACCGCCGCGAGCCGCTCGTCTTCTCCCCACGCGAACGTGTCGCCCTTCTCGAGCCGCTTCGAAATCGCGGTCACGATGCGCTGCTGCATCACCGGCGTGAGGCGCGAATCACGCGCCAGAAATTTCAGAAGATCAGACGTGTGCGCCGTGGCGTGAATCCACCCGAGCTTGGGATCGTGCCCGCGCAGATCCGTCTCGCTCTCCAATTCCTCGCACGCCGAGAACACGAGCCGCGACCACAGCTTGGTATCGAGCTTCGGCGTCTTCACTTCCGCCGCGGCGATCATCGAGAGACTCAGCGCGGCGAACGATCGACCGAGCACCGTCTTCCTCTTGTCCTTGTCTTCGAGCCGCGTGAGCAGCGCAGTCGCGAACGCCGTCTGTTCCTCGGGCGTGAGCACTTGATCGCGATACACCCACTGCAGCGCGAGGCCGTAGCCGATGTCGTCGCGCAATTCCGGGTCTTCGTTGTCGAGCAGCGCGATGGCGTCCTTCAACACGTCAGCCCGCGTCGCGCCCTGCAGCGCGGTGAACTTCGTCTCCTTCAGCTTGAGCCAGAACGGCTTGCCACGTGGAGGCTCGGCAGCGAACGCAGACAGACTGAGCAACAGCGCGGGTAACAAATACCGAAGCCCCCTGGGGCGACGGCGAGGGGTAGTGAAGAGGCGCACAACGCTCCCTTTCGGCATCGGTTGGGCTAGAGGCGCCGGCATGCCTCGTCGCCAGGAAATCAAGAAGGTCCTGCTCATCGGCTCCGGCCCCATCATCATCGGTCAGGCGTGCGAGTTCGATTACTCCGGAACGCAGGCCATCAAGGCGCTGAAAGAGGAAGGCATCGAAGTCGTCCTGCTGAATTCCAACCCAGCGACGATCATGACTGATCCGGAGTTCGCACACCGGACCTACATCGAGCCCATCACCGTCGAGGCCGCCGAGCGCATCATTCAGGTGGAGAAGCCCGACTCGCTGCTCCCGACGATGGGCGGCCAGACCGCGCTCAACCTCGCCAAGGCGCTCGCCGAGCAGGGAATCCTCCAGAAATATGGTGTCCGTCTCATCGGCGCGTCGCTCGAGGCCATCAACAAGGCCGAAGACCGCAAGCTCTTCAAAGAGGCGATGGAGAAGATCGGCCTCGAGCTCCCGCGCGCAGGCATCGCGACGACGATGGAAGAGGCGCGCGCGCTCGTGAACCAGTTCGGTTACCCGAGCATCATTCGCCCGTCGTTCACGCTCGGCGGCACCGGCGGTGGCGTGGCGTTCAACGAGGAACAGTTCGAGCAGATCACCAGCGCCGGTCTCGCGGCGTCTCCGGTCAGCTCGGTGCAGATCGACGAGAGCGTGCTCGGCTGGAAGGAATACGAGCTCGAGGTCGTTCGCGATTCGAAAGACAACTGCATCATCGTGTGCAGCATCGAGAACCTCGACCCGATGGGCGTGCACACCGGTGACAGCATCACGGTCGCTCCGGCGCAGACGCTGACCGACAAAGAGTACGAGCGCATGCGCGACGCGTCGCTCGCCATCATGCGGGAGATCGGCGTCGACACCGGCGGCTCCAACGTGCAGTTCGGCGTGAACCCCAAAGACGGCCGCATGGTCGTCATCGAGATGAACCCGCGCGTCTCGCGTTCGTCCGCGCTCGCGTCGAAGGCAACGGGCTACCCCATCGCCAAAATCGCCGCGAAGTTGGCGATTGGGTACACGCTCGACGAACTCAAGAACGACATCACGCGCGACACGCCGGCGTCGTTCGAGCCCACGATTGATTACGTCGTCGTGAAGGTCCCCAAGTTCAACTTCGAGAAGTTCCCGCGCTCGCCGCGCACGCTGGGCACGATGATGCGCTCGGTCGGCGAAGTGATGGCCATCGGCCGCACCTTCCGCGAGTCGTACCTGAAGGCCTTCCGCTCGCTCGAGCAGGGGCGGTTGCCGATTCCGTCGAAGGCCGAGGCGTCGAAGCGGCCGGCAGCGGAAAGAGAAGAACTCCTGCGCGTGCCGACTCCGGATCGCCCGTGGGTGGTGATGGAGGCCTTCCAGGTCGGCATGTCGGTCGCGCAGATTCAGGCGCTCACCGCGATGGATCCGTGGTTCCTCCGTCAGCTCGAGTCGCTGGTGAAGGAGCTCAACGACGTCACCACGCGCGGCAACCTCGCCAACCTGAGCGACTTCGAGCTCAAGCAGTACAAGGCGCGCGGTTTCTCAGATGCGCAGCTCGCGCAGGCGCTCAACACCACCGAGGCCACCGTTCGCGAGGACCGGTGGAAGCGCAAGATTCGCCCTGTCTACAAGCGCGTCGACACCTGCGCGGCGGAGTTCGAGGCGTTCACTCCGTATCTCTATTCGACGTACGAAGAAGAAGACGAAGCGCCTCCAACGGACCGCAAGAAGATCGTCATCCTCGGGTCGGGACCCATTCGCATCGGGCAGGGTATCGAGTTCGACTACTGCTGCGTGCACGCGGCGTTCGCGCTGCGCGCGGCGGGCTTCGAGACCATCATGGTCAACTGCAACCCGGAGACGGTGAGCACTGACTACGACACGTCCGACCGGCTCTACTTCGAGCCGCTCACGATGGAAGACGTGCTGGAGATCATCCACCGCGAGAAGCCGCTCGGCGTCATCGTGCAGTTCGGTGGTCAGACTCCGCTGAAGCTCTCGAAACCGCTCGAGGCCGCGGGGGTCCCGATTCTGGGAACGACTCCCGATGCGATTGATCAGGCGGAAGACCGCGAGCGCTTCGCGAAGTTGGTGAACGCGCTCGGGCTGCGGCAGCCGGCGAACGGCGTCGCGCGGAGTCCTGAAGAGGCGTACCGCGTGGCCGAGGTCATCGGGTATCCGGTGATGGTGCGCCCGTCGTACGTGCTCGGTGGCCGCGCGATGGAAGTGGTCTACGACCGCACCGATCTCGAGCGCTACATGCGCGAGGCGGTCATGGCGTCTCCTGATCACCCGGTGCTCATCGATCGCTTCCTGCAGTCGGCGACCGAGGTCGATCTCGATCTCGTGCGCGACCAGAGCGGGGCCGTCGTCGTCGGTGGCGTCCTCGAGCACGTCGAAGAAGCCGGCGTGCACTCTGGAGATGCGGCGTGCGTGATGCCTCCGCACTCGCTCGCGCCCGACGTCATCGAGCGCCTGAAGGACATCTCGGCGGCGCTCGCGAAGGAGCTCAACGTCGTCGGTCTGATGAACGTGCAGTTCGCGGTGCAGGGCAAAGCCATCTTCGTGCTCGAGGTGAACCCGCGCGCGTCACGCACCGTGCCGTTCATCGCCAAGGCGACGGGTCTGCCCTTCGCGAAGGTCGCGGCGCTGTGCATGGCGGGCAAGTCGCTCGCGGAGCAGGGCCTCAAGAGCGACCCCGAGATGAAGCACTACGCGGTGAAGGAGAGCGTCTTCCCCTTCGCGCGCTTCACGAACACCGACGTCATCCTCGGCCCTGAGATGAAGAGCACCGGCGAAGTGATGGGCCTCGATGGCTCGGTGCACGCCGCGTTCGCGAAGTCGCAGCTCGCCAGCGGGAGCAAGTTGCCCAGGGGCGGCACGGTGTTCGTCTCGGTGAAAGACGACGACAAGCCGGGCCTGGTCGATTTGGCGAAGCGGCTGCGCGCGCTCGGCTTCAGCATCGTGGCGACGGGCGGAACGCTGGCGTACCTGCAGAAGAAGGGCGTCGATGCGAGCAAGGTGAACAAGGTGCGTGAGGGCAGCCCGCACGCGGTGGATCTCATTCAGAAGAAGGAGATCACGCTCGTCATCAACACCACGGCGGGGAAGAAGGAGATCGCCGACAGCTACTCGATTCGACGCGAGGCGCTGACCAAGGGCGTCTCGTACTTCACGACGATGGAAGCGGCGCGCATGGGCGTCGGAGCGCTCGAGGCGCAGGCCGCCGGCGAGCGCAGCTACCGCCCGATTCAGGAATGGCTCGGCCGCCGCTGACTACGCGGTGCCGAGCAGCAGGCGCCGCTGAAGTTGTACGCCGCGCACGAACCACACATGCCCTTCATGACGCGACGCCCTCGGCCTTTGCGGTCCGCGCGGCGGAGGCGAGGAGCAAGAGTCCAATGATGCCGTGCGTGGGAATCGCGATGAGCGCGCTCGCTCGGGCCATCGGGTTGGCGAGGGCTCCGTCGAGCGACGTCAGCACCACCGCGTCGATGCACACCGCGAGCAGTTGGTAGGCGGCGAAGACGATCGCGACTTCACGCGTCACCCGCTCGCGCAGGAACCAGGCGGTCGCGGCCTGCGTGAAGAGCGCGGCGCCGAGCAACTTCGTCACCCAGTGCCCGTCGGGTGAGAGGTTCCAGCCGAGCAGGGTGCCGATGGCCGAAGGAGGAATGGCGAGCCCCGCGAGGCCGTACAGCGCCTCCACGACGGCAACGACGATGAACAGGCGTTTGAGGGTCATGCAACCGATTTAACCAAAATGGCTAACTTGGTAAAGTGGGTGCAGTCGTGGCAGATGCGGAAGTCCTGATGTCCAAGCAAATCGCCATCCTGGAAGGCGCCACCCGGCTGTTCTTGCGGCACGGCTTCCGCAAAGCCTCGATGGATGAGATTGCCCGCGAGGCCGGGGTCTCGAAGCCCACGCTGTACGCGTACCTCGCCGACAAGGACGCGCTGTTCGCAGCGGTCTGCGACCACGTGGGGCAGAAGATGCTCGCCGCGGCGAACGAGGCGCGCTCAACGAAGACCTTCGTCGAGCGGGTGCAGGGCATCCTCACGGCGAAGTTCACGGGGACCTACGAGCTGCTGCAGCAGTCGCCCTACGCGCAGGAGTTGATGGATACGCAGCAAGCCGCCGCGCGCGAACGCATCGACGCGACGACCGCCGGCTTCGAGGCGTTGCTGCTCAAGGAGATCGATCGCGCAGCGCGAGCGCACGAGGTGGACCTCCGCGCGCTGGGCCTCGACAAGCGCGGGTTGGTCCGAGTGCTGATGCAGGCCGGGCACGGCGCCGCCTACGGAGTGCGCACCGTCGATGAACATCGTGAGCAGCTCTCGACGCTGGTCCGCGCGATTCTCAGGCCGGGGCGATGAGCGCCGTTCCTCCCGATGCGGTGTGCGCGACTCATGTACGCACCGCGACTCGCATCTGTGCCCGCTGCGGCTCGTTCGCTTGCGAGGCGTGCAGCGATCCTCACTGCGTCACGAAGGACGACGGGAGCGGCGATCGAGCGTCGATGCTCGGCGCGTTCAGCCTGATGTGCGCTCTCTCGACCTTCTGCTGCGTCGCGCTCCGCGACGGCTTCTGGGTCGGCTTCCCCTTCCAGGTACTCGGTGTCGTCATGGGCGCCTTCAGCATTCGACTTGCGCGTGAGAAGAAGATCGCCGTTTCGGAGATCGCCGTGCTCGGGGTGATGCTCAGCGCGCTCGCCCTCATTGGCGATGTCGTGTGGGCGCTGTTCTTCGTTTTCCGCGTCCAGAAGTAGATTGCGCGTCGATGGATCCGTCTGACGAACGCGCGCTGCGTGATGCACTCGAGCTGGCGCAGGCGCGCGTGACCGAGCTGCAACACGCCTACGACGAGCTGGTCGCGAGCGCAGACGCGCAAGAAGACGAGCTCTACGCCTACATCGAGACCATTCAGGCCATCGTGCAGCGAGAAAGTGACGCCCGCGTGGAAGCAGTCGAGCTCGTCGAGCGTTTGCAGGCCGCGCTCGAGGAATCGCGCGAACCGGACCGGCCTCTCGCTCCGGGAGAACATCGGCAGGTGGTGAAGCTGCGCGCCGAAGTGGTGGCGTTGAAGCACACGCGCGACCAGGTGCAGCGCGAGGTCGAGGCCGCGCACGACACCATCAAGGCGCTGTCGCGAGAGTTGTCGAAGCTGAAGAAGAAGTGAGGCCACGGTGCAGCGCACGTGCGAGCGATGCGGAACGTTCCTGGCTGACCTCGAGCCGTCACGTCATTGCGGGACGTGCGCACTTCGTCTCTTCGATGAAGCGCAGGCGCGCAATCGGCCCAACATCTTCGGCCTCGCGAGCATCAGCCTCTTCGCGTTCGGATTCATCGTGGTCTGGCTCCCGATGGCCTCGCTGCTCTCGCCGTTGTCGTTCTTCCTGGGCCTCATCTTCGGCGTCGCCTCGCTGGGTCGTGGTCGTGGCAGGCGCGTCGAAGGCGTCATCGGCATCGTCCTCAACGCGCTCGTCATCGTCGCGTTCGTGATCATCGGAACGCTCGCTGGTTGGGCCGCATGAACGACGACGCTCGCTGCGCAACGCACGATGCCCCCAGCACCGCGCCGTGCGCGCGCTGCGGCACGTTCTTGTGTGGCGCGTGCGTGACGGAGAATGGATTCTGCGCTCCATGCGTCGCGCGACGGGTCCCACCGCGCGGGCTCGATCCGCTCCTGCTCGCCAGCTTCGGATGCTTCGCTGTCGGCGCCTTCTCGCTGGCGTTCGGGCGTCATTTCGGGCCGTTCGGCGGACTCGTGTGCTGCGCGTGTCCGCTCGGCGCATTGTTTGGGCTCTTTGGGCTGCTCGAGCAGCGCAGTCCGAAGCTCGCGCTCCTCGCGACGGCGCTGAACGTGTCGCCGGCCCTCGCGTTGATCGCCTTCGTCGTCATCACGCAGCCGACGGTGTGACCGCGTTCAGAACACGAGCCCTGCAGCGAGCGCGACGTCGAGGCCCAGGTTCAGGTTCTGTCGCGCGAGCGGCGTCGTTTGCCACACGACGTTCGCTCCCAGACCCGCGGAGGCCGTGACGATGAAGTGCTCGCCGAACGGCTGCGTCCACCCCGCGCGACCGCGAAGGCCCGCGGCGTAGCTGCGCGTGAGCGATGGAACGAGCCCTCCCAGTCCGCTGATTCCACTGAGACCACCGAGCGCGAATTCCGACATGTTGAGCTGAAACAACAACTCGGGCCCGGCCCAGAACCCGTCGAACGCGCGCTTCGCGTACCAGCGTGAGCCGATCACTCCCGTGCCCGTCGTGGTGTTGACCACACTCACCGAGGTGAAGCCGAACGAGACTGACGCAACGCCGGTCCACTTCTCGCCGAACGCGCGCTCGAGCGTGAGGCCGTTGCTGAAGACTGGCCTGGAGACGGCGCCGAGCACGCCGATGCCCGGCGGCGTGCCTCCGAGGTCGAACGACGCGCCGACCAGTGTCGGTGACGCGAGCGACAACTGCGCGCTCCACGTTCCGCGTTCAGGAACGTCGGGCGTCGGTGACGACGTGGAGACTTCTGCAGCTGCGAGGAGTGCCAACAGGGTGATTGAGGTCATGCGCGGCGTGCTGAGCACGTGCGATGCCAGCCTCACTTCGCTCGGAAAACGCCAGCGCGCACACGCTGAGCGATGCCGCGCTGACAGCGTGTCGAAGCGCTCAGAGAAAAGATGTCAAACGACCGCGCGCGATGAATACGAAATGCACTTCGCCCGTAGCGGGCGCAGTCAGACGCGCTTCTCGAACCGAATCACGGTGCCGAAGAAGCCGCTCACCAACGCCGCGGCGCGGACTCCCTTCGTGATGCCCGCGACGCGGTCAGGAGGCATGTGCAGCAGCTCTCCGGCCAGCTGCACGTTCGCGGTCGAGTTGTTGCCGCGCGTGACGATCTGCACCGATTCCACGACGCCTTCGACGTAGCGAATCGGAATCAGCGCATCGAACAGCACCGCGGGGAGAAACAGCGGCAGCGTCGGCACCAGAATCAGCAACAGCGAGGCGAGGAACCCAATCGGCTTGAGCGTCTGCGGCGAGAACAACGCCAGTCCGGTGAAGCCCGCCCAGAAAATCGTGAGCACCGCGAAGAGCCCGAGCTGCTTCACGCGACGACTCGCCTGCGTGAGGTCCCACGAGGGAGGCGGCTCGGCGATCACATCAGCAGTCGACGACGCACCCTTCAGCAGTCCGCTCACGCCCGAGATGATGATGAGCGGCACGCCGACGACGTCGAAGAGCGTGAACAGCGTCATCAAGAACGTGAACTTCAAATAGTACGTGCCGCCGTTCCACAGCGCCTGCCGCGAGATGAAGAACTCTCCGGGCGTGTCGCCTTCACCGGCGAGGAAGAACGACGCGACGAGCGCGATGACGCCCCAGATGGTTCCGACAATCGCGAAGACGGCGCTGCCCTTGCGAGCGCCCGGAGTCAGATGGTCCGTCAATTGATGCACCCGCAGCAGACGGTGCGCGTGAAGTCACGCAGCGTGGTCACGAGCTCCTGCGCGTTGGTCGCCGTGTAGAAGAGCGCGCCTCCATCACCGGGCAACGCACGGTACTGGCCTGTCGCGTTGGGTCCACACGTCGTCGCGAAATCACGAGCGGTGCGTCCTGCGCAGGCCAGGTCGTTCAAGAACGCGAGCCCGACCCCGTTCGAGAGCGACATCTCGGCGGAGAAGCCGACCACCAACGTCGAGATGCCGGCATCGGTGAGCCCATCGACCACGCCGAGCGGATTCGGATTCGGACAGCTCACGTCCCAATCGGCGCCGTCGGTGACGAGCACCACGAATTGTCCCGCGTCGGCGGTGCGATGCGACTCGAGGAACGCGCGCGCGCCGAGGAGCGCATCACCGGTCGGCGTGGAGAAACAAATCTTCGTGGTCTCCGGATCGAGGAGAGAAGAGATGGCTGCTCCAGTGCCGAGCGCGGGCTGCACCGGAATCTCCGGGCCTTCACACGCGAGGTTGGTGCCATTGGTGCCGCGAATGCGCTCGCCGAGCGTCACGCAGCCAACCGCTTCACGCGGCCACAGCTCGAGGCCGAAGCGCACCGATTGATCCAGCGGAGCGGCCGTCAGTTCCTCGATGCCGTTGATGGCCATCGCCCACTTCGACATCGCGTGGCCCGCATCGGTGTCGGCCGGCGTGGTGCCGTCTGCCATGCGGTGCATCGTCAGCGTGCGATCGAGCGCGATGAGCACGTCGGGCGGCGTGCAGTCGTCTCCCGCGTCGACACCCGAACCGCCGCCGTTCGCAGCGCCTCCGCCGTTCGCAGCGCCGCCACCAGCGCCGCCCCCGGTCGAAGCGCCTCCATCCTGGCCCGGCTTGATGGTGATGGTGCCCGGCCCGCACTGGCACCCGGCGAGCGAGAGACAGAACACCAACAGCGCGCGCTTCACTTCTTGGCGGCCTTGTTCACCGCGCCGAGCTGCTTGGTCGTCTCGTCGAGCAGCGCCTTCAACTCAGTGACGCGCTTCTCGGTGTCAGCGGCCTGTTCCATCGCGGAGTCGTACGCTTCCTTGTCTTTCTTCTGCGCTTCGGCGTCCGCGAGGATCGACAGCTTCTGCTTGGTGAGGTGGTCGATGTACTTCACGAGCACGATGCGCTTGTTGATGTACGCCTCGGGCTTGTCAGGCACGACCTTGATGACCGCGTCGTAGCGCTCGATGGCCTTCTGCAGGTGCGTTCCATCGGCCGGAGCCTGCTGCGAACGCGCGCCGCCGCGCTTGCTCGAGATCTCCGCGAGCCACGAGAGGCTCTGATCGTCCTTCGGGTCGAGCTCGACGGCCTTCTGGAAGAAGCGTTCCGCGTTATCGAGGTCGTTGGCCTGCTGGTAGTACATGCCGGCGATGTTGCGGACGGTCTCGAGCTTCGCGGCTTGATCAGCGCGGCGGTCGAGCGACTTCTCGAGAATCGAAGCCGCCTTGTCGAAGTCGCCGGCCTTCATGTACGCGAACGCCGCCTTGTCCCAGACCTTGGTGTCCTGGTCGGGCTTGAGCTCGAGGGACTTCTCGTACTCGACGGCCGCTCCCTTGAAGTCGTTCTTCTGGAGCAGCTCGCTGCCCTTGAGGCGCGCGGTGTCGAACGGCTCGTCTTTGCACGCGGCGAGCGACACCACCGCGAGAGCGAGAATCAGAGATCGCATGTGGCTCCTTTAGAACTTCAGCGAGGCGGTGAGCGCCGCGCCGTCAGGACCGATCGACGGCATGAGCTTCAGCTTGAGCCCGCTGGGCGAGTTCTTGAGGCGCTTGGCGAGCTGCGAGTTGTAGGTGCCGATGAGCGATGCGGTCTCGTCGCGCGTGAGCACGTTGGGGTCCGACCAGTACGCGATGGTCCCGAGGAGCAGGCCGGTCACCACGCCGCCGACGATGATCGCCGTGCCGGTGTAGTTGTGTGCGTTGGCGCGCGGCACGCAGATCTCGTTGTAGATGCGCACGTCGGCTTCACATTCGGGTGAGGCGAGCTTCGGCCCCGTCGCGATGACGGTGATGCCGGCGCCAATGGCGACGCCCGCGATGATGCCGCCGGTGATGGCGAGCAGGGTGCGGCGCTGTTCGCGCGCGAGGCTCTCGGCGATGAGGTCGGTGCGCCCCATGCGCTCGAAGACCTGGCGGTGCGTCAGGCGATTTCCGCTGCGGCCTTCGGTGATCTCGTTCTTCACGTTCACCTTGAGCGCTTGATCGAGAAAGCCGGTGGGCACCTGCGCGACTTCGGCGGCCTCGGTGGACATGACCGGAGGTGCGGAAGGTTCGTCTGCGAGCGCGATGGACGCCGAGAGCACCACGAGAGCCAGGAGGGTTTTCATGACGGCGCGGAGCATCGCACCGAGGGAGGGAAATTTCATGACGTGGATTTGCGTCTGCGCTGGCAGACTTTCCGCCCCCACGGTCGCACCTCTTTGGAGACCTCATGCACGCTCTTCCTCTCGCGCTGGCCTTGCTGGTCTCCGCTCCACCGGCGGCGGCTGCCGATTCGAACGCGCTGTTCGAGAAGCTGAAGAAGCTCGAGGGCTCCTGGAAGAGCGACGGGAAAGATGGCCCCGTGCAGTACGTGACGATTCGTCTGGTGGCGAACGGCACGTCGGTGCTCGAGACGACGACCGGTTCCGATCGCGTCGCGCTGACCTCGGTGACGGTCTACGCGTTCGAGGGCACCGACCTCATGGCGACGAATCACGGCTCGGGTGGTGGCTCGAAGTTGAAGGCCAGCTCGGCGGGCGGTGACTCGCTCAAGTTCGATGGCTCGGCGAAGGATGCGCGCGTGGCGTCGATCTCGCTGGTGGTGAAGGACAACAAGCTTCGTCAGGAATGGACCACGCGCGAAAACGGTCGCGAGGTGAAGAAGTCGATCGAGCTCCTGCGCGAATATGTCGACACGCTGAAGTGAGCTGAAGTCGTCATTACAGAGGACCCGCTTTGGTGCCCCGTCCAGGGGGGGCTCTGTCATCGACGCGTACAGCCTCAGAGCCAGACGAGCACGCCTGCGTACACGGACGTCTCGATGCTCGAGGAGCACGACTAGCGCATTCTCGAGCGCACACCACCCTGTGGGAGCAGTACCCGTTGATGACGAAGCACCATCCCGGGCGGGGTCTCAAAAGGCGGTCCTCTTTGATGACCGTGCTCTCAGCTCTCGGCGATCTCACGCACGATCTTCACCGCACGATCGACCTGCGCGCTCGACACATCGAGGTGCGTGACAAACCGCACGCGCTTTCCTCCGGTCGCAAGGACCTGACGTTCCGCGAGCGCCGCGACGAGTCGACCTGACAGCGGTTCCGCGACGTCGACCCACACGATGTTGGTGTCGGGCGCGTGCACCGTCAGCCCCTCGACGCCGCGCAGCCCTTCCGCGAGTCGTGTCGCGTTGGCGTGGTCATCCGCCAGCCGTTCGACGTGGTGTTCGAACGCGTACCTGCCCGCCGCCGCGAGCACGCCGACCTGTCGCATCGTTCCGCCGAGCACCTTGCGCCAGCGACGCGCCTCGCGAATGAAGCGCGCTTCGCCGACCAGCACCGAGCCCGCAGGAGCGCCGAGCCCCTTCGACAGACACACTGACACCGACTCGAAGTTCTTCACGAGCTCACGCGCCTCGACCTTCTGCTTCACCGCGGCGTTGAAGAGCCGCGCTCCATCGAGGTGACGCGCGAGCCCGTGCTTCTTCGCCAGCGCGCACGCCTCTTCGACCCACGGCTGCGGCATCACGCGCCCGCCGAAGGTGTTCTCCAACGCGAGGAGCCGTGTGCGCGCGTAGTGATCATCCATCGGCTTCACGGCGGCTTCGATGCGCGAAAGCGAGATGGTTCCGTCGGCTTCGTGCTCCAGCGGCTGCGGCTGAATTCCACCGAACACCGCTGCGCCTCCACCTTCGTGCACGTAGGTGTGGGCGTTCTGGCCGACCAGGTATTCGTCACCGCGACCGCAGTGCGTCAGCAGCGCAGCGAGGTTGCACTGCGTGCCGCTGGGGAAGAAGCAGCCCGACTCGAAGCCCAGCTCTTCAGCCACGACTTCCTGCAGCTGATTCACCGTCGGGTCGTCACCGAAGACGTCGTCACCGACTTCGGCGCGAGCCATCGCCTCTCGCATCGCGGGCGTGGGCCGCGTCACAGTGTCACTGCGCAAATCGATTACCGCCCCCGAGGCTTTGATCAGCTCTTCGTTCGCCATTCGCTCGGAGACTTGTCTGCCCAGCGACGGAACGCACGATCGAACGCGCGCAGCTCCGAGTAGCCGAGCAGATAAGCGACCTGGCTGATGTCGAGTCGAATGTCCTTCAAGTAGGCGCGCGCGAGATCGAAGCGGACGAGATCGAGCACTTCCTGAAACGAGGTCTGCAGATCCGACAAGCGCCGCTGCAGCGTGCGACCGCTCATGTTGAGCCGGGTGGCGACGCGCTCGACGTTGGGCTCTCCCTGCTTGAGCGCTTCGCGAATCAGGTGGCGCAACTTGTCGACGAGATCATCCGACTTCGGCCGCGAGCCGAGCGCCGCCACCGCGTGCTCTTCGAGGAAGGCGTAGAGCGCCGCGTCTCCACCGACGACCGGACCATCGAGCCCGTCGAGCGCCACGCTGAAGCCGTTGGTCGGCTCGTCGTAGGTGATGTTCTCGGTGTGCAGGCTCGCAGCGAGCCGCTGCGAGTCGAGGGTCGCCGGTCGCGAGTGTGCGAACCACGCGCGCAGCGGCCTGGAATGCGGGCTCAGGAGCACCAGCGTCTTGATGATGACCGCGCTGGTGTACTCGTGCAGGTGACGACCGAGCACGCTGGGCCAGGGGTTGGAGTTGTGGTGGAGCTCGGCATCTTTCGATCCGACCTCGAAACGGAACAGCTGATTGGGAGCGAGGACCGCGTTGAACCGCGCCAGATTTTCGAACGACACGCGCAACGTCGGCCCGGCGCGCATGAGGAACTCGGCGACGCCATAGAAGCCTTTCGGCATCCAGTCGGAGAACGCGAGCCCGACGTGCGGATCGCCGAGCTTCTGGCTCAAGTGCTCCGCGATGGCGGGAATGACCGCCGCGTCGGTGATGAGCGTGGTCTTGCCCGGCTGCTGCGCGAGCACGTCAGGAGGCAGACCGTGCTGCTCGATGAGGGGCTTGATGTCGACCCCGCGGTCGCGACCGAAGGCCAACAAGAGAGGAACGAGCCGGGATTCGAAGTCCTGCATTTTCTGAAGCTCACTGTAGAACGGCGCCGTGCGTTCATTCACGACTTCCGGTGCACCCGGCCGGTGCAAGCAGTGCTTCATACTCGATGCGCACTGCATCTGCGCGCACGTGCCTGTCGTGCACACACGCACCGAGATCGTGGTCGTCCGTCACGAGCGAGAAGGCTGGAAGTCCACTGGAACCGCCCGAATCGCGGCCCTGGCGATGCCGAAGCTGAAGATGATCGAGTACCGCGAAGACGCTCAGCCGGCGTGGGATGAGCTCCCGTCAGTGACTCCCGGCGCCCACCTGCTCTTTCCCGGAGAGGGTGCCGCCGCCCTCACCACCGGTGTCACCCGACTCATCTTGATCGACGGCACCTGGAGGCAGACCCGCAAGATGTTCGGGAAGCTGCCGATGCTCCACGGCGTGCCGAAGGTCGCGTTGCCTCCTGCGGGCCCCTCGAAGGTCTTGCGGCTGCGCGACAGCACCTTCGAAGAGGGCCGCTCGACGCTGGAAGCCATCGCCGAGGCCATCGCGCTGCTCGAAGGAGCCGAGGTCGCCGCGCCGCTGTTCTCGCTCCACCACGACTACGTGGAGCGCGTCTTCAAGGCCCGCGGCGTGTGGGAACAGAAGAAGGCCGAGTTCGAGCGGGCTTGACGATGTTTTCTGAAATTGGCAAATAGTTGCCGATGGAGGAAACAACATGAAACCAGCACCGAAGGGTTGGCCACGGTTGTCGGCCTCGGCGTACTACCTCGACGCGCAGAAGGCCGTGGATTGGCTGTGCAAGGCGTTCGGCTTCGAGGTGCGCCTCAAGGTCGAAGGCGAGGGGGGCCTCATCGAGCACTGTGAGCTCGTCTGTGGGGACACCGTCATCATGGTCGGCGACGAACGACGCCAGAGCGCGAAGGGGCGCACGTTCTTCGTCAGCCCGAAGTCGGTGGGCGGCAAGAACACGCAGGGCATGATGCTCTACGTCGACGACGCGGCGGCGCACTGCGCTCGGGCTCGCGCGGCGGGTGGAGAGATCACCTACGAGCCGACGGTCTCCGACTACGGCGAGGACTACTGGGCCGACAAGAGCTACCAGTGCGTCGATCTCGAAGGCCACGCGTGGTGGTTCTGTGAGCGCGTCCGCGGATGAGTCAGCAGACGCTCGACGCGACGTTCACGGCGTTGGCTGACGCTCACCGGCGCGGCGTCATCAAGTTGCTGCGCACGCGCCCTCGTCGCGCGGGAGAGCTGGCCGAGAAGTTGGGCCTCGCTCCGCCGGCGATGAGCAAACACCTGCGCGTGCTGCGCGAGAGTGGGCTCATCGAGCCATCGTTCGACGAGGCCGACGCGCGCGCGAAGGTCTACGCGCTGCGGAAGGAACGCTTCTCGGAACTGCGCGAGTGGCTGGAAGGCGTGGAGCGCTTCTGGGACGACCAGCTCGACGCGTTCAAGGCGTTTGCCGAGAAGAAACGATGACCATCGCCGGCGACAAAGTGCGGGTGCAGACCTTCGTGCGCGTGCCGGTGCACGAGTGCTTCGACATCTTCACGCTCGAGCTCGACTCGTGGTGGCGCCGCGGCCGCGCGTATCGCGTCGGTGGCAGACACGAGGGCGCGCTGCATCTCGAGCCTCGCGTCGGCGGCCGCGTGTTCCAGGAATATGGCGAGAAGGGCTCCAGCGTTCACGAGATCGGCAACGTGACCGCGTGGAATCCACCCGAGCATTTCTCGTTCACGTGGCGGGGCATCAACTTCGAGCCGAAAGACCCATCGACCACCGTCGAGGTCTGGTTCGAGGCGAGCGGAGAGGGCACGCGCGTCACGCTGGAACACCGCGGCTTCGCGTCGCTGCGTGACGATCACCCCGTGCGGCACGGCCAACCCGTCGTCGAGTTCATCGCGGAGATCGGCCGCTGGTGGGGCTCGCTCGTCACCTCGCTGCGCCTGCATGCGGAGAAGGATTCATGAAACTGCAGCTCAGAGCGCGCAGCACCGCAGCCGCAGCCCCGTCATCGCCACGTCATCGCCCTTGCCCTTCTTCTCTTCGATCTTGATCGACACGCCGCACACCGCGCTGCCGACGGGGCATTCCCGGTACTGGCTCCACTCGCCCCACGTGGTGCCGTTGCCCGCGTTCAGCTCGGTGCCGTTGCTGCACTTCATGTTCACGTCGTTCGAGGCGGTGTCGTCCTTCTTCCCGCCCTGAGGCGCCTCGTTGCGGATGCGCACCGCGTTGATGAACGTGCCGGCCGGACAGCCCGTCGCCGGCTGCGCCCAGCTGCCCCACCACCCCTCGTGCGAGGTGATGGTGACGGGGCCGCTGCCATCGCGCTTCGCGCACACCAGCCGCACGGAATTCAGCGCGGTGTCGTCATCGCCCTTCGCGTTCTTCGGCTCGACGCGCTGGCTGAAGTTCGTCGCGTACGAGCCGGGGGCGCAGTTCGCGTCGGGTTGCCACTCGCCCCACTTCACGTCACCCGGGTTGAGTTCGCCGGTGTCGTCGGGCCGACCGACGATGACCGTGATCTCATCGGACATCGACTCGTGGAACCCGTCGGTCGCCTCGCTGCAGGTTGCCACGCCGCCGTTGTAGCCCGCAGAGAGGAAGAACGTGCCGCGCTCGACGCCCAGGTTGAAGCCATTCGGGCGCGTGTCGCAGCAGCCGGCGCCATCGTTGCACGTGTCGTTGGCGTTGAACTTCACGATGTCGGTCTCACAGCCGCCCCTGTCGTTCAGCTTGGCGTTGGCGATGGCGATGGCGGTCTTGCGATCGATCGGCGGGGGCGTCGCACGGCGCAGGTACAGCGAGACCTGCCCGACCGGCCGCGCCTTCGAGCCGTCCTTGCAGACCACCATGCCTTCTTGCATCCACACCTTCGCAGTCACGATGAGCTTTCCATTCACCATGCTCGCGGTGAGGGTGGTCGCGGTGGCGGCGCCCCGGGTCCACAGCACCGCCGGCCTGGGTGCGTTGCTCGAATTGGCCGTCTCGATGTTGTCGGCAAACGCGGTCTGTTCCTGCGCGGTGCCGAGCGTGCCGCCAGTGCCGAACCTGGTGGTGAACGATGCACTCATCGGCTTGTTCGCGAGCGTGCCGGTGATGGTGAGCGTGAGGGCCTGCGACGCGAGCGAGCCCTTGAGGGTGACGTTCGAGACCGTCAGCGTGTTGGACGCCTTCTCGATCTTGTCCCACAGGTCCCACGCGAGCTGCGCTGACCCGTACACGCCCTCGGCCCACGTGAGGTGCGTCTTCGCGACCAGCCATTTGCCGTAGTCGGCGCTGGCCTTGAAGTCCTCGAGCTTCTTGAGCGCGTTGGCGCAGGCGATGAGGTCTTTCGACGCCAGACAGCGGCCGGCACCGTCCACGAAACCCGCCACCGCGTTCTCGAGGGACCTCAGGGTGCCTCCGATCCTGTTGTCGATCGCCGTGAAGTCGGAGCGCGCCTGCTTCAACTTCTCGACACTCTCGTTGTTGGTCGCCTTGCGCGCCGTCGCCGCCGCAGTGACGAGCGGCTTCATCGCGTTGGTCACGCTCGTGCCCAGCGTCGGGTCGACGGTGAGGTCCGACGAGACGGTGAAGTCATTCATCTGGGCGAGCGAGGGCCCCACCGACTCCGCGTTCACTTTCACGCTGCCGATGCCCATCACGCTGCCCTTGAAGTCGAAGAGGGCCTTGTTCGCCGAGAACTTCACGGTGAGATCGATTCCGTTCGCGGCACCCGCCGACGCCTTCCCCACCACCTTCATCGCGGAGCTCGGGGCGCCCGTCAGCGTGAACGGTGCGTTGACGAAGAGCTGCGACTTGCCGAGCGAGAGCACGCCGTTGGGGAACGTGAAGGCGTTGAGGCTGTTGTCGATCAGCAGACCGTCCTTTGCGTCGCCGTTGAGCGCGAACGCGTTCTTCGCGCTGACGACCTGATTGCCGAGCAACGTCATCGTGCCCTCGAGGCCGGCGCCCATGCCTGGCTTGCCCTCGAACGCCGGCTGCGAGCACGTGAGGCCCGGCGTGTAGAGCACGAGCTTCGCGTCGGTGAACACGGGCAGCGGGAGCTTGTCGAGGTCGGCCTTCCACGTGGTGAACGCCGCGGTGTTCGCTTCGTTGCCCGGGACACTCTTCATCATTCCGCCGAACAGGGCCATCTGGGCCGGGACGCTCAGCGTGTTGGCCGTGAACGAGACGCCGACGGCCTTCACCGCAGTGCCCGCGCTGTCGAAGCAGATCGTCACGCCGTAGGCCTTCCCATCGAGCTTCAGGTTGCCGGTGACGCCGAAGCCGATGCCCGAGGTCGCGGGAGAGATGGTGAAGTCCATGCCTGTCTTCGCGAGCAGCGTCGCGCCGGCGAGGTTGAACGGCTCGGACCAGTCGGTGTTGAGCACCGCCTTGACGGCGAAGGAACCGTCGACGGTGTTGAGGCGCGCCTCGGAAGTGAAGCTCTGCTTCGTCGTCTTGCCCGGCAGGGTGGTCTCGAAGGTGACCGAGAACCCGAAGTCGGGTTTCTGCGCGACCACCCGGTAGAACAGCCCGAACGCCGTGACGTTGATGGGCGAGTTCTCGACCTTGGGCAGCGCGTTGCGGAACGAACCCGAGAGCGAGAAGTCAGCGCCCGACATCGACCACGAGAAGGTCGCTTCGGCGTTGGGAGGCGTCGTGTACTTCGGCCACGTGATGGTGAGGCCCTGCAGGTTCGCGTCGAAGGTCACCGTTCCGGCAGCGCCTCCGGTCGCGGCGCGCGTGAGCCCAAAGGTGACGGTGGTGGCCGACATCGGCAGCAGCGCCGGCTTCCACTCACTGGTGGTGCGCATCGTGAGCTTGATCGACCAATCAGCCGTGGGAGCCGCGATGGTGCCCTGGCCGATCTGCTCGAGGATTGCCGCTCCGAGCGTGCCGGTGAGGCTCATGCCGCCGGTGGGGAGCAGGCTGAGGGGCGCCGCCTGGAGCTTCTTGCCGATCTCAGTGGTGATGGTGACCTTGCTGATCAGGTTCGCGCCCGAGTCCCAGGTCACGGAGCCCCCGTTCGCGACGCCGTTGAGCGCGGTCTTGAGCTCTGTGGGGAGCGCCGAGATGTGAGCCGCCGTCGAGGTGCCCGCGGTCGCGCTGAGGACGAGGACGGGAGCGGT
>JAEUJS010000369.1 GCA_016792935.1 Archangium sp. | reverse complement strand
GTCCTGGCGCTCTTCGTGTTCGGCGCGTTCCTCTCGGTGCTGGCGGTGCAGGGGCGGGTGGCGAAGGGCAAGGCGCCTCGCCCCTGGTGGGCGTTGTCGGCGGTGGTGGGCTTGTTGCTCATCGTCTCGGTGATGGGACGGCTCGGCGTGTTTGGCCCGTTCGGAGGCAGCGTCGAGCAGCCGACCGACTTCCTCCTGTTGTCCGTGTTGGCGCTGGCGATGGGGCTGCAGAACGCGACGGTGGCGAGCAGCACGGGCGTCGCGGTGCGCACCACACACATGACGGGGCCGGCGACCGACGTCGGCGTGGGCCTCGGCGTGGCGCTCTTCTCGACCGGCGCTGCGCGGGAGCAGGCGCTCAAGCTGGCGACGCTCCGCGCGGGAAAAATCGGCGCGTTCATTCTGGGCGCGGTGGCGATGACGCTGCTCGCTCCGCGGTTGGGCTACCTGGCCTTCGTGTTGCCGGCCTCGTTCATCGCCGTGGCGACGGTGCGCAGCTTCGTCACGGCCTCTGCACAACTCACCCTCACTGAAAGGACGCAGTCATGACCCGTCACGCCGTTGATGCCCGCCAGGCGCTGGCGCGGCTGAAGGAAGGCAACGAGCGCTTCGTGAAGAACGTGCGCAGCATCGAGAGTCTGGCCACCTCGGCGGCGCGCGCGCAGCTGGTCGAAGGCCAACAGCCCTTCGCCATCGTGCTCTCGTGCAGCGACTCGCGTGCGCCGTCAGAGCTGCTCTTCGACGCAGGGCTGGGAGAGCTGTTCGTGGTGCGCGTCGCGGGCAACATCGTCGCGCCGTCGCTGGTGGGCAGCGTGGAGTTCGCGGCGGCGACCTTCGGCACCGAGTTGGTGGTGGTGATGGGCCACACGCGGTGCGGCGCGGTGAAGGCGACCATCGACGCGGTGACGCGAGGTGCGCAGGCGCCATCGGACAACGTGGGCGACATCGTGCGGCGCATCGAGCCTTCCGTTCGAGAGCTCGCCGGCATTCGTGATGGAGACGCGCTGATGAAGGCGGCGACGCGCGCGAACGTCAGGGCGTCGGTCAATCACCTGCGCAGCGGCAGCCGCATCCTCGAGGAGCGCATCGCGGCGGGCCGCCTGCTGGTGGTGGGCGCCGAGTACGCGCTCGAGACCGGCCAGGTGGACTTCTTCGACGTTCCCTGACGCTCGTCTGATGTGGTTGCGCAGCCGTGGCATGGTCTGGGCACCATGCGGATCGTCACCAACCCCGGCAGCAATCTCGACGAAGACCTGACGCTGGCGCTCGACGTCGATCTCGTGCCGCAGAAGATCATCGTCGACGGCATCTCGCGAGATACGCGCGGCACCATCGACTTCGCCCAGGTGGACGACTGGGTGAAGAAGGCGCTCAAGCACCCGCACGTGCAGGGCACCACGGAAGCCGAGTTCGTCGACTACTTCGGCAACCTCATCAAGAAGGACCCCGAGCTGTTGGTGGTGATGACGTCGCGCAAGCTGATCGGCTCGCACGACGCGGCGGTCGCAGCGAGCAAGAAGATCGCCGGAGCGAAGATCGAGGTCGTCGATTCCCTCGTCACCGACGTGGGAGCCGGCCTCGCCACGCTCGCCGCGGTGCAAGCGCGCGCAGCGGGCCTGGAGCTCGCGAAGACAGCGGCGTTCGTGCGCAAGTTCGTCGCGCGCGGTCGCAACGCGTTTCAGGTGGCGACGCTCGACAACCTCATCAAGGGCGGACGCGTCGGTGCGGTGCAGGCCTTCGTCGCAAACTTCCTGAACATCAGGCCGATTCTGAGCGTGGACGATGGGCTGGTGACGTCAGTCGCGAAGACGAGCGCGAAGGCCGACCCGGCGGAGAAGCTCACCGAGTACCTGACGCAGAAGATGGATGCGAAGCAGCCGGTGTGGATCGCGGTGTCGCACGGTCGCGCTCCGGAGGTCGCAGAGCGCGTCGCGACGCGGTTGAAGGAAGCGTTCCCGAAGCACGAGTACGCGTTGGTGCGTCCTTTGAGTCCGAGCATCTACCTGCACCTCGGGCCGGGAGCGGTGACCGCGTGGGTCTACCCGCTCGACGGCCTCGACCTGCGCCTGAAAGCCCCATCTCCCTCGGGGAGAGGGTTGGGGTGAGCACGCCCTCAGAGCGCAGCGCCGACGGTCAGCTCGACCGGCATGTTGCCGCGCGTGGCCTTGGAATACGGGCACACCTGGTGAGCGGCCTCCATCAACGCCTGCGCCTTGTCGCGCGCGAGCTCGGGGAAGTTCCCGATGAGCTTCGTCGAGATCCAGAACCCGTTGTCGGCGCCCTTGTTGAACGTGACGTCGGCGCTGATGGTGAACGGCGTGCTGATGCCCTGCATGCGAGCGACCATGCCGACCGCGCCGGCGAAGCACGACGAGTAGCCAGCGGCGAAGAGCTGCTCGGGGTTCGTGCCGACGGCGCCATCTCCGCCCATCGACTTCGGAGTGGTGAGCTTCATGTCGATGAGACCGTCGTCGGACTTCACGTTGCCGGAGCGGCCTCCCTTCGAGGTGGCGTGAGCGGTGTAGAGCGGGGTGAGCGCGGGGGTGGTCATGACGTTTCTCCAGTGGTGTTGGTGGAGCCCGTGGTCGCCGCGCGGAGCTGTTGAGTGAGGCCATTCAGCTGAGAACGAAGCTGGGCGATGGCCGGCAAGGTGAGACCGAAGTGGCAGACGAGCTCCTTCGGGATGTTGAGGGCTTTGCGCTTGAGCGCGCGGCCGGAAGTGGTGAGCGAGATGCGCACGACGCGGTTGTCTTCGGCGTCGCGAGCGCGTGAAACGAGGCCAGCCCGTTCCATCTTCTGCAAGAGCGGAGTCAGCGTGCCGGAATCCAGCGCGAGGCGATCTCCGAGCGCGCGCACCGAGACGCCGTCGGTCTCCCAGAGCACGAGGAGCACGAGGTACTGCGGGTACGTGACCTTCAGCGGAGCGAGGAGCGGTGCGTACGCCGCCGTCATCGCGCGAGAGGCGGCGTAGAGGCCGAAGCAGAGCTGCGAGTCGAGGGCGAGCGGATTCACGAACCCACTATGCGCATCAGTTCGATTGTATGCAACTAAATCGCATTCAATCGAAACCTCGGGAGAGGGTCAGGGTGAGGGATCCGATCCTCACACCCACTCGATCTTCGCCGCCGCCATCGCGAGCTCGATCACCCGCATCTGGATCCCAACCGCGACCATCTGGTCGTGCGCCGGAGCGCGCGGATCCTTCAGCGCCTTGCGCACCTCTTCCTTCGGAATGCCGAAGCGCGCCTTCGCATCGTCGACCATCAGCTTCATCGTCTCGGAGTCGAAGGTGATCTGTTCCTTCTCGGCGATCGCTTTGACGGCGAGCGCGAGACGAAGGCGACGTTCCGCATCAGCGCGGGTCGGCTCATCAGAGAGCCAGCCATCGACCGCGTCACGGAGCTCATCGGGCTCGAAGGCCTTACGCTCCAGCAGCGGCAGCTCGAGCCGCGCCCACGTGCGGCGGATCTCTTCGTCGACGAGCTCGGAGCTGACGCTCACCTCGGTGCGACGAACGAGCTCATCCATCACGCACTCGCGGGCTTCCTGCCAGGCGTCGGCGATGCGTTCGTTCTCGAGCTTCTCGGACAGGTCCTTCATCACGGCCTCCAGCGAGGTCTTCTTGCGGCTCAAGAGCGCGACGTATTCCTTGCTGTCCGCGGCGGGGAGCTCGAGGCGGTACGCGCTGACGACGTCGATCAAATACGTCACCTCGGCGCCGCGCATCGCTTCGACGGGCTCGTCTTCCGGGAGCGTGATGTCGAGCTCGAGTCCGTCACCGACCGCGCACTCCATCAACGACTCATCGAGCCACGGGAGCGAATCACCAGCGCCGACTTCGACTTCCATTCCCGACTTCGGGCTGAACGGCACCAACTTGCCCTGGTGGTAGGCGAGGACGTCGATGACGGCGATGTCTCCGAGCTGGAGCTTCTCGCCGTATTTGCGCGTGGTGCGCGGCGCGCGAGAGCGGGCGAGGTCGTCGATGAAGAAGAGCAGGTCGTCGCCCGTGAACGGGATGGCCTTGGGCGCTTTGACGTTCAACTTCTCGAGCGACGGAGCGGCCGCGGTCGGCAGCGTGACTCCGGCCTTCGGTGGCACGGGAGGCAGGCGCCGGCGAATCAACCCAGAGCGGCTCATGAGAACAACCAGCCAATCGCCGACGAGATGGTCGAGACGACTGCTCCGACCTGCGACACGACGGGGATGTTGGTGGCCGCGACGGCCGAGCCGAACGCCGTGACGACGGACGTGACGCGCTGACCGGCATTCGAGTTCGGATCCGCGAGGACGCGACGCGCCTCATTGATGTCGGCGGCGGCGACGATGACGTTGGCTCCGGTGGCGAAGCGGCCGAGGGTGCGCGCTCCCATCGAAGCGACGTTGCGCGCGGCGGGGTTGGCGATGACGCGCTGAGCGAGGCGGCCGGCGCTGGATTCGGCGATCTGATTGGCGGCTGCTCCGACGCGAGCGCTGAGAATGGGGAGACGCTGCTGCGCGACGCGTTGCACGGCGAACGTAGCGGCGCGCGCGTTGCGGCGAGCGGCGGCCGCGGTGTCGACGATGGTGGAATAGTTGCTGGCGGCAGCGCGCGTGGAGCGTTCGGCGCGAATGCGGTCGGCGGCGTTGCCAGTCTGGAGCGCGCGGCGCCAATCGCTGAAGGCAGTCATTCCCTGGCCGGGGAGACGGCGCACGTTGTTGGCGAAGCCGAAGAGCGAGCCACCGATGCGCGCGGGGCGGGTGAGGCGGCCGAGGGTCGAGGTGGAGTTGCGAACGTTGGGAGCGGTGCGGCCCTGCGCGCGCGCCATCGCGTTCATCGCGTCGTTGGCCTGCGTGCGAGCGCGCATCAGGCCGGTCGCGGTGTTCTGCAGGTTGGTGCGATTGCGTTCGAAGAAGCTGACGCCCTGCTGCAAGAGCGTCTGCGGCTGTTGGGCGGGACGAGCAGCAGTACGAGCGGGGGCCTGCGGTTGGATGCGGGGAGCAGGGCGAGGGGGAGCGGGAGTTCGTGGAGCGGGGCGGTTGGAAATAGGGGACATGCGAGATGTATTCGGCACTCCGACCGGTGTTTCGCGCAGCCTGAAGCGAAGTGAGGAAGTGAGAAGTGGACTCCCTCTCCCGCCCCTGCGGGAGAGGGTTGGGGTGAGGGAGAACCATGCAGTTTGAGCGGTTGCTAGAGCGCCAAGACCAAGTCCTTTTCGACGGAGCCCTCGCGACCGAACTCGAAAGAAAAGGAGCCGATCTCACAGGCGGCCTGTGGTCGGCACGCGTCATTCGTGACGCACCGCATCTGATCATCTCCGTCCACGAAGACGCGATCGCAGCAGGCGCAGACGTGATCTCGACGGCCTCGTATCAAGTGAGCCGAGAAGGTTTCGTCAAAGCCGGGCTGCGAGCGGAATCGGCAGACGAAGCGCTGATCAAGTCAGTCAACCTCGCGAGAGAAGCGAGCAAGCAAACGCCAACGCTGATCGCCGCCTCGCTGGGTCCGTACGGAGCGATGTTGGCCGACGGCAGCGAGTACACGGGCCACTACACGCTCACTGGGCGAGAGCTCGCCGATTTCCACCGACCGAGAGTGAAAGCGCTGCTCGAAGCGAAGCCGGACCTGATCCTCTTCGAGACGCTCCCCTCACTCGCAGAAGCAGAAGCGGTCGCGCAACTTGCCGCGGAGCACAGCGACGTGGCGTTCATGGCGAGCTTCTCGAGAGTGGACGCGTTTCGTCAGGCCTTGCCGCGGCTGGAGTCGGTCGCCAACCTCGTGGCGGTCGGCTTGAACTGCATGGCTCCTGAAGAGATCGAACCGGCGTTGAAATCAGTACGAGCGAAGCGAGTCGCGCTGTCAGCGTCTCCGAACAGTGGAGAGACGTGGGACGCGAAGGGCCGGCGCTGGCAAGGAGTCGCGGGGAGCGAAACCCTGGCGAGCTGGGCGCAGAAGTATCGAGCAGCAGGCGCGCGCATCTTCGGAGGCTGCTGCCGAACGAAGCCGGAAGACATCGCAGAGGTAAAGAAGGTGTTGAAGTTGAAGGGGTCAGGGTGAGGGAGCACGCATTGATCGGCATCGACTTCGGAACAAGCAACACGGCGGTAGCGACGCCAAACGGCACAGTGCTCAAGATCGATCGCGGCTCGCCGCTGTTCCGCACGGTGTTGTTCTTCCCAGAAGACACGACAGAAGTGCTCGCGGGCAGCGAAGCGATCGACCGCTATCAAGAAGACAACGCAGGCCGGTTCATCCAGTCGATGAAGACCTGGCTCCCGGCGCAGAGCTTCACGAGAACGCAGCTCCGCAACCGAACGCTCTCGCTCGAAGAGTTGATCGCGATCTTCCTTCGCAAGATCCGCTCCGTGGTGATGGAGCAAGGCCACGACACGCACTCAGTGGTCCTCGGCCGTCCAGCGCGCTTCTCGAGAGACCCGAAGGTAGACGCGTTCGCACAAGAGCGACTCCGCAAGGCGGCAGAGATCGCAGGCTTCGAGAACGTGCGCTTCCTGATCGAGCCGATCGCAGCGGCGTTGGCCTACGAGGCGAAGCTCGAGCGCGATGAGCTGGTCCTGGTGGCCGACTTCGGAGCAGGCACGAGCGACCTGACAGTGATGCGCCTCGGTCCGTCACACCGAGGATCAGCGGATCGCAGCAAAGACGTGATCGCGAGTGGAGGCGTGTACGTGGGAGGCGATCGCTTCGACGCGGCGATCATGAAGAGCAAGCTGTTCGGGCACTTCGGTCACGGGTCGACGTACGAGCCGGCGCTGATGGCGAAGCGCATGGAGATGCCGACGTACGTGTCGAGCCGCTTGTTGTCGTGGAACGAGATGTCATTGATCCGCGAGAAGAAGACGCGGGAGTTGATTGAGTTGATGTTGAAGACGAGTGATCGGAAGCCGGCGATCGAGGCGCTGCACGATCTCGTGATGTACAACATTGGGTTTCGGCTCTACCGGGCGATCGAGGCGGCGAAGGTGCGGCTCTCTTCCGAAGAAGTGACGACGCTCGACTTCGAAGAGGAACGCATCTCGATTCACGAGACCATCACGCGCGCCGAGTTCGAGGTGGCGTCGAAGCACCTGATCGAAGAACTCGAGGAGTGCACCGATGAAGTGCTCTCCCAGGTGCCGGAGGGGCTGCACATCGATTCGGTGTTTCTCACGGGCGGGTCTTCGCACGTGCCGTCGGTTCGTCGTCTCTTCGCGAGGAAGTTCGGCGATCAGAAGCTCCGCACCGCTGATGCCTTCACTTCCGTCGTCGAAGGCCTCGGCCGATCATCCGGGAGCGCCTGAAGCGCGTGTTGCCGGCACGCGTCGCACGCATCGAGTTGTCGTTCTTCCTCACTTCTTTCGGTCACTTGAGACGTACGACGTCGTGCGAGAACTCACGCTTTATCGCTGTCGCACACTTCTCATGAGCAGCTTCAGTGACGTGAAGAACAACCTTTTGTGCGGAGCCACATGCAGCGATCAGATGTTGGTCATGGGACGGCCACCGGCACTTTCGGAGAAGTGCGTGGTCTGCGCTGGAGAGTGTGGAGCGGCCGGAATTGACCCCCGAATCGATTGCATACCGAAAGAATGACTCGATGGAGTCGTTTCGGAATCCCTGAACAACGACTTTCGCTTGGTACTCTGTAATGAGCTTTTGGTTAATCCGTGCCGGGTGTTTGTTTGCTACAATTTGTTCGACGACATTAAGTCGCCGATCGAGAAGATTCCCGGAACGCCTACCTGCAAGATCACCGTTCGCGTTCGCCAGAAACTTCGTGTCCAGAACAGCCCCGTTTTTCACGAGAGTTTCCCAATCCGTTTGGCGATCGCGATTCGGTCGTCCATCGCCTCGCTCATGAAGTTCGCCGGCAGATTCTCGAGTTGATAGAGCTCGTTAATCGCGACCTGGCGCATGGTTGAGAGGCGTTGGCTCGTTTCAACAAAAGTCACTGCGACTTGCTCGCGATCCAGAGTGGCAGAAGCCGATTGTGTCTTGGTTGAGTAGCCGACCGCGCGACTGAAGTCGCGGAGAAGCCCTTTGACTCCGCGCTCTGCGACTCGCCGTCTTAGGCGTACAAGGAAATACTCACTGTGAGTCTCGACAATGCACCGCACACCCCGGGCAACTAAGAATATGAAAAAGTCCACGAGAGTTGCTTGTGCATCCGGGTGGAGGTGCAGTTCTGGTTGCTGCACGACGAACGTGCCTCCAGGCTGCGCGAGCAATCCTTGGACGATAACGGGAAGTACTTGGGATACGCCGTAGCCGACATCAGCAATACTGGCATTTCCGCGGAACCCAGCCCCAGAGACTGAGAGTTCGAACACACTGGAGCCGGGACCCTCGGGACGCACAGTTAGTTTCTCCGCGAGACTCAACCGTTGAAGCCAGAACTGAACTTGGCGGACGAGTTGGCCTTCGCTGAGTGAATCCGCGATCAACATCTCCGATGTTTGTTCACCAGACCCGCCGGCCTCAAGGCCGAGCGCACCAGAGAATGCGTATCGGCGTTGGGGCGGAGTCCGAAACGGTCCGACGAAACTCATGGACTGGAGGTAACTGGATGTCTCGCGGACCGCGCGCCAGATGGAGTCTTCAGCGCCTCTGACTCTCCGCGCCAGATTCACAGGCATCGTGGAGAGCTTTCGCTCTCGTTGGATAGTCGGAAAGAGAGCTGATCGCTGGGACGCCTCGACCTTGAAGATCGATGCTGGGATATGAGTCGCATCGCAGTTCCAACCGCGCGCAGTTCGACGAAAATTTGAGACGAGATCGCCGTCGGATTCAACCGTCATTCTTGCGAGTGTCGACCCGAAGTTCGGAATTGCGGCATACGCAAGGGTAAGCGTCCGCAATTGAGGTGCCGGACGTCGTGACGCCAATGGGTATGCGTAGTCATAGTCGATGAACACGCGCCTGCCAAAGCGATGCAAATATCTTGAGCGAATAGGGAAGTGGTTCAGGAGTTTTTGTTTTGATTCGTCGCGGTCGAATCCAAACGAGAACTGAATTTGACGATTGCGCGAATGGCCGTGCACGACGTCCGCAAAGGCACCGAGGTCGATTTGGGAGCCTGAGAGCCTAAGGAACGGAAACGCAGCTCCAAATGTCGGGTCTTCCAGCGTTTGCTTGAGGGCCAGAAGCGCTGCGACCGGCGTGGACTTCCCCGCGCTGTTTCGCCCAACTAAGACAGTAAACGGCTTCAGTTCGAGTCGCGTGCTTTTCCCGAAGCCGCGAAAGTTAGTTAGTTCAAGCCAGTCGATCATCTTGTCCTCGTTGCAATGTGCGCTTCGCGCAAGCGGGCGTTCGCTTGTTGCTTGACGTCATCCGAATCCGGCGTCTCATTCCGCCACAATCCTCGCGGATTCCATCCAAGCTTCAAGCGCTCATTTGCGAACCCCTTGCGGTCGCAGCCGAGGTAGGTGCGGCTCGCCGAAGAATCAAGTGGCTTGGTTGTGGGATTCCCAGCGTCTTCGCCGAGTGAATCCAGCATCGCTTCCTGGGATCGAACTTCAGGTGCCTTCTCGGGCGTATCGAAGAATGTCCTTGGAACATTGTGGCGACGCATTAGTCGGTGCACGGAATCTCTGGTGACTCGATCGCCCAAGGCGCGGATTGGCGAAGGCTTGCGCACACGTCGTCCCAAGGCGAAGCCCACATACGGTGGGCTGCACCCTCGAGGATTGGTCCACCGTCGGTGATTACGCCGACGATGAACAGCCCATCTGGGCAAAGCAGCGCGACAGGTCCGCCGCTGTAGCCGCCAAAAGGACTCACCTTGCTGCCAGGTGCGCTAGCTTGAACTGTTTGCGCGTCTAGCATCTTCCGAAATTGAGTAGCGAGTTCTTGCGCGCCTTTTGGAACTTCAGCTTCGTTCTTGGCCTCGACCTGAAGAACGAGCTGTGGAGGCGGAGTGACTCCTTCCTCCCAGGCATCCTTGTCAAGCCGCGCAACAAACGCCGGCAGCGGAAGCGCGGCGAGAGCGTGGTTTGGGCCGGTAGTCACATGTCCCCAATTAGGGAACCCGAATGCAAGCAAGCCCATTTCATGCTTGTGCTTGGAAGTCCGTAGTTTGGTCGCGCAGACTTCGTGCGAAGCGGAGTCGATAAACTTCGCGTCTGCTTTTTCTGGGAGGGGTGGGACGTCGAGTATTGCGATGTCGAGGGCCTCGGACGTCCACAACGGTGTGCCAACATCGATCGCGGCAGAGTAGAACTCGTATTTTGTTCCGTCGACGGTGATCCCTGCAGGTGGGAGAAGGAGATGCACCTGCCCGGCTTGGAACTCCTGCGACTGAATCACGTGTAGCGCTGTGACGAGCACGTTGCGCGAGCCGATTCTCGCGAGAAACCCAGTGGCCTTAGCGACGTACTCACCCGACTTCGTCCTTGAAACCAAGCACCCATACGAGCGCTGGAAATCAACCATCGCGTGGTTGGCCTTCTCCATCCAATCTTTGGGCGACAACTCTTGTGCTGTGGTTTCGGACATACGAGGAGCTTGGACGACGGAGCGGTTCGAGTTCAAGGCTGTGAAGGATTGCGTGTGTCGCTCGCCGTGTCCGCGAGTTCATGCCACCACTTGAGCAGAGCGCCGCGTACGATGTACTCGAAGGTGTGGAGGGTCATAGGCAAGTCTTTCTTGGTCCACACGCCGCCCTGCTGTGCCGCAGCTAGTCCGATTAGAGTTTCGGCCGGCACTTGTGCGTCATTGCCGATCGGGAATGGTGGTTCGGACATCGGCGGAGGAAACGGGATTCCTTCGTGCAGAGCTTCGGAGCGGTAGTTGTAGATTGCTGAGAGACTCTTACGCATGGACTTCCAACTCCAGTCTAATTGAAACGCGGGCGGTGGGCGCTCAGTTGGTGGGTTTGGCAAGAATCGCTCCATGAATTCGAGAAATCTGCCAGTCGCGCGAAGTTCCCGACTCAGTGCGTTCGCGACCTCCTCGAGAACCTCGCTCCCGACCAGACGTAATTTCGCAGCCAATTCCGGCTTTGAGATTTCAAAAATTTCTAGTGGTTTGAGTGACTCCGCTTTCAGCCGAACAGAAGCAACCTCAAGTGCCGACACCAGCAGGAGCCACGCAGTGTCGGGCTCGCTCTCTGCGAGCCAGAGGGCGTCCCGGTAGCAACGCGCTGCCCTGGTTACCGCGGTCGCGTTCTCCGCGCTGAGGCGCGGAAGCGAGTCGAGTGGGGTACGCTGAAGCGTCTTGGTGGCACCTGCTCTTGGAACGATTGCTGCGCGACGTATTTGCGGAGAAATGAGCGTGGGGCGGTCTCTGTCCCCAAGAATGACCCACTTTCCTTTCTCGATTTCAAGCCGAGTCGCGGAGCCGGCCATAATGCGCGCCCCGAGCGCCAAGGCGACGAGACACGCGATCTCGTCGCTCAAGGAGGCGCCCGTAAAGCTGGTCTTGTCTGTTTTGGTCATTTGAGGCAATGCATACGCATTCAGGAATGAGGATGCGCGTAGCACCAGGCTAGGATCCAGCCGACCTGCTGGGAGCGCATTAATGAGCGCATAAGGGCCGAGTCCGTCTGGGATTTCGCCTGCGATGTGACAGTCGGAGTAGAGCGGAACCTCGAAGCCGCCCGAGCACGGCGCGCCTTCTTGATGAGCGCGCCAGTTTTTGTAGCAGACAGGGCCAGAGGCGACAGCGGCTGCGTCGATCATTTCGGCTCACTTGGTGCGACCGCCCTGAGTGTCTGGACGGGCTCAGTCAGGTTGGGGAACGGAAGGCTGCCGGAAGGAATGAGTTCGTCCCCTCGCGGGTCAAACGTGCCAACAATTCGTGCTGCCTCGTCGCGTGCAGAAGGCGTTAAAGAGCTCCACCAGTTCTCGGAGATGAACGTGTTCTCGAAATGTGTAAGCGCGAGACGTCCAAGGGCTTCTCCTTGAAGACTGTGCGGCAACGAACAGAAGGAGTCGACCATCCGCTGGACAATCGGGCTCGGACCCAGCCAGGCCATTACTGCGAACACCCCATTGCTGGCGCTGTGAATGGAATACGTCCAGTTTGCTAGCAACTGTTCGTCTAGCGATTGCCGCCGCGTTCCACCGAAATCGAACTCCGGAGCGCACGTTCCGGTGCAGCGCATCGGGTAGTCCTTCGGAAGGGGCACAATTAGCGCCTCAACGTTTGCGGGGTCGACGAGTTCGGCATCCCAGCGTTGCTTTTCAACCTGCATGTCCTGCAGCCCGAGATGGGCACCGAACGCGGCGCTGTCAAAGTAGTTCTGCATTTCGATCTGCGAGATGACGCTCCTACCAGCATCAGTCTTGCGAATCAGCGATTGTGCGCGAAGAGCGGATTGTTTCTTGTGAAGTTCCTGAGCAGTGGCTCGAAATCCGAGAAGTGCAAGCTGCTCGCGCGAACCAGAGAAGGCTCTGGTGTCGAGCGCCTTAAAGAGTGTCCCGTCGTGATGCTCACAGAACCCGCGGAACGTAGATGCCTCTCGTACGCCGATGCGCTCAGGACTGCGCGTTTCCGAGTTCAAGCGGATCACATGGCCGTTTGATGCAATTGCAGCCAAACTCGTTGCGCGTTGGACCGTATGCGCGCGAATAATGCCGCCACTGCATTCGCTCGGCGCGCGCGGATGCATGCACGCAGAAGCGCGTTCGAATTCGCGAGTCATTTCCCTTCGGATCACTGGCTCGCGAGTTGGTTCGGATTTGGCTCGGTCGAGATGGCACTTCTTGAACTTCTTCCCGGACCCGCACCAGCACTCGTCATTGCGACCAGGAAGGCTGGTTACGACGCGGGCGGGCGGAACCGAGATCTTCGCCATTTTCACCTCGACGACGGCCCACTTGGCTTGCTGACCGCGTTCATCAGGCTATCGCCTTGAGAGCCCAGGCGGTGGCGAGGCCGAGGTAGGTGCCGAGGGCGATGCCGGCGAGACCTAAGGTCAAGCCAGGGCCGACGAGGGCGCGGTTCTTCAGTGCCGCAGCAACCGGACCGATGAACGGCGGCCCGAAGATCGTCGCGGTCGAGCTGATGATCGCCGTGTCGGCGTCGATCTTGAACAGCCAGCACAACGCGAAGTGAATCACCGCCGCGCTCACCATCACGATGAACACGAACGCGAGAAGAATCGCGCTCGTCCCCGTCACGCGGCTCGCGTCCGCAAGGCTTCCCGTCGCCGCGCAGAAGATCAGCAGCGCGTACTCTCCCAGCTCGAAGGAGCCGTCGAGGTCGCGCACTCGCTTGAAGAGCGACGCTCCGATGCCGAACGTCGTCACTCCCAACATCACGAAGCCGATGTGCAGCTTGCCCAGGATGCCCAACGACAGGCCCACTGACGCTCCCGCCATCGCCACCGTCAGCGCGAAGGAGATCGCCATCGGCTTGATGTGCTTTCTCGCCCACTTCGACGGTGGTTCTTCGCCCGCCGCCAGAAGAGGATCTGCTCCCTCACCCTGACCCTCTCCCCGAGGGAGAGGGGATCCTCCTTCAAATGGTCGCAGGAACTTCAGCGCCACTTTCTGGGCGACCGACAGCAGGAAGAACAGGTACGCCGCTCCGCAGATCACGTCCGCGGCGTTCAGGATCACGAACGTTTCTTGGTTGGTCTCGAGCGCGAACCCAATCGCAGACATGTTCGCCGTCCCACCCACGTACACGCCCACCAACATGCCCGCGATCTTCCACCACTCGTCCGTCCACCCTCGGAACGCCCAGCCCACCGCTCCGGCCGCCACCACTGCCGCGAAGCACGCGCAGGCGAACGAGACCAGGAGCCCGCGCGCCAATGACACCCACTTCTTCAGATCTGTCGAGAACAGGAGCATCGGGATCGCCGCCAGCACCGCGCCGCCCGCGATGTTCGTGCCCAGCGTCTCATCGAGGTGCACCCCCGGGATGTTCGCCACGATGATGCCCGCCGCGTACGACAGCACCACCGGCCCCAGGACCTTGAAGAACTTGAACCGGTTCGCCGCCCAGATCGAGACCGCTGGCGTGATGAGGCAGAACGCGATGTGGAAGATCGAAATCATCGCTCCCTCAGCCTGGGGATGATTCTCCGGGTCATTGAGGACTTCATTCGGACGCACCGTAGCCGAGGCCCCATTGTGGCGCGGGTTGATCTGAGCGCTACGATTTCGCGTCCCGATGGTTCTGCGTCGTCTGCCAAGTGCTGGCGTGCTGGTGGCGAGTGTCGTGCTGGTCGCCTGCGTCCTCTGGGCCAGCTCGGTCGCCGTGAACGCCTCCACCTTGCGCGGTCAGGTCGAGCAGCGCGTGGTCTGGCTGCGAGCGCTGGCGCTCGGCACGGAGTCACTCGAGCGCCGCTCCGCCATCGCCACCGAGATGCGCCAGTCCGCGCAGCTCGAGCCGCCAGCCCTCTCCGCACTCGACGTGTGGGCCACCGCCACCGATCTCAACGACCCCGCAGTCCTCGGCGCCACGCGCACGCTCACCGCCGCCATCCGCGCGCAGACCGGAGCGCTCTCCGAATCGCTCGGCTCGATGTGGACGTCCTTCAACTTCATGGTTGGCCTGCTCGCGCTGCTCGTCGCCGCGGCCCTCGTGCTCCTCGTGCGCAGTGAACGCACCGCGCGCGCGCTCCGCGAATCCGAGCTCGAGACGCGGAGGTTGTCCGCCGTGCTCCTCGAAGATCAGCATCGCCACTTTCGCGAGGTCTTGAACCTGCTCCCCGACGGAGTGCTCGTCATGCGCGGCGCCGAGCTGGTCTTCACCAATCAGGTCGCCGCGTCGCTGGTCGATTCGGCGCACCTCAGGTCGCTCGCTGTGCCCCGCTCGGCTGCCGCCGATCTCCCGGTCGTCGTGAGCGGCGCTCGCAAGGTGCTCAACGTGTCTCCCCCGCACGACGTGGTCTTCGATGGCGCCGCGGCCACGTTGTATGTGTTTCGCGACGTCACCCAGGCGCGTGAGCTCGAGCTGCGCGTGCGCCTCAACGATCGCCTCGTCGCCGTCGGCACCCTCGCCGCCGGAGTGGCTCACGAAATCAACAGCCCGCTCGCCGCGGCGCTCTCCAGCATCGGCTCGGCGCAGGACGTGCTGTCTGCGGGCACTGCGCTCTCCGCCGATGATCGCCGTGAGCTCGACGAGTGCCTCGTCGACGCGAAGGAAGGAGCCGCCCGCGTCGCCACCATCACCCGCGATCTCAGCGGCTTCATGCGCTCGAGCGAAGACGTCGTCGAGGTGGTCGATCTCGAAAACGTCCTCACCTCGACCCTCAACCTGCTCCGCGGTCAGCTCAACCGAATCGAAGTCGTGCGGCGCTTTCATCGAGCAGGCTTCGTGCGCGGAAATCAGGCGCGTCTCGCGCAAGTCATCGTCAATCTCGCAGTCAACGCAGCACAGGCGTGTCAGGACCGCGTCGGCGCTCGGCTCGAGGTCTCCGCGCGCCGCGTGGGAGAACGCACGCTGATTTCCTTCAGCGACAACGGTCCGGGAATCCCGCCGGAGATTCAGGAGCGCATCTTCGATCCGTTCTTCACCACCAAGGCACCGGGGCAGGGCACCGGATTGGGGCTCTACATCAGCCACAATCTCGTGAAGGGCATGGGTGGAGAGCTGTCTGTCGAGTCGGCCGTTGGCGCGACGACGTTCGTGGTCAGTCTCGAGGCTGACGCGTCTGCTGCTCCGCAGGTCGCTTAGGCGTTTCCGCGCAGCAGGCTTTGAATCGTGAGGACTGCTCCGGCGATCAGCAGGAGCACCGCCACCACGAGGCGGAACTTCTTCTCGTCGAGGCGTCGGTGGATCAACTCGCCGACTGCGATGCCGGCTGCGAGCGGGAGGAGCATCCAGGCGCTCTTCGTCAGGGGCTCGGTCGTGAGTTTTCCGGCGATGGCCCAGGTCGTGAGCAAGGCCGCATTCATGGCGACCCAGAGCATTGAGAGAGTGGCTCGGAATTCGTGTTTGTCGGGGAGCTCTTTGGCCGTCACGAAGACCGCGAGCGGGCCTCCGGTGGCGAAGATTCCGTGGATGGTTCCGGCTCCGAGGAGGACGAGTGATCTGGCTGCGGAGGGCAGGGGGCGCTCCCTCACCCCGACCCTCTCCGCGAGGGAGAGGGAAGCTGCGGCGATCGTGAAGAGGCCGAAGATTGGTTTGAGCCACCAGGCGTCGCTCGCTTTGCTCGCGAGCAGCGTTCCGATCAGCAGGCCGAGGCCCATCAACGGGGCGACTTGCTTGAGGAGGAATTTCCATTTGATGCCGCTTGCTCCGCTTGCGGCGAGCCAAATGCTCAACACGAGGTTGACTGGCACTAATGTGAGCAAGAGCTCGTCTACGGTGAAGAAGAGCGCGCCCACTGTGAGGGCTATCACCATGCTTCCGAAGCCGGCTGCTGCTTCGACCAGGAAGGCACAGAACACGATCAGCGCCAGCAACTGCATGTCTCTCCCTCACCCTACCTCTCAGGCTCGGTTGAAGAGGCCGTCCAGGAACTCAACGAGGAAGTCGTCGACTTGTTGGCGATCGGGGATTGTTCCAACCATCCCGTACATTGCTGCGCTTCCGTCTGGCGCCGGTTCTCCTGAGGCCAGGGAATGTGAGCATTCGCTCAGGTCCCTGAGAAAGACTTCCAACACCGCCGCGTGGGCGGGCGTCACCATCACGTGCAACGCCGCCGGCTTCATCTGGCGATCGAGCTTCCAGCCGCGCGCGTCCATCGCGTCGCCCAATTCGTACACATTCAACGTGTCGCTCGAGAACGCGAAGACGCCTCCGACGGGCTCTCCGAGAATCTTGAGGCCGGCGATCTTGCGGATGCCGTCCTGCATCTTCTTCGTCGTCTCGATGATCGACTTCGCTCGCTGCAGGTAGCCCTCTTCTCCGAGGTGATGCATCACCGCCCACGCTGCGGCGATCGCTCCACCGGGTCGCGTTCCGCAGAACGACGGCGAGGCGTAGAGACCGCCGTTCCATCCCGCGTACGTGAAGAACTGGTGCTTCCGGAGCGCGCTGTTTCGGTAGAGGACGACCGACGCTCCCTTCGCTGCGTAGCCGTACTTGTGGAGATCGGCGCTCATCGACGTCACACCCGGGACTGCGAAATCCCAGGCCGTCATCTGCACGCCCAGCTTCCGCGCGAACGGGAGGAAGAAGCCTCCAAGGCACGCATCGACGTGACAGAGGATGCCTCGCTTGGCCGCCAACGCCGCGATCGCCGGAATGTCGTCGATCACGCCCTGCGGATACGCGACGGCGCTCCCGACCAGCAGCACCGTCTCAGGGCGGATCAGTTTCTCGAGCTCAGCGACATCGACGGTGAAGTCGGCCTTGAGCGGCGCGTGCGAGTAGTCGACGTCGA
>JAEUJS010000343.1 GCA_016792935.1 Archangium sp. | reverse complement strand
AGCTGCGTCGCGCGGCCGGCTGATCAGCGACGCTCCGAGAGGGTCAGGGCGAGGGCCAGTTCCGCTTCACCGCCGCGGGCGCACGGTCAGGTACTGCTTCGGCCATTTCACCGTGTCGACGCGCTCCGCCTGCGCATGCCGATGCGTGAGGAACGGGTCGCTCAAGTGCTCGCGCGCCATCGCGCACAGGTCCGCACGGCCCGCCGCGATGATGGTGTTCGCGTGATCCGCTCCGAGAATGCCGCCGACGGCCATCACCGGAATCTGCGCGCCGACCTTCACCGCCTCGGCGAACGGCACCTGGTACATGCGGCCGTACTCGACCTTCGACTGCGGCACGTTGCCCGCTGAACTCACGTCGATGACGTCACACCCCAGCGCCTTCAGCTCACGCGCGAAGAGCACGGTGTCCTCGACGGTCTGACCGCTCGAGCCCAACCAGTCACTCGCCGAGACGCGAATCCCGAGCGGCTTGTCCTTCGGCCACACCACGCGCACCGCTTCGAAGACCTCGAGCGGGTAACGCATGCGCTTCTCCACCGACCCGCCGTAACCATCGCTGCGCTGATTGGTGAGCGGAGAGAGGAACGTCGAGAGCAAATACCCGTGCGCTGCGTGCAGCTCGATGAAGTCGAACCCGCACGCGTTCGCGCGCTTCGCGGCCTCGACGAAGCACTGCTTGATGCGCGCGAGGTCGGCGGTGTCCATCTCCCTGGGCACGTGGCAGTCGTCTTTGCCGGGCTCCCGCCCGTCCAGGACCTTGTGGTACGGAATCGCTGACGGCCCGAGCGTCTGCCACGGCTGCTGGTCGGGGCGCAGCCACGTGTCGCCTTCCCACGGCAGTGACCAGCTCGCCTTTCTCCCCGCGTGCGCGAGCTGCACACCGATGGCGGAGCTCGAGCTCTTCTTCACGAAGTCGATGACGCGCTTCCAACCCGCGGCCTGCGCGTCGTTCCACAAGCCCGCGCAGCCGTACGTGATGCGGCCTTCGGGAGAGACGTCCGTCATCTCTGTCATGACGAGTCCGGCGCCTCCGAGTGCGCGCGAGCCGAGGTGCACGAGGTGCCAGTCATTGGGCACTCCGTCTTGCGCCGAGTACTGGCACATCGGAGAGACCACCACGCGGTTCTCCAGCGTCAGCCCGCGCAGCTGAAACGGCGCGAAGAGCGGCGGCGGCGCAGAGCCATCGGAATTGCGCTTCGCCTTCGCGCGGGTGGCGAGCTCATCGTCGTTGCGGGCGACGAGCTTCGGGTCGCGCGTGCGCAAGTTGTCCCACGTGATGCGCTTGCTGCGCGTCATCAGGTTGAACGTGAACTGCACCGGAGGCTGCTCGACGTACCGCGCGGCGTTCTCGAACCACTCGAGGCTGGTCTGCGCGGCGCGCTGCACGCGAATCGTCTCGGGCTTGCGCGCCTTCTCGTACGCGGTGAGCGCGGCGTTCACGTCGTTGGCGTTGGCCTTCATCGCCTCGAAGAGCGCGATGGCGTCTTCCATGGCGAGCTTGGTGCCGCTGCCGATGGAGAAGTGCGCGGTGTGCACGGCGTCGCCCATCAACACCAGGTTGCCGTGCCGCCAGCGCTCACAGGTGATGGTGGGGAAGGTGCGCCAGATGCTCTTGTTGGGAAGGAGTCGCTCTCCTGCGAGCTCGGTCTTGAAGAGCTCCTCGAGGAACGCGACCGATTCGGCTTCCGACTTCGTGTCGAGGCCGGCCTTCTTCCACACGTCTTCGCGGCACTCGACGATGAAGGTGCTTCGCGCTCCGCTGGGTTGCATCTGCGCGCCGTCTTTCGTGAACGGATACGCGTGCACCTGGAAGAGACCGAACGGCGATTCCTTGAAGTGGAAAGTGAACGCGTTCAGTTTTTGGGTGGTGCCCAGCCAGGTGAACTTGCACTTGCGCCAGTCGATGGTCGGCTTGAACACGTCGGCGTATTTCTCTCGCAGCGGCGAATGCACGCCGTCGCAGCCGATGACGAGGTCGGCGGACTTCACTTCGTCGTACGAGACCTCGCGGCCGAAGTGCAGCTTCACTCCGAGGTCGACGCAGCGCTTCTGGAGCAGCTCGAGCAGCTCCTTGCGCGCGAGCCCGCAGAAGCCGTGGCCCGTGGAGACGGTCTTCTGTCCTCGGACGTACGTCTCGATGTCGTCCCAGTAAGCGAAGCGCGACTCGATGGCGTCGAGCATCGGACCGTCGGCGTCGCGCAGATTGCCGAGCGTCTCTTTGGAGAACACCACGCCCCAGCCGAAGGTGTCGTCAGGTTTGTTCTTCTCGAAGACCTCGATGTCGATGGAAGGGAACGTCTTCTTCATCAACAGCGAGAAGGTGAGACCGGCCGGGCCGCCACCGATGCAGGCGATTCTCATTCCTCGCTTCGTAACTCAGAAGCTGCCGACGGTGGTCCACACGAGGAAGTGACCGAACGCGGGAGCGGTGAGCGCACCTTTTGCGCTCGTGCCGCGGGCCAGGCCGTACACGAGGCCGAGGACGAACTTGCCGGCGAGACTCAGCGGGCGCGGGTCGAGGTGGTACGCGCTGAAGATGGCGGCGGTAAGTACGAGGCCAGCTGCCTTTCCAAACCGGGTGACGAGGAGCGGCTGCAGATTTCCGCGAAAGAGGGATTCTTCGACGAACGCCGCCTGCAGGCCGATGGCGATGAAGACTGCGCGCCAGCTTCCGTGCGCTTTGACGACCGAGCCGTGCCACACGATGGCGAGCGCGGCGATGGCGGTCGCGACGGACCAGGCGACCCAGAACGTGGGCGACGAGTCGTAGGGATTTTCAGGATTCGCGGTGAAGCGAACGACGCCCTTCAGCACCGTGACGAGGAGCGCAAAGAGCCCGATGAGGGCGAACGCGCGGCGAAGGGTCATGCGGTGGTGAAACCGCAGCGCGAATTTTGTTCGGAGCGGGTCAAGTCACTCGAGATCATCGACGACACGGCACGGCTCATCGGGACCGTGCTGATCAGCGCAGGGGAGGTCGAGTGATGAGACGCGCCAGACCGAGAGAGCGAAGTCTGCGTCGATGTTGCCGCTTGCGAAGATGACGAAAGCGCCGGCGTCGAGCGGAGTCCATGCGTCGGTCGGGAGCGCAGCGCGATGCTCTTCGTCCTTCGCGTGCGGTGTGAACATCGCGTCGTCGCTGAGCACGACATGCGCGCCGCCGTCAGCCCCAGGCTGCGCGCGCGATTCATCTGGTGCGAGCGCGTAGCGCCAGCGGCTGCGTTCGTTGTCGAAGTCGAGTTCCTCGAAGGTCGTCGCCCAGCGGCCCGCGTCAGCGAAGAAGGCGCGCTCACGCGATGCGAGGAGTCGCAAGGCCGCGCGTGGCTCGGCTTCCTTCGAGCGAGCTCCGAACTGGATGAAGGAGACGCACGCCTTGCTGCCGCAGAAGCCGAACGACAGCACGAGGATGACGGCGACGACCCAGCGGACGTAGCGCATGGCGTGACGTTACGCGGACGGGTGGCCGTTCAGGCATCGGGCGGTCGTGCGTCGAGACGCCATGTCTCGCTACTCGCGCAACATTCATCTCAAGGAGCGTGCTTCGCACAAGCAGCTGCGCGCCTCCGTGCGTCGCGAGCTCAACGTTGCCGTCGCGCGCGTCGAGCACGCGTCGCGTGCCGAGTGGCTCGAGGTGTTGGCAGACGCCCTCGAGGAGCAGGGCGAGCTCGAGAAGGCCGAGCAGTTGCGCAACGATCTCGATCTCGATCTGCCGCTCAAGCCGAACCGCCTGGCGGGCTCGAGCTCGAACTGGCTCGTGTTGCGTCGCTGAAGCCGTGTCGTGTCATGTGACCGAATCCCGGAATGGACACGGGATCCGGCCACATGACGCTTCACTCGCACGCGCTATCGAGGCACAAGCGCCGTCCCTGTGACCGCGGTGGAAGCTGTCTCCGACACGACCGAGAAGGTGAAGCCGAAGTTTCGCGGCTCATTTCACGCGTTCGGTTTCGTCGCCTCGCTCTTCGGACTCTTCGAGCTGATCATCGCGCCCGTCGAAGGGTGGCGGTACTGGTCGGGCATCATCTACGGCGTCTCGTTGATGTCGATGCTCGGTCTGTCGGCGCTCTACCACCGGCCGATGTGGTCACACGCCGCGCGCAATCGCCTGCGTGCGGTGGACCACCTTGGCGTCTTCCTCCTCATCGCGGGCTCGTACACCCCGATGGCCGCGCTGCAGTCACCCGACGCCGTGACGCCGGGCCTCATCGGCATGTGGCTCGGAGCGGTCGGCGGCATGGTGCACGCGATGATCAACCTGCACGGCAGTCGCATCGCGCGCGCGGTGGTCTACGTGGTGCTCGGGCTGTGCGCGTCGCCGATGGTGTACAGCCTGCCCCCGTGGATTGGGCTGACGCGCACGCTGATGCTCGCCGCCGGCGCGGCCATCTACATCGTCGGAGCTGCCGTCTACGCGCGCCGCTGGCCCAACCCGAACCCCGCGGTGCTCGGGTACCACGAGGTCTTCCACTTCCTGGTGCTCGTCTCTGCCGGTCTGCACTACGCGGTCATCTGGACCGTGCAGCAGCGCTGATCAGCCGAGACGGCGCGTGAGCACGGCCTCGGTCGCTTCGAGTCGTTTCGTATAGCGGCCATCCAACGCCTGCCGCGTCTCGGGCCACGCGCGTTCCGGAGTGCCACCGTCGATGGGCGGCGACGGGTCGTACTCGAGAGAGAGCTGAATCAGCCGCGCCGCGCCTTCACCCGCAATCTCGGCGACGAGGTTGAACGCGAAGTCGATGCCGGCGGTGACGCCTCCACCCGTGACGATGTTGCCGTCACGCACTGCGCGGCGACCAGGCACGGCAATCGCTCCGACCTTCTCGAGCAGCGGCAGGTACGCCCAGTGTGTCGTCGCGCGTTTCCCGCGCAGCAGACCGGCCGCCCCGAGAATGAACGCGCCGGTGCACACGCTGGTCATCCACTTCGCTGACCTTCCCTGCCGCTCGACGAACGCCATCGTCTCGTCATCAGCGATGGCCTGCTCGATGCCGAATCCTCCGGGCACGCAGAGCAAGTCGAGCGGCTCACACTTCGCGAGCGTGGAGGTCGGCACGAGGGAAAGCCCGCAGTCCGACGGCACGGGCGCCATCGTCTTCGCGGCGAGCGTGACGGTCGCTCCGGGCATGCGGTGCAGCACCTGCAGCGGACCGGTGAAGTCCAGTTGCGTGAGATTCGGAAAGAGAAGAAAGCCGACCTTCATCGTCGCGCGACGTTACTCGTCGAGCAGCTTCTTCAGCGAGTCTCCGCCGGGAGCGAGCTTCATGGTGCTGGCGTAGTGCATCAACAGCGCGCGGTTGTCGCTGACGTTCAGGTTCTGCAGCTCGAGCGCGCCGATGCGGTCTTCGGGAGAGAACGCGCCGACGGTCTTTTCCATCGACAACTTCTCGGGCGCGTACGCCGACTGCGCGGCCTCGGTCTTGAGAATGGTGAGGTCGTCACCGCGGCGCAGCTCGAGCGTCACTTCGCCGGTGATGGCGGTGGACACCCAACGCACCAGCGACTCGCGCGCGAGCATCGCCTCGGGGTCGTACCAGCGGCCTTCGTAGAGCAGACGGCCGAGGCGGCGGCCGAGCGTGCAGTAGAGGTCGGTCGTGTTTTCGTTGTGCACCGCCGACAGGATTCGCTCGTAGGTGAGGTGGAGCAACGCCATCGCTGGCGCCTCGTAGATGCCGCGGCTCTTGGCATCGATGACGCGGTTTTCGATCTGATCCGACATGCCCAGACCGTGACGCCCGCCAATCTTGTTCGCCTCGAGGAACAGCGAGACGAGGTTGTCGGTGCGCTTGCCGTTGAGCGCGACGGGCACTCCCTGTTCCCAGGTGACGGTGACGGTCTCGGCGTCGACCTTCACGTCGCTCTTCCAGTGCGCGACGCCCATGATGGGGTTGACGACCTTCATCGACTTGTCGAGGTGCTCGAGGTCCTTCGCCTCGTGCGTCGCGCCGAGCATGTTCGAGTCGGTGGAGTACGCCTTCTCGACGCTCATGGTGTGCGGCAGGCCGATGGCGTTGAGGAACTCCGACATCTCCTTGCGGCCACCGAGCTCGGTGACGAAGTTGGTGTCGAGCCATGGCTTGTAAATCTTCAAGTCCGGGTCGACGAGGATGCCGTAGCGGTAGAAGCGCTGGATGTCGTTGCCGCGGTGCGTGCTGCCGTCTCCGAAGACGTGCACGTCGTCGCTCTTCATGGCGCGCACGATGGCGGTGCCGGTGACCGCGCGGCCGAGCGGCGTGGTGTTGAAGTACTTCTTGCCGCCGACGTGGAGGTGGAACGCGCCGCACTGAATCGCCGCGAGGCCTTCACGCGCGAGCGCGTCACGCGTGTCGATGAGGCGCGCCACCTTCGCGCCGTGCTTGAGCGCGATGGGCGGAATGTCGTTCACGTCCTTCTCGTCGGGCTGCGCGAGGTCGGCGGTGTACGCGTAGACCTCGACGCCCTTCTTGCTCATCCACGCGACGGCGGCGCGGGTGTCGAGACCACCCGAGAATGCGAGACCAACCTTCGTGCCCTTCGGAGGAAGCTGTCGGTGAATGCGGCTCATGAGCGCGGGATCTGCGGCTTTCGTCGGCGCCTTGCAAGGAACAAGAACGCGACTCCGAGCGAAGCGACTTCGACGCTCGAGCAACCGCAGCCGGTCTTCGAAGGCATGTTCGTCGTGCCGTCGGGATTCGGAGTTCCTCCGTCGGGCGCCACGACGTTGATGGTCGCGCAGTGGTGGTAGTAGCAGCCGCCCGGCATGTTGAGCCCGTGGTTCGACATGAACTCGAGGACCTGGAGCGTGCAGTTGGTGCACGTCTTGTCCGCGGGCAACGTGACTTCAATCGTCTGCTTTCCCTGCAGCGCGCTGGTGTGCACGAGCAGGCCATCGGCGAGCACCGGGAACGCGGGGTTCGGGTCGATGGGCGCACTGCCGCACGCGGTCGTTCCCGCATCGACCGGCGGCTCAGCGGGCAGGTCTTGCGGCCCCGTGAGACCGAGCGCGACGCGGTAGTGGCCGGGGTGAAAAATCGTCTCGCTCAATTTGATGGTGATGGTCTGGCCCGCGACGAAGGTGGTGACGACGCCGCTGGGAGTCGAACCGTTCTCCGC
>JAEUJS010000236.1 GCA_016792935.1 Archangium sp. | reverse complement strand
GTGAGCACCAGGCGCCGCCCCTGACGGTGGAACAGCTTTCCGCCCAGGCGATCTTCGAGCGAGCGGATCTGCGCGCTCAACGTGGGGTGCGAGAGCCGCAGCACCTTGCCCGCGGCGACGAGGCTGCCTTCCCGCGCGACGGTCCAGAAGTACAGGAGGTGGTGGTAGTTGAGCCATTCCATGTCGAGAAAGCCGACATATTACACCGATATTTCGTGATGAACGACAGACCGGCCCGGGCGTATTCATGTGCATGGACACGGCATCGATCGGGTCTCCAGCGCTGTGGGCAGGGTTCATCGGCTTCGTGCTCGTGATGTTGGGGCTCGATCTCGGGCTCTTTCATCGCAAGGCGCACGTCGTCTCACTCAAGGAAGCCCTCGGCTGGAGCGTGGTGTGGGTGGTGCTCGCCGGCCTCTTCGCCACCGGCCTGTGGTGGTTTCACGGCAGTGACCGCGCGCTCGAGTTCACCGCGGGCTTCGTGATCGAGAAGGCGCTCGCCGTCGACAACCTGTTCGTGTTCGCGGTGGTGTTCTCGACCTTCGCCGTGCCGGTGGTGCAGCAGCACCGCGTGCTCTTCTGGGGAATCATCGGAGCGCTCGTCATGCGCGCGACCTTCATCTTCGCGGGCAGCGCGCTGCTCTCGCACTTCCACTGGACGATGTACGTGTTCGGCGGAGTGTTGGTGCTGACGGGCCTGAAGCTGCTCTTCCAGAAAGAAGCGACGCCCGACCCCGAGAAGAGCTTCGCGGTGCGCTGGCTGCGCAAGCTCTTGCCGGTGGCTCCCGCGTCGTCGAACGGCACCTTCTTCGAGCGCCGTCAGGGAGCGCTGTTCATCACGCCGTTGTTCCTGGCGCTGGTGACGGTCGAGGTGACTGATCTGATCTTCGCGGTCGACTCGATCCCCGCGATCTTCGCGGTCACCAGCGACCCGTTCATCGTCTTCACCTCGAACATCTTCGCCATCCTCGGGCTGCGCTCGCTGTACTTCGTGCTGGCGGATCTCATCTCGCGCTTCTCGCTGCTCAAGTACGGGCTGGCCGTCGTGCTGCTCTTCGTCGGCGCGAAGATGTTGCTGATGGGCGTGGTGAAGATCCCCATCGTCGCCTCGCTGCTCGTCATCGTGTCGATCCTCGGTGTGTCGGTGTTGCTGTCGATCCTCAAGAAGCCGCGGGTAGGCTCCGAGCTCGATGCCGGACGTCTCGGACAAGCCGATCGTCGCCCCACCTGACTGGGAGACGCGCGCGCCTCGACACGAGGTGACCGACCTCTCCGAGCTGCGCGACGGGGGCTCGTGGCCCACCAGCATCGCCTGCTTCGCGTGCGGCAACACCGAGGGCAATGTGGCGGTCTTCTACTCGTGGTGGTGCAGCCGCAACGGCGACGCGCGCACCAACGACGAGGTGCGCTGCGGCAAGTGCCACAAGTTCACGCTCTACATCACGGAGCACTGACGGCTACGCGGCGAGCCGGGTCGTCAAAGCCTGCTTGGCAAGCGCGGCGCACTGCGAATCCTTCGCGAAGTACTGCTCCTGATTCGGCAGGCTCTGCAGCCACGCGACCGCGAGCTCGGTGGTGCCGAAGCTCTTCACCGGAAAGGCGTGGCTCGACAGCAGGGTGTAGGCGGCGAGGAAGGTGCGCGTCAGCACGGCGGAAAGCCCCTTCGCCTCGATCGCCACGCCAGCCCCGATGATCGCCGAGCTGAACCGCTTCTCCTGCGCGATGACGAGATCTTTCAGGCCGCTCTCGGGAGTCTTGATCGCTCCTCCCGACACCAGCGCCAGCACCGAGAAGCGGGGGAACGAGGCGCGATGCTGCTCGAGGGCGACGTCGAGCGTCTTGATGAGCTCCACCGTCGCGGCCTGGGTGTGGATGGTGACGATCACCGAGCCGATGCGGCCGACCTGAAAACCAGGACCCTCGCTGATCAGCGTGAACGCCACGGTCCAGTGACTGTAGGCGAACGCCGCGACGAAAAGCGCGATGGACAACATGAAACCAATCGGTTTATTAAACCGTATGGTTTCAGATAGGTCTCCGCGGCTCGATCTGGTCTTCCATGCGCTCGCTCACCCCGCACGTCGCGCGATGTTGCGCCGCCTCTCGGGAGGGGAATGCAATCTCAGCGCGCTGGCGGCGCCGTTGAAGATGACGTTCCCCGCCGCCACCAAACACGTGCGGGTGCTCGAGGGCGCGAAGCTGGTGCGCCGCCGCGTCGTCGGTCGCGAGCACCTCTGCCGGCTCGACGCCGCGCCGCTGAAGGAAGCGGGGACGTGGACCGAGCAGTTCCGTCGATTCTGGGAAGCGCGCTTCGAGGTCGTCGACTCCATCCTCGAAGAGATGAAGTCCGACGAGTCCACTCACCGCAGGAGCCGTCCATGAACCCCACCTCGAAGTCCGACTTGCAGATCTCCACGCCTACCGACCTCACTCTGTTGCTCACCCGCACCTTCAACGCGCCGCGCCACCTGGTGTGGGAAGCGATGTTCACGCCCGAGAAGATGCGCCGGTGGATGTTGCCTCCGCCGGGCTTCACCATGACCACCTGCGAGTGCGACGCGCGCCAGGGCGGCCTGCTGAAGATTCAGTGGAAGAGCGCCGAGGCCGACCCGGCGATGACGTTGAACGGCGTGTTCACCGAGGTGGTGCCACTCGAGCGTGCGGTGCACACCGAGGAGTTCGCGCTCCCGAGCGGGCAGGTGGTCTCGACGCAGGTCGAAGCGCACGAGTTCTTCGAGAAGAACGGCGTCACGCAGATGCGCATCACCCAGACCTTCGAAACGAAGGCCGCGCGCGATGAGGGCCTCGGCGCGGGCGAGGGCATGGAAGCCGGCTACCGCAAGCTCGACGAGCTGCTCGCGTCCTGAAACGGCACCGGGCCATCCTGTGAAGAGATGGCCCGGCCGTGAATCAGCTCCCTGAGTAGGACTCGAACCTACGACCCGGCGATTAACAGTCGCCTGCTCTACCAGCTGAGCTATCAGGGAATATTCAGCGCTTTCGCGGGCGCGGCTTGTAGGGTGGACGCTTCACCGTGTCAACGCTGACGAACACTCCGCTCGAAGTTCCTGAGGGGCTGATGCGTGCGGTCGTGGCTGCCTACGCCTCGCCGCCCCGGGCGTACCACTCGTTTACGCACGTGCAGGAGGTGCTCAAACACTTCCGCGATGTCGCCCAGCGGCCCGGCTGGACGCACCCCAGAGAGGTCTTCCTCGCCATTCTCTTTCACGATGCCATCTACGTGGCGGGGCGGTCTGACAACGAGACCAAGTCCGCCGACCTGGCGCTCGAGGCGTGCAGCACCTTTCTCCCGCGCGAGAAGCTCGACACCGCTCGCGTTCGCACGCTCATCGAGCTCACCGCCAGACACGGCAAGCTGAACCGCGACGAACTCGACGAAGAGACGCGCCTCTTCCTCGACTGTGACATGGCCATTCTCGGCTCGCCGCCCGCGACCTTCGACGCCTACGACGACGCCATCGCGCAGGAGTACTCCGCGATTCCGAAGCTGGTGTACCGGCTGAACCGCAACAAGTTCCTCCAGAAGCTCCTCGAAGCGCCGCGCATTTTCTTGAGCGACCATTTCCACGCGCGCCTCGACGGAGCTGCCCGCGACAACCTCCGCCGCGCGCTCGCCGCCGCGAAGTGACCGGACATGACGGCTCGTCTTCGCGCGGTTCCCTGGCACGCGCTCGATGGCATTCAGGGCCTCCTCGACGCGCCGCTCCGCGAAATTCTCGACGGCGCCGCGGCCGAACGCGTGCTCGACAAGTTCCTGCGCGCTCATCGCGGGTTCTCGGCCGACGAACGCTCGGTCTCTGCGGAATCGCTCTTCGGCGTGGGGCTGTGGCGTCGTCGCTTGCGTGCGCATCTGCCCGACGCGACGCCGCTGCAGTTGCTCGACGTGCTCGTCACCGTGCTCGGTGAACGGCCGCGCCCGGGACTCCCGCCGCTCGCGCCCACGCCGACCGACTGGAGAGATCTCCACTCCATTCCCGACTGGATCGCCGAGCACGTGCTGCGCGCCTACGGAGAGGACGCTTCGAAGTTCGCCGAGACCATCAACGTGCCTGGCCCCGTCTGTCTCCGCGCGCGAGGGCCACGAGACGAGCTCAAGGCGAAGCTCGCCGCGCACGGCATCGAGACTCGCGATGGAAGGCGCTCGCCCCACGCGCTGATCGTGACGTCGCCGCAGCGTCCCAACCTCTACGGACTGCCTCCTGCCGAGTTCCTCGGAACGTACGAGGTGCAGGACGAAGGCAGTCAGCTGCTCTCGCTCTTCGTCGGAGCGCAGCCCGGTGAAGACGTGCTCGAGCTCTGCGCAGGAGCGGGCGGCAAGTCGCTCCACCTCGCGGCCATCGTCGGTCCACGGGGCAGGGTGCACGCGTGCGACATCGATCTTCCGCGCCTCGAACGACTTCGCACCCGCGCCTCGCAGGCCAACGCGCGGGTCCTGATTCAGGGCCGTGAGCCACCGGCCGGCTTGAGAGTTCCGCGCGTCTTCATCGATGCGCCGTGCAGTGAGCTGGGGTCGCTGCGACGCGGGCCTGATCTCCGCTGGCGACTCAAGCCGGAATTGGTCGCCGAATCAGCGCGGACCCAACACGAGCTGATCACGCGCGGGCTGAAGCACGTCGCTCCCGGAGGCACGCTCACCTACGCCACGTGCACCATCACGCACGAAGAGAACGAGGGTCTCATCGCGCGAATCCGCTCTGAACACCCGACGCTCACGGTGGAACGCACGCTGAAGGTCGATCCACACGTCGACGACACGGATGGCTTCCGCGCCTTCGTGCTGAAGCGCTAGTGGTTGGTGGGAGGCCGCTTCTTCACGGCCTTGATGTTCGACTTCGACGGCCCGGCCGGCCGCAAGATGTTCTGCGGTTTCACCTTCACCGGCGGAGGAGACGCCACGGTGTCGGTCGCCTCATCCTCCCCGGGCTGGGGGAGCGGGCGTCCATCAGGTCCAATGCGCGCGCGGAAACGACCGAGCTCCTGCACTTCTTTTTCCTGCGCGCGGAGCTGCTCCTCGTGTTCCTTCGCCATGCGCGCGCGGCGGTTGAAGCGCGTGTACGTGTAGAACGCGATGATGAAGACCGCGCCGGGGATGCTCCACATCACGACGCGCTCGGGGCCCTCGAGCAGCTGTTCCGGATGCCACCCTTTGTCGCGCACGCCAACCACGCCGATGTTCTGTCGCTCCTGTTCGCGCTTCAGCGTGCGCGCCGACATCATCTCGACCTGATTCACCCATTCCTTGTTGAGCTTGAGGTGCCGCTCGTCGAAGCGGTGCCGCATGCTCTCGAGGTGGTCGATCAGCTCTCGGTTCTCGGGGAGAAGGACCGCCGCCTCCATGGTCAGCTTGAACGCTTGATTGAGGTTCTCTTCGGAACAGCGGCGACCGTCGCCATCTCCGAGCAGCGCCAACGCGCGCGCGTACGAGCGGGCGGCCTTGTACTCGGGCGAGTCGTAGTAGTTCACCCAGATGTACATGTAGACGGCGGCTGCGTAGAGCCCGAGCAGCACGACCAGCGCCCACGGAAACGAGAACGGGATCTTCTGAAGCTTCGGCTTGTCTGGAGCAGCTTCCGGGGACGACGGCACGAGATGAGTCTACTCTCTGCTCGGCAATGTTCATCGTGCCGCCACCCCTGGTGCCTGGAGCTCGCGTCGCGGTCGTCGCTCCGGCCGGGCCTTTCGATCGCCCTTCCTTCGAGCGCGGCCTCGAGCTGCTGAAGGGTCGATACCAGCCAGTGTTCAGTGAGCACCTGTTCGATACCCACCGGTACCTGGCCGGAACCGATGCCGTGCGCGGTGCGCAGCTGCAGCACGCGCTGGATGATCAAGCGATCAAGGCGATCTTCGCGGCGCGCGGCGGCTACGGAGCGATGCGGTTGCTGCCGTCTTTGAAGCTGACTGAGCCGAAGTGGCTCGTGGGTTTCTCCGACATCACGGCCTTGCATCTCGCGGCGCAGGTGAAGGGCTGGCAGTCGTTGCACGCGCCCGTGCTCACGCAGCTCGGCAAGCAGTCGCCCGAAGTCGTCACGCGTTTCTTCGACGCACTCGAAGGGAAGGGCGTGCCGAAGCTGAGCGGGACGACCACCGTCGTCGAAGGCGTCGCCGAAGGCACGTTGTTGGGCGGCAACCTGAGCGTGCTGACGCGGTTGATCGGAACGAAGTGGATGCCGTCGCTGCGAGGCGCGGTGCTGCTCATCGAAGACGTCGGAGAGCGCCCGTACCGACTCGATCGCATGTGGATGCACCTCAAGCTCTCGGGCTCGCTCGAAGGTGTCGCCGGCATCGCCTTCGGAGAGTTCACCGGCTGCGACGAGAAGGACGCGGGCTACGGCTCGGCCGACGTGATGCACGAGTTCGCGCGTGAGCTCGGCGTTCCGTGCGCCGCAGGTTTTCTCATCGGCCACGGAGACGTGAACGAGCCGGTGATCCTCGGCGCCCGCGTGAGGCTCAACGCCACGGCCAGGACTGTGAGCGCGGCGTGAGGCAACGCGACGAACGACCCCCTCTCCCACCTGGGCACCAATGAACACGGAATTGCTCGAAGGACTGCTCCGTGAAGGAGTCACCTCGAACGTCTTCCCGCTCGCGCGCCTCGAGGTCTTCCACAAAGACGAGCACGTCATCTCGCTCGGCAACGCCGACCCAACGTGTGTCTTCGATCTCGCCTCACTCTCGAAGGTGATGAGCACGACGGCGCTGGTGCTCGATCAACAGCTCGCGATCGAGTCGTCGCTGCAGCGCTTCCTGCCCACCGCGCTCGCACAGGTCTCACTCGCCGATCTGATGTTCCACCGCAGCGGGCTGCCGGCGTTTCTCCCGTACTTCGACGAGGAGATGACGAGTCATCCCGAGCTCCGCGAGCCGGCGACCTTCCCTGAGTTGCGCGCGCGCATCCGCACCGCGGTGATCGATCGCGTCTGCCGCACCGCGCCCACCGCAGCGAACGGAGTGGCGGCCGTCTACAGCGACATCGGCTTCATTCTGCTCGGAGCGGTGCTCGAGACCGCGAGCGGTCTGCCGCTCGATCGCCTCTTCGCCACGCGCATCGCAGCGCCACTCGGGCTGAGCGCGGGCTATCGGCGCATCAGCTCGGGCTTGCCGCTTCCGGCACACCTCGCGCCGACGCAGCTCGCTCGACCGCGCGAGCCTGCGGTGGGTCAGGAAGGCATGTGGAAGGTCTCGTCGATCGAAGGCGGGCCGGGCCAGGTCGACGACGACAACTGTTTCGTGCTCGACGGCGTCTCAGGCCATGCGGGCTTGTTCGGCACCGCGCTCGACGTCGCGCGCTACGGCCAGGCGATTCTCGAGGAGCGATGGGTGCCGACCTCTCCCTGGGGCCGCGACACGCTCACGCCGGGATCGACGCGCGCGCTGGGCTTCGACACTCCGTCCGATGAAGGCGCGTCGTGCGGCCAGCGCTTCGGTCGCAAGGGCCCGCGTGGAGCGATAGGCCACCTCGGCTTCACGGGCACCGCGCTGTGGATTGACTTCGATCGCCAGCTGGTGGTCGCGCTGCTCACCAACCGCGTCGCACTTGGTCGGGCCAACATCCAGATTCGAGCGTTCCGCCCGCGCGTGTTCGATGCCGTCCTCGATGCCCTCGGCGTTTGATCCCCTCTCCCGGGGAAGTCGTGCAGTTTGCGTCTCGTTTCGCGCGCCGTGTTCGATGGAGCGTCGAGAAGTCGCGCAGTCGCAGTTGCGGTTGCGCGCAGCGGCGAGCGCGAAGCAGGTGTGGGTCGCAGCGTCTCGGTCGAGCTTCCACACACGAAGCGGGTCGCCGGCTCGCTGCGCAGCCGTCAGTCTGGTCCTCAGCCCGTCAGGCCGTGGTCGCGCGGCGAAAGACGTCCTGCGCCCAACTTCGCGCGGGCGTGCCCGAGAAGTGCACGCCATCGAACGTGTCGCCCTCACGCGTCGACGGCCGCGAGTCGACGATCGTGAACTTGTTCCGCCGCGAGGCGTTCACCGCCTTCAGCGCGTCGTAGACCTTCTGCTCCGGTCCGCCACCGCGCAGCTCGCCACCAAACCCACGCACATCCGGAGGACCGATCCACACCACCTTCGTTCCTGCGGCGTCGGTCTTCTTGAGCAGCGCGCGAATCTGCGACTCGTTGAACGAGCGCGAGTTGAACAACATGTTCGTGCCGAGCGCGACCACCAGCGTCTTCGGCTTCTTCGAGAGGATCGACGCGAGGCTCGGCACGCGGAACGTCTGCGACCCGGCCGTGGTCGTTCCTCCGTTCAGGTACTGAGACACGCTCGCTGAAGGCACTCCGATGAACTTCGTGATCTTCCCGCCCGCGCGCCGCGTCGAGTTCTGCAGGCGCGCCTTGAACGCCGAGCCGAACGTGCCCGCGGTGTGGCTGTCGCCGATCATCGCCACGCTCGAGCCGACGCGAATCGGGCTTGTCGCGCTTCGAGCGCGAGCCACGCTCGACGCAGCCGCGCTGAACGAGCTGCCTGGTGCCTGCGCCTCCGTGCGCGCCGCCTGCGGAAGCGCTCTGACCCACGACGGAAAGACGCGGCGCTGAATCTTCATGACGGATTGTCGGCGCTCGACGCACACGCCTCAGCCGCCGCGACTGTCAGCGCACGTTGCAGATTGGCGCCATTTTCGCGCGAATTTCCGCGCCGCTCCCGAGGAAGAGGTGACAGGTTGCGCCGGTCATGACTTCCCCCGCGCCCGACACCGATGGGCTCGTCCTCGACACCGTCGATCCCACGTTCGCCAAACGCATCCACCTCGTCGGAGTCGCCGGCACCGGCATGGGCTCGTTCGCCGGCATGCTCAAAGCCGCGGGCTACGAGGTCACCGGCAGCGACGAGAACGTGTACCCGCCGATGAGCGACATGCTCCGCACCTGGGGCATCCAGGCGCTCACGCCCTACGCGCCTTCCAACCTCGACGTCGCGAAGCCCGACCTCGTCATCATCGGCAACGTCATCCGTCGCGTGAACCCCGAAGCCACCGCGGTCCGTGAGCGGCGCATTCCGTCGATGAGCTTTCCCGCCGCGCTCGGCTCGCTGTTCTTGAAGTCGCGTCACTCCATCGTCGTCGCGGGCACGCACGGCAAGACCACCACCTCGTCGCTGATGGGCCACGTGCTCGCCGACGCGAAGCGAGATCCGACCTTCCTCGTCGGAGGCGTCACCAGGAACTACGGCGGCAACTATCGCCTCGGAAAAGGCCCGCACTTCGTCGTCGAAGGCGACGAGTACGACACCGCGTACTTCGACAAGGGCCCCAAGTTCCTCCACTACCAGGCGAAGACGCTCATCCTCACCAGCGTGGAATTCGATCACGCCGACATCTACCGCGACCTCCCGCACTACGAGTCGGCGTTCGAGAAGCTCGTCGCGCTCGTGCCCAATGACGGCACCATCGTGGTCAGCGCCGCCTGGCCCAACGCCGTGCGCATCGCGCGCAACGGCTCGAAGGCGAAGATCGTCACCTACGCCGTGAAGCCCGAGCTTCACGCCGACGTCACCGCGCTCGAGCTCACGCTCGGTCCCGAAGGCGCGCGCTTCTCGGTGCAGGTGAAGGGACAGAAGGTCGCCAACGTGCTGCTGCCGATGGCGGGTGCGCACAACGTCGAGAACGCGCTCAGCGTCTTCGCTGCGGGGCTTGCAGTCGGTCTCTCCGCTGAAGAGCTCACGCACGGCTTCTCCACCTTCGAAGGCGTGAAGCGCCGTCAGGAAGTGCGCGCCGAGCCGCGCGGCATCACCGTCATCGACGACTTCGCGCACCACCCGACGGCGGTGAAGGAAACCATCGCCGCCGTCGCCAGCCGCTGGCCCGGCCGCAGGCTGTGGGCGATCTTCGAGCCGCGCTCCAACACCTCGCGCCGCAACATTCATCAAGACGACTACGCCGCCTCGTTCACTGGAGCCGCCCGCGCGTCGATCAAGATCCCCGAGAAGCACGACAAGATTCCGAGCGGAGAAGAGCTCGACGTTCCGCGGCTCGCGCGCGAGCTCACCGCGAAGGGAATTCCGAGTGTGGCTGAGACCACGGTCGCTGCGTTGCTCGACGACGTGGTGCGTGACGCGAAGAGCGGCGACGTGCTCCTCGTGATGTCGAACGGGAGTTTTGGTGGCTTCATCGACTCGCTCTTGAAGAGGTTGGCCTAAGTGAAGAAGCGCAAAGCCCCCTGGGGCGACGCCGTTGGGTGTCGAAGCTGGATCCTCTCGTTGGTGTTGCTCACCACTGGCTGCAACCTCGCAGCGAAGAAGCCCGACCTGACGTCCTCGAGCACCCGCTCGAAGATCAGCGCCGACGCGATGGAGCTCGAGTTCCAATCGTTCCCGGGCCTGACGCCGTGGAAGCTCAGCTCGCTGCGCGGAAAGGTCGTGCTCCTCGACGTGTGGGCGACGTGGTGTGAGCCGTGCCGCGAGTCGCTCCCGCTCTACGAAGACATGGCCAAGGAATACGGAGCGCGCGGCTTCGAGGTGATCGCCGTCAGCGTCGACGACAACCCGGAGCTGATTCCGCCGTTCCTCGCCGACACCAAAGTGAAACTGCCGGTGGTCGTCGACCCGAGCGCGAAAGTGGTGGGCGACAAGTTGAAGGTGAACCAGCTCCCCACGGCGTTCTTGATCGATCGCAAGGGCGTGGTGCGCATCACCCACGAGGGCTTCGACGAGCAGATGTTGTCCACCTGGCTCAAGGAGATCGAAGGCCTGCTCGCGGAGCCCCAGTGACGAGCCCCGTGAAGTCCGAGCTGGCGCGCCTCGCCGAGTCGATCGCCCGCGACGCGGGGAAGCTGCTGCGCGAGAAATTCACTCAGGCGCGCACCGTCTCGTACAAGGGCGACCGTCACACCGATCTCGTCGCCGACGCCGACAAGGCGAGCGAGGCGTTGATCCTCGAGCGGCTCTCGCGCGAAGTGCCGACGCACGGAATTCTCGCTGAGGAATCCGGCGACGTGCGCACCGGAGAGTTCCGCTGGTTCGTCGACCCCCTCGATGGCACCACCAACTACGCGCACGGCGTGCCGCACTTCTGCGTCACCATCGGCGTCGAAGATCGCAGCGGCATGTGCGCGGGAGCCATCTTCGATCCGCTCCGTGAAGAGCTCTTCGTCGCCGCGCGCGGAGAGGGCAGTTTTCTCAACGGCCAACGCCTCTCCACGAGCAAGGCGCCCGGCATGGCGCGCGCGCTGATGTGCACCGGCTTTCCCTACGACGTGACGCAGAACCCGGCAGCGCCGCTGGGGCTCTTCACGCGCATCGTCAGCAGGGCGCAAGGCATTCGCCGCATGGGCTCGGCGGCGCTCGATCTCGCGTACGTCGCTGCCGGTCGCTACGACGGCTTCTTCGAGTTCGGCTTGAAGCCGTGGGACACGTCGGCCGGCGCGATTCTCATCACCGAGGCGGGCGGGGTGATGCGCGCCATCGATGGAGACGTCTGGGCGCCCGAGTGCCTCGACGTGTTGGCCTGTGGCGCTCCGCTGGCGGATGAGCTCACCGCGCTGTGCCGCGACTTCGTCGGTCAGATTGGTTGGAAGCCGAGACGCTTCAGGTGAACCTGTTCGCAGGGTGATTCCGGCGAACGGAAGCCGCAGGCGGAGACTCGCCGAACTCTAGATGAAGCTCTCGGGCACGAAGATGATGTCGCCCGGCACGAGCGCGAAGTTCTTCTCGCGACCGATGACGATGTCTTCGACCTTCACCGGCAACTTCACTTCTTTGCCGTCCACCACGCGCGTCACGTTCACCGAGTTCTTCGCCGCCGTGCGCGTCAGCCCGCCGGCCTGCGAGATGGCGTGGATGATGGTCATGCCTTCCTCGTAGGCGAACGAGCCGGGCTTGCTGACCTCTCCGAAGACGAAGACCTTCTTCGAGTTGAATTCCTTCACCAGCGCCGACACCTGCGGGCGCCTGATGAAGCCGTTCGCGAGACACGTGGTGATGGCCTCTGCGGCCGCGCTCGCCGTCAGCCCGCCGACCTTCACCTTTC
>JAEUJS010000201.1 GCA_016792935.1 Archangium sp. | reverse complement strand
CGAGGGCATCGACATCATGATCGCCCTCGACCTCTCGACGTCGATGGAGGCCGCTGACTTCCGCCCCAACAACCGGCTCCACGTCGCCAAGGAAGTGCTCACTGAGTTCCTCGCCGGCCGCGCCAACGATCGCATCGGCCTCGTCGTCTTCTCTGGAGCCGCCTACACGCAAGCGCCGCTCACGCTCGACTACGGCGTGGTGAAGGAAGTGATCAAGCAGCTCCGCACCCGCGTGCTCGAAGACGGCACGGCGATCGGAGACGCCGTCGCGACTGCGTTGAATCGTCTGCGTGACTCCGACGCCAAGTCGCGCGTGGTGGTGCTCATCACCGACGGCGACAACAACGCGGGCCGCGTCTCACCGCTCGACGCAGCCGAAGCCGCGCGCGCGCTGAAGATTCCGGTGTACACGATCCTCGTCGGCAAGGGCGGCAAGGTCCCCTTCCCCGCGGGCCAGGACATCTTCGGTCAGCAGGCGTGGCGCGACGTCGAGATCCCCATCAACCCCGAGCTGCTGCAGAAGATCGCGTCGTCCACCGGCGGCGAGTTCTACCGAGCGACGGATCGTGAATCGCTCAAGGAAGGCCTGCAGAAGGTCCTCGACTCGCTCGAGCGGAGCAAGCTGATGGAAGGCGGCGCGATGGCCTCGTACACCGAATGGTTCCATCCATTCCTGGTGCTCGCGGCGCTCGCGTTGATCCTCGAGTTCCTCCTCAAGTGGACGTTGCTCCGGGTGTTCCCATGAGCAACGCGACCATGCCGTGGAGTGACCTCACGCAGCCGTGGCGCTTCTCGATCCTCGGGTACAAGGCCGGCTTCGCGCAGCCGCTGTTCCTCGGCTTCATCTTCATCTCGCTGGGCCTCGGGCTCCTCGCGCTGATCGTCACCCTGCGTCGCGGAACGCGCGTGTCGAAGGCGGTGCCGCAGCGACTCTCAGAAGTGCTCGCACCGGGTGTCTCCACCGTGTTGCCGACCCTGCAGAGCAGCGCGTACACCGCCGCACTCGTCTTCTTCGCCTTCGCGCTCGCGCAACCGCAATGTGGAGAGAAGGCCGAGGTCACCAAGCGCCGCGGTATCGACGTGGTGGTGGCGCTCGACGCGTCGAAGTCGATGTACGCGCGCGACGTCAGCCCCTCTCGACTCGAGCGCGCGAAGTTGGAGCTCACGACGCTGCTCGATTCGCTGAAAGGCGATCGCGTCGGCCTCGTGGTCTTCGCCGGTGACGCGTTCATTCAGTGCCCGCTCACGTCCGACTACGGCGCGGCGCGGTTGTTTCTGCGCGCGGTGGATCCCGAGTCGATGCCGCAGGGTGGGACGAACATCGGCGCGGCGCTGCTCCTCTCGCGGCAGGTGCTCGAGAACGCCGATCGCGGCGCGAAGGATCGCGTCGTGGTGTTGCTCAGCGACGGCGAAGATCTCACCGGCGACATCACCGAGGGCATCGACGCGCTCAAGGACTTCAACGCGAAGGTGCTCGCCATCGGCATCGGCTCGGACAGCGGAGAGCCCGTTCCCATCATCAACCGCGCGGGCGACGTCGCCGGGTACAAGAAAGACGAGAACGGCGTCACGGTGATCACGCGGCTCGATCGTGCGGGGCTGACGCGCATCGCGAACTCCACCGGCGGCGAGTTCTTCCACCAGCCGCGCGGCGTGGCGATGGCCGACGTCGTGAAGGTGATCGACTCGTTGCAGAAGTCCGAGCTCGAGAGCCGCGTGACCATGAAATACGGCGAGGTGTTTCAGCCGTTCCTCTTCATCGGCATCAGCTTCCTGCTGATCGGTTTCCTGTTCCTGCCCTCGTGGCGCCGGAGCGGTGCCGCTGGCCTGGTGTTCGTGATCATCGCGCTCGGCTCACCGATGGACGCGCGCGCAGCGGGGCCGTTCGAACGCAATCACCCGGAGATCGAAGCCGGCACCGAGGCCTACGACGCCCAGAACTTCGAAGAGGCGCTCGCGCGCTACGACGCCGCCGCGAACGAGAAGCCGAACGATCCCGTCGTTCAGTACAACCGCGGCCTCGCGCTCCACAAACTGAACCGCAACGACGAGGCGAAGCAGGCCTTCAACAAGGCGCTCGAGCTCGATCGCGAAGGAAAGCTCTCGTCGAAGATTCACTACAACCTCGGCAACGTCGCCGCGGCGAACGGAGACAAGAAGGAAGCCATCGCCGAGTACCGCGCGGCGCTGCGGAAGGACCCCGACGATCCGCTCGCGCGTCACAACCTCGAGGTGCTGCTCAAGAATCTCCCGCCGCAGCAATCGAGCGGTGCCGACGGCGGAACGCCCGATGGTGGTGGACACGACGGCGGAAAGCCCGATGCAGGGCAAGATGGCGGCGTGTCCGACAGCGGAGTCGATGCCGGTCGCCCCGATGGCGGTCAGCCGGATGGCGGCGGGGGTGATGGTGGTTCTCCCGACGGCGGGACGGACGCAGGCGCAGACGGTGGAACGCAGGGCGGCGACGGTGGTCAAGGTGACGGCGGGCGCGGCGATGGCGGCGAAGGCAACCAGGACAAGAAGGGCGACGCGGGTCAGGACAGCGAGAGCTCGCAAGGCGACGCAGGGAGCGACGGCGGAACCGAAGAAGGCGACGCGGGAATGGAACAGCAACCGCAGCTCCTGCCCGACGGCGGTGTGGACGTGAGTAAGAAGGACGCGGAAAAGTTGCTCGACTCGTTGAAGAGCAGCGAAAAGAACCTTCAGTTGTGGCGCTTCAAGCAGAAAACTCCGAGGAGTGATCCCAATGGCAAGGACTGGTAGCGCGTCGCTCTTCGGCCTCGTGGCCGTGCTCGCGCTCCCTGCCTTTGCCGCAGCGGAGCCCGAAGTCACCATGCAGGCCGACCGCGAGAAGGTCGGCGTCGAAGACACGTTCCGCGTCGACATCACGGTGGCCAACGCTCCGCAGGGCGCGACGCTGAACCTGCCTTCGAGTGATGACTTCGAAGTGCTCGGCCGCTCGCAGGGCTCGCACATGAGCTACTCGGTCGGCCCCGGTGGCGCGGGCGTCGTGACCTACGTGCAGAAACACACACTCACGCTGCGCGCGAATCGCACCGGCAAGCTGACGATTCCGGGAGCGGTGTTGCTGACGGGGAGTGAAAAGCTCGCCACCAGGCCGCTGGTCATCGAGGTCGTGCCCGGTCGCATCGCGCAGAACGACAAGCGCCGCGCACCTCCGCCCAATCCGTTCGGTTTGCCGCCGGGCTTCCCCGGAGTGCCGGGCTTCGACGACGACGCGATGAGCGGCATCCCCGACGATCTCGTGCCCGAAGTGCCGCGCGGCGATTCCGATCTCTTCCTGCGCATGACGCTCGACAAGAACGAGGCGTACGTCGGCGAGCAGGTGATGCTCACCATTCATCTCTATTCGCGCATCGATCTCTCGACGGTCGACGCGGTGACGATGCCCAAGCTCGATGGCTTCTTGTCGCAAGACTTCAAGACGCCCACGCAGCTCATGTCGGAGCAGCGCATCATCAGCGGCGTCGCGTACCGGGAATACCTGCTGCGGCAGAAGGCGATCTTCCCGCTCAAGTCGGGCTCGGTCGTCATCGAACCCGCGGAAGCCGACATCACGACGGGGCTGATCTTCGCGGGCCACAAAGTTCACCGCAAAGGCAACGAGCTCAAGCTCACCGTTCGCAACCTGCCTCCAGGCCCGGCGACCACCATCGTCGGCCGCTGGCGTCTCTCGCGGGAAATCTCGCAGACCGAGATCAGCCTGGGAGAGCCGGTGCAGGTGAAGCTCACGCTCGAAGGCCGCGGGAATTTGCAGGCCGTCCAGCTGCCTCCGCTCAACGCCCCGCCGAGCTTCAAGGCCTTCGATCCCGAGACGAGCGACAAGCCGTCCTCGTCGCGCTCGCACGTCGGAGGCACACGCGTCATCGAATACACGCTCGTTCCGCAGCAGACCGGCAACTTCGTGCTCCCGTCGGTCTCGGTGCCCTACTTCGACCCCGAAGCGCGCAAGTACGACGAGATGCGGCTCGATGAGCTCGCCATCACCGTGAAGCCCGGCGTCGGCGGAGCGACCATTCAGATGCAGCCCGGCGTTCCCACCGTCACCGGCGATCCCGGCGTGAAGAATCAGCTCATCGGCGGCGGTCTCAAGTCGCTGCGTCACACCGCGCGCTTCGCCACACCGCGTCCGGCGTTGAGCACGCAGCCATGGTTCGTGCCCCTCGGCGCTGCGCCGTTGCTGCTCACGCTGCTCGCGGGTGCGTTCGTCTTCGTGCGCGGCAGCATCGGGCCGGAGACGGAAGACTCGATCAAGAAGCGTCAGGCGCGAGCGGCGAAGAAGCGCCTCGCCGGAGCAGAGAAGTTGCTCGCGAAGGGTTCGACCGGAGATTTCTACGCCGAGGTCGAGCGTGCGCTGACGAGCTTCATGAGCGCGCGACTCGGGCTCGCGGTCGCTGGCCTCACGCGCGACGAATTGATGTTGAAGCTCACCGCAGCGGGGTTGAGCGAGGTCGATCGCCGCCGCATCGGTCACGTGCTCGAGACGTGCGACACCGGCCGCTATGCGCCCGGCATGGGTGAACCCGCCGCGCGGCAGCAGGCGATGGACGAAGCGACGAAGGCCATGGAGGCATGGCGATGAGCGGACGAGCCCAGCTGAGGCGAAGCCGAAGTCACGAGGTCCCCGACCTCGTGTGGCGAGGGGGCGCAGGGAAATGATCTCCTCGCTCGTGCTCGCGCTCACGCTCTCGCAGTACACGCCGCAAGAGGCGCAGGCGCTCTTCGTCGAGGCGAACGACTTCTATTACAAGGGTGACTACGCCAACGCGCAGTCGCGCTACGAGAAGCTGCTCGCGGCGGGCCTCGGCGGACCTGACGTGCTCTTCAACCTCGGCACATCGCACCTCGCCGCCGGGCAACTGGGACCGGCAGTGCTCTTCCTCGAGCGCGCGGCGCGCGTTTCGGACGATGACGACATCGGCGCCAACCTCGCCGTCGCGCGCGAGCGTCAGCAGGATCAAGTCATCGGCGCCGAAGCGACCAGCGTTCCCTTCAACCAACGCGTCGCTGCGGCCATCGACGAGCGCGCTGTCGCGATTGGGTTCCTCGTGACGTGGTGGCTGGGCTTCGTGCTGGTGTGGCTGACGTGGCGTCGTGAAGGTGGCCGTGTGGTCCCCGGGCTGATCGCCGCGCTGCTCATTCTCGTCGGCGCGGCACTCGGCGGAGCGTTGTGGATGACCGCCAACGTGAAGGCCACCGTCGAAGAGGCCATCGTGATGCCCGACGTGGCGCGGGTCCGCGAGTTCCCCGGCGACGCCGCCAAGGTGTCGTTTGAGGTGCACGCCGGCCTCAAGGTGCGCATCATGGAGACCTCTGGCCGCTACGCCCGCGTCCGGTTGCCCAACGCCCTCGAGGGTTGGACCGAAAAGGAAGGCCTGGTGTCGTTGTGAGCAACGCGAACGCGAACGCGATGATCGAAGTCTCGAACGTCGTGAAGGTCTACAAACGCGGGAAGACCGAAGTGCGCGCGCTCAACGGCGTGTCGCTCAGCGTTCCCAGGGGCCAGTTCCTCTCGGTGATGGGCAGCTCGGGCTCGGGGAAGAGCACCATGCTCAACTTGCTCGGCGCGCTCGACGTTCCAACCAGCGGCACGCTGCGCATCGACGGCAAGGAGATCTCGCGCTTCCCCGACGACGAGCTCTCCCGCTTCCGCCGCGATCGCCTCGGCTTCATCTTTCAGTTCTTCAACCTCTTGCCGACGCTGACCGCGGTGGAGAACGTGATTCTCCCCGAGCTGCTCGCTGGCAAGTCGCGCGAGCTGTTGGAACCGAAAGCCATCGCGCTCCTCGAGCAATTCGGACTCAAGGGTCGCGGCGCACACCGGCCCGACGAGCTGTCGGGCGGCGAGATGCAGCGCGTGGCCGTCGCGCGTGCGCTGTTGTCAGAACCCGCGTTGCTACTTGCCGACGAGCCCACTGGAAATCTCGACTCCAAAACGGGGTCAGAAGTGCTGCGCCTGATTCGCGAGGCGACACGGGCGCGTCAACTGACGGTGGTGATGGTGACCCACGACCCGAAGGCCGCGGAAGTTGGTGACCGGCTCGTTCGGCTGGCAGACGGCAACATCATCGGCGACGACGCCGTTCAGGCAGCTGCCTAGCTGTCTGACCACCTGACGCGCGAACGTGACACACGTTTTTTGCGGACAGTCTGTCGCTTCAGATAAAGAGGACTGAGTCTCGGGGGGGTTCAGAGGTCAAGAACCCGTGGTCCGTATCAGTCCTGACGTCGGTCGAAACAGAATCAACATCGAGCTGCGAGGCGTGGTGACCAACGCCGATTTCGCCTCGGCCGATGAGCAACTCACCTCAGCGCTCAGTCGTCTTCGCGCGCCCGTCGACGTGTTGTCCGACATTCGCGAGCTCGAGGCGGTGGACGACGACGTCCTCGAAGGCTTCCGTGTGCTCGGTGGAAAGCTCGGCACGTTCGGCGTGCGCAAGGTGGTGCGCGTGGTCGGCAAGTCGGCGAAGGCCGCAGTGCACATGGAACGCCTCTCGCGCGGGCTGAAGAACCACGCCGCGCACCTCGCCTTCTCGATGGAAGAAGTCGAAGCCGTCTTCGGCAAGTAAGTCGCTGCTGAAGGCGGTTAAGGTGCGCGCGCCCATGTGGTCGCTCCTGCGCTTCGTCTCGTTCCGGCACGTCTTCCAGTCGCCGCTTCGCTCGTTGCTCACGCTGGTCGGAGTGGCCGTCGGCGTCGCGACCCTCGTCGGCATCGCCGCCATCAACCGCTCGGTGATGGACGCCTTCCGTTCGACCATCGACACGGTCGCGGGCAAGGCTGATCTCACCGTCGCCGCCGAGACGTCGGGCTTCTCGGAAGATCTCCTCGAGACGGTGCGCGCGACGCCGGGCGTACTGCACGCGGCGGGCGGCTTGTCGGTGGTCGCTCCGGTGAACAACTCGCCCGGAGAGTCGCTGTACATCATGGGCGTCGACCTGCTCGACGACGGCTACTTCCGCACCTACGAGGGAGCAGGCGAGACCAACGTCGGCAAGCTCGCTGACGATCTCGAGTTCCTCAACTCGACCGATCGCATTCTCGTCTCCGAGCGTTTCGCCAGGGCGAAGAACCTCGGCGTCGGCGGAATCATCGAGCTGCAGACGCACGAAGGTGCGCGCCCGTTCGTGATTCACGGACTGCTCAAGGAGACCGGCCCGCTCAAGGCGTTCGGTGGCTCCGTCGGCGTGATGTTCTTCGGCTCGCTGCAGGAAGCGTTCGGCAAAGGCCGCACGCTCACGCGCATCGACGTGGCAATCGATCAGCAGGTCGGCCTCGAGGCGATGAAGGAGCGGCTGCAGAAGGCCGTCGGCGCGAGCATCGAAGTCGACTCGCCAGACAAGCGCGGCTCCGCGGTCACGACCATGGTGCGCAGCTTCCAGCTCGGCCTCAACCTCGGCTCGGGTGTCGCGCTGCTGGTCGGTGTGTTCCTCGTCTACAACACGGTGTCGATCAGCGTGGTGCAGCGTCGCCGCGAGATCGGAACGCTCCGCGCGCTCGGAGCCACCCGCCGTCGCATTCGCGTGCTCTTCGCGCTCGAGGCCGCGGTGTTCGGCCTGCTCGGCTCGTTGCTCGGCATGCCGCTGGGCGTGCTCGTTGGAAAAGCGGCGATCGGCAGCGTCGCCAACTCGGTGAGCGAAATTTACGTCCGCGTGAACATCAACGACGTGAAGCTCGGCTCGAGCGAATTGATTCTCGGACTGACGCTCGGCGTTCTCGGCTCCGTCTTCGCTGCGCTGCGGCCCGCGTGGATCGCTTCTGGTGTGCAGCCCGTCGAAGCCTTGCGCAAAGACGCCGCCATCGGAGCCGGCGCGGTCGAAGTGAAGGCCTGGCCGACGTGGGTGGGATTGGGGCTGCTGATCTTCGCGTGGCCCGTCGCGCAGATTCCTCCGCCGCTCGAGAACTTCCCGGCGTTTGGGTACACGGCGATCTTCTTCATCTTGATGGGCATCACGCTGCTCTCGCCCATCGTGTTGCGCTGGCTCAACGTTCCCTTTCAGCGGCCCGGCGAGTTGTTGTTCGGCATCAGCGGGCGGCTCGCGGCTGACAACTTCGCGCGCGCCCCGGTGCGCACGGCGGTTCCGGTCAGCGCGTTGAGCATTGGCGTCACGATGGCGGTCACCGTCGGAGCGTTCATCGGCTCCTTCCAGGCCAGCGCCGACAAGTGGATCGAGCAGGCGATTCCGGCAGATCTCTTCGTCACGTCTTCAGCGCGGCTCGCGGGCACGCAGAACCAGCCGATGAAGGCCGAGGTCGAAGCCGAGCTGCTCGCGGCAGGGAACGGAAACATCGAAGCGCTCAACCCGGTGCGGCTGATGGCGCACGACGTGCTCGGGCTGCGCGTGTTCGTCATCTCGCTCGACTCGTCGATTCACGAGAAGTTGGGCAGCACGATGATCCTCGAGGGGAAGATTCCCACTCCCGAGGAACGCGCGAAGGGCTACGTGACGGTCAGCGAGAACTTCTCGCGCCGCCGCGATCTCAAGGTCGGTTCGACGTTCGTGATGAAGACGCCGACGGGCGAGCACACGTACACCGTCGGCACGATCATCATCGACTACACGTCGGATCAGGGCTCGGTGATCCTCGATCGCTCCATCTTCAAGGAGCAGTTCAAGACCGATCAGGTCGATACCTTTCACGTGTACCTGAAGGACAAGTCGAAGCTCGAGGAGACGCGCAACGCGATCACCGCGAAGTTGGGCAAGCAGTACGACCTCTACGTGTTGTCGAACGATGAGCTGCGCCAGGAAGCGAAGAAGCTCGTCGGCGGAGCGTTCGCCATCACCTACGCGATGGAGACCGTCGCCGTCGCGCTCGCACTGCTCGGCATCATCAACACGCTGCTCGCGGCGGTGCTCGATCGCACGCGCGAGATTGGTCTGTTGCGCGCGGTCGGAGCCGATCGCGGCCACGTGCTCAAGCTCTTCACCGGCGAGGCGTTCTTCATCGGCCTCACCGGGAGTCTCTTCGGCGTCGCCACCGGCGGAGTCGTCGGCTTCATCGTGACCAACATCGTCGGCGTGCAGGCCACGGGCTGGAACTTCCCCTACGCGTACCCGTGGATGACCGCGGTGCAGATGATTCTGATTGGCACCGTGTCCGCGATCATCGCCGGGCTCTACCCTGCCCGTCGCGCTGCACGCCTCGATGTCGTCGAAGCGCTCGCCTACGAGTGACTGCTCATTTCCGCGGCGCCTGATCAGCGACGTTGGCGTGCGCGCGTTCCCAGATCTGGTGCTGGCGCTCGATGGCGTCCTGGACTCCCGGCATGCCCGCCTTCGCGAGCTTGCTCATCGCGGCCGAGCCCTGCTCCGACGCAAACGAGCTGAGCTGGAACGCTGACGACTGACGCATCTCGCAATCGCCCGTCGCGTTCTCTTCGAACGAGAACTGATTCACGCCGCGCAGTGGGTGACCGTCGAGCGTGGTGATGCTCACCGTGCGCGAGGCCTCGTCGATGTGCACTTCGATCGGCGCCATCACTGGAGGCGTAATGCCAGGCTCGGTCAGACCGACGCGCGCTCCGTCCTTCAGCTCCTTCACCGGCGGGTGGAGCGTGATGCCAGCGGCGCCAAACCACTCGGTCGGGTGATTCTTGAAGTACTCGAACGCGTCCTTCGCGCTGACGCCCTTGATGGTGCTCGCGTAGTTCACGTACTCGGTCGGCTTGCTGTTGTCGGGCGGCGTCGGCTTCACCTCGGTGAGCAGGCGCGCGACGACGCCATCGATCGGAACGCCGAGCGCCTTCTCACCGGCGACCTGCGTCCACGCCGTCAGGCCAGCTGCCTGCTTCATCTGCTCGAGCGCCGAGCCCTGCGCCGTCGGCTTCGCGTTCGAGTTGTCGATCGAATAGCCGGTATCGAACGAACGCTGGCTCTCGAACGAGCAGACCGCGTTCTGCTTCTGCGAAGCGCTCTGCGACTGCTGCGAAGACTGCGACGACTCCAGCTGCTCGGGGATCTGCGAAGCGACGTTGGACTCGATGCGGGACATGCGTGGACTCCGAAGTGAGGGTTGAACAGCGGCCGTCGCTTCTGCACACCTGTCGCCACATCTAACTGCCCGGTTTCCGCTCGGTTCGCGGCGCGCCACAGTCCGCGTGGATATACTCCGTCGCTCCGATGGCCGGTCCGTTCCGAATCCTGGTGGTGGAAGACGAGCCGGTGATCCGCGAGCTCGTGCGCAGTCTCCTCACGGAATCGGAATGCGAAGTCGAGACGGCGTCACACGCAGCCGACGGACTCAAGCTCGCGAAGACGCAGACGTTCGATCTGGTGTTGCTCGACGTCGTCTTGCCGCCGCACGGGAGCATTCAGCTCGATGGCATCGCGGTGTGCCGCATGCTCCGCGCTGATCCGCGAACGGCAAAGACACCGATCTACATGCTGACCGCGAAGGCCAAGAAGACCGACGTCGAAGTGGCGATGAAAGCCGGGGCCAACGGCTACATCCACAAGCCCTTCCGGGGCGCCGAGCTGTTGGATCTCGTCCATCAGCTCAAAGCGCGCCCAGCCTGACGCTTCCCCACCCAACTGAGTCGCCCCAGGGGCTTGGCTACGGCAAGCGTGGGTGCAGGTAGCGCGCGACGGCGAACATGTCGTCCCAGTCGAGCTGATCGAACTCGACCGAAATGCTCTCTTCATTGCGACGGCGCACGGTGGCCTGCGTCACCACTTCCCGATCACCAGGCAGCGGAATGCACAGCGTGAGGCGATCATCGGCCGCGGCGAAATCACCCACCAACTTCAGGCCCGCCATCGAGAGATCCGTCGCCTTCGCGAGGACCGAGCGGCCGCCGGTGAAGAGCTTCACCATGAAGCCTGCATCGACACGCGGGTGAAACCGGGTGGGCAACGGAGACTGCGCAGTGATTTCGATCATCTTCGGCTCGCTTTCGTTCGCTACAGGGTCTGATCAGTGTCCACCAGCCTGTAGCGCCCGCAACTTTTCGAACCGCGCGACTTCGGTGAGAGTCGGGCCGTGACGGCGAAACCACGGATTGGATTGGTGTGTTCGGGTGGCGGCGCGCGTGGTGCGTACGAGGCCGGCATCATCCGCTACCTCCGCGAAGAGCTACCGCAACCCGCGCGGTCGAACGTTCGCTTCGATGTGCTGAGTGGAACCTCGGTCGGGGCGAGCACCGCCTGCTTCCTCGCCGCGACGATGCACATTCCCGATCAGCAGGGCCGCGCGCTGGAAGGTCTGTGGACGGGTCTCACGCTCGAGAAGGTGTTCCGCGTCGAGGGCGAGTCGCTCTATTCGGTGAGCCGGAAGATCTGGCGCGCGACGCGAGCGAATGAACGGCCGGAAGGCTGGCGGCTCTACGATCTCTTTCATCCCGAGCCGATCGAGAACCTGGTGCGTCACGCCATCGACTGGCCGCGCATCGCCGCCAATCTCGCACGCGGGTTGTGTCAGGCGGTCTCGGTCAGCACCACGCGCATCCGCGATGGAAAGACCGTCATCTTCATTCAGCGCCGCGAGTCGGGCCTTCCGCGTTGGAGTCGCGATCCGTACCAACAACCCGTCGAAGTGGTGCTCGGGCCGGAACACGCGTTGGCGAGCGCGGCGATTCCCCTGCTCTTCCGTTCGGCGCGGGTGGGTGACGAGTACTACTGCGATGGCTTCGTGCGGCAGAACACGCCGCTGAGTCCCGCGCTCCGCCTCGGAGCCGATCGCGTGCTGATTCTCTCACTGCGGCACAAGCCGAAGACCGCGGTGGAGCCTCCGATGTTGGATGCGATGCCGACCACGCCGCAGATCATCGGCAAGGTGCTCAACGCGTTGATGGTCGATCGCACCGAGTACGACCTCGATCGCCTGCGTCGCTTGAACGAGATGCTCGAGAGCGGCCGCCGCAACTACGGCGACGACTTCATCAGCCGCATGAACGAGACGCTCGGAGACGTGCGCGGCCAGCCGTACCGCGTAGTGCGCGATCTCGTGATTCGTCCTTCTCGCGACCTCGCCGAGCTCGCGCGGCCGCACCTCGAGAAGCGCGCGAAGCAGGAATCGAAGGAACTGCTCCCGACGCGGCTCTTCAATCGACTGAGCGGCTCGAACCTCTTCACCCAGGCCGAGCTCGGGAGCTACCTGCTCTTCGATTCCGCGTACTCGAAAGATCTGATCGCGCTTGCGATGGAAGATGCCCACCACAAGCGCGAGCAGTTGATGGAGTTCTTCGATCCATCCTCGAAGTGATCAGTGCGGCATCGCGTTCGTCAGTCGCTTGCCGTCGAGCTCCTTCTGCAGGTCGGCCGGATGATCGTGGTGGAACAGTGGCGTCTCGGTCACGGCGTAGCGGGCGATCTGCACTTTGGCGTCGACGACCATCATCTGCAGTTCGTCGCCGACCATGTCCTTCGCGACGTAGGTCTTGCGGTGGCCGTGCAGGAACTGCGGCGCGCGGTCGGGGTTCGCGAGCGCTTCCTTCACTTTGTCGAAGTCGATCTCAGCCTCGGCCACCACGATCGCCGACATGTTGGCCTTTGGCGCAAACACGTTGGTGATTTCGCCCCGGCCCTTCGCCTCGAGGATGACCTTCTCGCTCGTGCGAACCCCCTGCGCCAGGTCGCGAAGCGACACCTCGCCGCGCTCGTATTTCTCGAGCAACTCGGGGGTCAGCGCGATCTCGGTGCGCACACGGCCACTGACTTCACCCTCCATGCCTCCCCCCGCGATCAGAATCCCGAAGCGGCCGATTGCTTCCCCCGTAACCGCGGTCTCGAGAACCAGCGCGCGTTTGTCGCGATCGATCGTCGCGGTCCACTCGCCCTTTGCCTCGAGTTCGCCCTTGATGGTCGGCAGTGGAATGCCGAGTGACCCGCCGACTCCGACACTCACACTCGATTGGCGCAGCGCCTCACTCTCGTAGTGCTTGAGGCGAGCATTCGCGATCTCGCCAACGACCGGCGCATTCGAGGCGGCCATACTCGCCAGCAGATCCGCCGCGGCCTCGGGAGTTCGCACCACCCACGTCTTCGCGCCAC